>JALZUP010000114.1 GCA_023301505.1 Robiginitomaculum sp.
TGAATGCTTCCACAAAGTCAGGACTTTCTTTCCTTCGTATATATGCGAGATATTTTTTATACTTTATGTACATCATCCAAATTACAAAAATGAAAACAACCCAACACGGAATCATGACAGTGAACACAGCTCCAGTAGAAATAAAAATATCATCCATTTTCACCCTCCTCCAAACTTACACTTAAGGCTGGCATCTGCATAGTTGGGCGAACGCCGGGGATCTACAATTGACGACATGGTCAAGTGCCCCACAGATACCCTAACAAAAATATTATTGGGAACACTGAAGTATTCAGTCATTTTACTTCCTAAAAAAGCCTCGTCACTTTAACCGCCCATTTTCCGTTGTGACGCTAGCCTAGCGGCATGAAAACATCAATCTATTCTCGTCACGACACCATCTTGCTGGTTACCCAAAATAACTGAGCGTGTTATTTTGGGCGATGTAAGCCTCTCGGCTTTTGTCACCTTGCGCAGCTTGATGAATCAGGAGAGCTTGAAACGGCAAGTCAGATTGTCTGGAATCAGCAAAATGTGGCTTGCTTAAAATCTATAGTAAAATATGAGGCTCATTCGGGGGCGAGAGAGTCAGCAGGCTCGATTGCGTGATGCGCCTCTTAATCCAAGCCTTAATGCGTAGCTCTAGCGGCCTAACCCTATAATTTTGCTTATTTTCGTTAGAAAGATTGATTATAAGTTGAAATAGCCAATGTCTCATATAAACAGACCACAATTGAATGAACCATTTTGCTATCGTCTGTGTATATATTTATATAATTATACGCATGTAATGCGGGTTCCACTGAAACGCCTAAAGGTTGACAAATATGACAAAGACTATGCCCGATATAATTTATACAATCGTTGACGAAGCTCCTGAGCTTGCCCGCATGTCTTTACTTCCTATCATTTCAGCTTTCGCGAGTGCAGCGGGTATAGATATTGAAACCCGCAATATTTCTCTTGCTGCTCGAATTTTATCTTTATTCCCAGACCTTTTATCTGAGGAGCAACGTGTTTCCGATGACTTGGCAGAGCTTGGCAAGATCGTCAAAGAGCCCAGTGCCAATGTTATTAAATTGCCAAATGTGTCGGCCTCAGTGCCGCAATTACAAGCCGCGATTAAAGAGCTGCAATCTCAAGGCTATCCTATTCCCGATTATCCGTCTGCTCCAAAATCGGCTGCAGATAAAGCTGTGCGAGCGAAATATGACGGGATTAAAGGCTCGGCTGTCAATCCTGTCCTGCGCGAGGGTAATTCCGACCGCCGCGCAGCTAAAGCGGTCAAAGTCTATGCCCAGATCAACCCGCACCGTATGGGAGAGTGGACAGCAGATAATAAAACATCAGTTGCCTCTATGGACGGGGATGATTTCTTCGCCAATGAAAAATCGGTTACAATAAGCGGCGCGCAAGCGGGCGGCGCAAAAATCATCTTCACGAATAAACAAGGCGAGCAGACAGTTCTTAAAGACGGCTTGCAATATGAAGACGGCACCATTGTTGACGGCACATTCATGTCGGCCAAGGCCCTTCGCTCATATATCAAAAAAGAAGTCGAGACGACGCAGCCGGGTATATTATTTTCAGCTCACCTAAAGGCGACAATGATGAAGGTGTCAGACCCCGTCATCTTTGGCCATTTTGTTTCGGTTTATTTAGAAGATTTTCTTGCCAAACATGGTGACGCGCTTGACTTTAATCCCAACTCTGGAATTGGCGCCCTTGAAAAACTAATTGCTGGCAATGCGCAAATGGAAGCTGATTTGAAAGCCGCGCTTGCTGCCAAGCCGCCGCTTTATATGGTCAATTCTGACAAGGGAATTACAAATCTTCATGTCTCATCTGATGTGATTATTGATGCCTCTATGCCTGCTGTTGTTAAAGCAGGGGGGATTGGCTGGGGCCCTGATGGAGAGCCCGCCAATACGAAATGCTGTATTCCTGATAATTGCTATGCGCCCGTTTATGAGGAAACAGTTGAGTTTTTCAAAGAGAATGGAAAGCTGGATGTGAAAACATGCGGCGCGGTGTCCAATGTTGGATTGATGGCGCAAAAAGCCCAAGAATATGGCTCTCACCCGACGACCTTTATTGCCGATTCTGATGGGACAATTTCTATTGTGCTCGATAATGGCGAAACGATTATTAGCCATGAGGTTGAAGGCGGCGATATTTGGCGCTCATGCACAGCCAATAAAGCGCCTATCTTAGATTGGATTAAGCTAGGCATTGAACGCGCCGATGCGACAGGCTTGGCCGCGTTCTGGCTGGACGAGAACCGTGCTCATGACGCTGAGCTTATCAAATATATTAAGCCCGCTCTGACAGAAGCAGGAAAAGACATTCCGATCATGACGCCGCGCGCTGCCACGCGCTACACATTTGAGGAAATGGTCAAAGGCAATGATGTGGTGACCATCACAGGTAATGTCTTACGTGATTATCTTACAGACCTTTTCCCGATTTTAGAGCTAGGGACATCTGCCAAGATGCTATCTATCGTTAAATTGATGAATGGCGGCGGGTTGTTTGAAACAGGCGCGGGGGGATCAGCCCCGAAACATGTGCAGCAACTCCAAGATGAAAACCATCTTCGCTGGGATAGCCTTGGCGAATTTTGCGCCTTAGGTGAGAGCTTTAATTTCTTGGCTACAAAGGGACGTCCAAAAGCGGCCGTGCTTGGTCAGGCTGTTGAGCGCGCCACGCAGATTCTGCTCGTTGAGGGGAAGTCTCCGGGCCGTAAGGTGGGTGATAATGATAACCGGTCTTCCCATTACTGGTTTGCCCGTTATTGGGCTGAGGCGATCTCGTCTCAATATGGCAATAAGGAACTGAGCGCGCATTTCTCTAAAATTGCCTCTGAGCTTGCCGCGAATGAAGACGCAATTTTAGCAGAGCTAAAGGCTTCCGAAGGGGTGGCTGCGGATATGGGCGGCTATTATCACGCTGACGCTGATAAGGTCGCAGCTATTATGCGCCCATCAGAAACGCTAAATAAAATTATTGGGTAATATTATATTTGGGTTAGAGCCTTGGCTCTAACCCTTAAATTTAGACGCCTAGGCCATCTTCTGTTCGAAGTTTTCAGCAATAGCTTCCAGATAGCCTTCTGTTGTTAGCCAGCCTTGGTCTGGCCCAACAAGTAGTGAGAGATCTTTTGTCATTTGGCCGCCTTCAATTGTGCCGACAACTGTGTCTTCAAGTCCCTGTGCGAATTTGATCAGGGCCTCATTGTTATCAACTTTCCCGCGATGAGCGAGGCCGCGGCTCCATGCAAAGATTGAGGCTGTAGAGTTCGTCGAGGTCGTTTCACCTTTTTGATGATTGCGATAGTGACGCGTTACAGTGCCGTGGGCCGCTTCGGCTTCCATGGTTTTACCATCTGGGGTTAGAAGGAAAGATGTCATCAGGCCAAGCGAGCCAAATCCTTGGGCCACTGTGTCCGATTGCACATCGCCATCATAATTCTTACAGGCCCAGATATAACCGCCAGACCATTTCATTGCTGCTGCCACCATATCATCAATTAAGCGATGCTGATATTCGCCGCCAAATTCCTCAAATTGCTTTGCAAATTCAGTGTCAAAAATTTCTTGGAAGATATCTTTGAAGCGGCCATCATAGGCTTTCAAAATTGTGTTTTTAGTCGACAAGTAGACAGGCCATTGACGTTGCAAGCCATAGTTAAAGGTTGCGCGAGCAAAATCGCGGATAGATTGGTCAATATTATACATGCCCATAGCGACGCCAGCTTCAGGGAAGTCGAAAACTTCGCGTTCGATTTTCTGCCCGTCTTCACCTTCCCATGTCATCATTAATTTGCCTTTGCCGGGGACAAGGAAGTCTGTCGCTTTATATTGGTCGCCAAAGGCGTGACGGCCAATAACGATAGGCTGTGTCCAGCCCGGCACGAGGCGAGGGACATTGTTACAGATGATAGGTTCACGGAACACAACGCCGCCTAAAATATTACGTATTGTGCCATTCGGGCTACGCCACATTTTCTTGAGGTCAAACTCTTTGACGCGCTGTTCATCAGGGGTAATGGTCGCGCATTTAATGCCGACATTATGTTTTTTTATGGCATTGGCGGCGTCAATCGTAATCTGATCATCTGTTGCGTCGCGCGATTGGATGGATAGGTCATAATCAAGTAGTTCTATATCAAGATAGGGTTTGATTAAACGATCAATGATCATATCCCATATGATGCGGGTCATCTCGTCGCCATTCATATTTACGACGGGGTTCGTCACCTTAATTTTCGCCATTGGTAGCCTCTTAAAAAATAAATCTATATCATCGCGTGTAACATTGTCTTTGTGAATATGAAAGTGGATGAGCCATAAAAGCTTTGTGAAAAGCACCTCTGGAAAGATGTTCTGAAAAACCGCTAGGAAAGTGCCGCTTAAGGACATAAATAGCTTAAAATTAAATGAGAGCCGATTATGGGAAAAACAATCAAAAATCAGTTGGGCGAAGTGGTGCGCCACACAGAAAAACCTACGCCAAACCCCGCGATTATTCTCGTCAATCCGCAGCTTGGAGAGAATATTGGCGGCGCGGCGCGCGCTATGCTCAATTTCGGCCTAACAGAGCTGCGCCTTGTAAAGCCGCGTGATGGCTGGCCCAATCCTGCGGCGATAGGTATGGCGGCTGGCGCGAATCCGCTGCTTGAAAATGCGAAATTGTTTGAAACCACCGCAGAGGCCGTTGCTGATTTGACATTTGTTATGGCGGCGACGGCGCGCCGCCGCGAGCTAGAAGTACCTGTGATTGGCACAGGTGATGCGGGGGCCTTGTTTCATGCATGGCAAGGTGAAGGGCATCATACGGGCATTTTATTCGGACCAGAAAAAGCTGGGCTAGTGAATGAGGATGTAGTTTTAGCCGATCATATCCTGACCTATCCTATCAACCCTGCCTTTCAATCGCTAAATCTAGCTCAGGCTGTGGGCGTGTTTAGCTATATTTGGAAGTCAGCCGAAGGCACAGCTCCGCCTGATTTTTTCCAAAAAGATATTAGCCCTCCAGCAAGCCGCGAAGACCTTGTGCGTATGTTTGAGCACCTCGAAGATGAGCTGCAAAAGTCAGGCTTCTTTTATCCAGAGAGTAAAACAGATCTGATGCGCCGCAATATTCGCGCCCCGTTTACACGGGCAAAGATGACGGAGCAGGAAGTACGAACAATGCGCGGAATGATAAAGGCGATTGCGCAGGGACGAGGCAAGGCGAGGGGGTAGCTTAGCGAGATTAGGCTAAGGCGTATAGACCGTATAGGTGACGTCCGTGCTATGGTTCCTGTACCTATTGAGAAATCATAATCATTGACATTGCTTGCGTCAGGGTCGGCGCTGAGCGCGTAGCGAATGTTAAAAGAGACAGCTTGCTCGAGCAATGTTCCGCGCGAACTGGCTGTACGGCGGCCTCCTGAAAATAACTTGGTTGGCCCTGCGCTCATATCTCCCAGATCATTAATTGTCGTATCAATTCCTGTACCGCCAATTGACGGGTTCTGAGCCGCATCGCCCCAGCGTCCAGCGCCGCTTCCGCCAGAGCGGTTTATCAAAGCGCGAAAGCCGATATTTTCATAATCGAGCGCGGTCAAATCACCTGTGCGCGATATATTGCTCGCATGTGAGAAAATATCGAAGGGGACATTTGAAACGACCAGAAAGCGCGAGACATTGCGCGCGGCGCGTAAATTAATGTCTGTGCTTGCATCCAAGCCAAAAGCCGTCAGACTGTCCGTAGGCTCAAGAAAATCAATATCTCCGCCGCCGGGATTTGAGAATGTCGCGCCGAAGGTTTCATTATTAATGTCTATCCGAGTTGCGCCCGCCGAAAAGTCATGGCCAGGGTCAAAACCAGAATTTGAGTTAAACACATAACCATCATCGGAAATTAAGTCTGGAGCCGCCGTGCCTGAAGATGAGGGGGTCAACAAATTGAAATCAACCGCAACTGGAGCTACGCCGCCATTTGTTTCATTCTCTGTCGCGCTGATAACTATGACAACGGCTTGCGCTCTGAGAAACGGACGGTCTATGACAGAGGCTGACGGAGTTGTGTATAGGGCAAGCGCCATCGCTACGCAGGCCGTTAGGCTTGCCGCGCGGTGCAAAGTCACGCGATTTGATATCGGTTTTGCTCCCATAGTCTTTTATATTAGCTAAAACCCCTTTAAGTGAGCCTTAGAAATAGGGTTAGGCATGAGTTAATAGGGGCTGGAATGTGGAGCCTTGCCGAGAGCCTTGCCGAGAACCTTGTTGGAAGCCTTGTTCCTGATTGGGTTTGGGCATTATTTCTGGCTTGACCCGCCCTCAATCTTCGCTATATACCGCCGCTTACACGGGATGATTGGTGTCCGCCGTTGAGATCGCTGCTGGGATAGGCCCAGCGAGCCGGAGCCAGTTAAAATGAAAAGGGCATTCGCATGTCTAAACGTATATCAGCCAAGTATAAAATTGACCGCCGCTCCGGTGAAAACATCTGGGGCCGTCCTAAGTCGCCTGTTAATAAGCGCCCATTCCCTCCAGGGCAGCATGGCCAAGGCCGCAAATCAAAGCTCTCTGACTTTGGTATTCAGCTGCGCGCTAAGCAAAAGCTAAAAGGCTATTATGGCAATATCTTGGAAAAAGGTTTCCGCCGTATCTATAAAGAAGCTGACCGCATGAAAGGCGATACATCGCAAAACCTAATCGGCCTTTTAGAAAGCCGTTTGGACGCCATTGTTTATCGCTCTAAATTCGTGCCAACTGTCTTTGCTGCACGTCAATTCGTAAATCACGGCCATATTCTTGTGAATGGCAAGAAAGTGAATATCCCATCTTATCGTTGCCGTCCGGGTGATGTGATTGAAGTGCGTGAAAAGTCTCGTACAATGGCTTTGGTTCTCGAAGCTTTGGAATCTGCTGAGCGTGAGATTCCTGAATATGTCGACCTTGATCCAAAAGTGATGAAATCAACTTATGTGCGCGTCCCATCTTTTGACGAAGTGCCTTATCCTGTTGTGATGGAGCCTAATCTGGTCGTCGAATTCTACTCTCGCTAAGATTAAGCGAGAGATCAAAATTAAGGCCCGCTCATTTGAGCGGGCCTCTTTGTTTGTGCCATCTATATTTAGCAGGCCAGTTTAACCACTAGGCGCGGCGCCAAATCAAAGAATAATCGCTTTTAATGCCTGCCTCGGAATATTTGTTTTCTAATTCAGGCGGGCTGACCTTGGCTGAGAAATAATAAAACCCAGATTTCCCGACCTGTATTTCATGAGACCCGCTGCGCCGATCTTTGATAATAGATGTGCTTTGGGCAATAGCTTTACACTTGAAGACTTCTAAAATAGGACGTTGTTTGCATTGCATGATTTCAAGCTCAATCTGCGCGCCATCGGGCAGTTCATATTGGGCTTCGATTGCTTGTCCTGAGCGCAAATATACGCGTTTATAATCTGGCACGCCAATTATATGCGCGATGCGGCGGTAGATTTCCTTATGAGCGATTGAATCGGATTGAGATGTTCCAGACATGGCAATGGCTTTGTTCACATTTACAAATGCCCCGATATAATGCGCGCTGACATAAAACATGACAGTGGCCATGACCAGCACTATAATAGACATATAGTAACGCGCACTCCCGCGTTTGGTAGAGATGCCTCTGACTTCATTATAGCTTGTGCGCTCATCACGCCTGATTGTTCTATTAACCCATGACATAGTGTTTCATACGCAATATTTGCGTACCCTTTGTTGCCCCATAATCGCCATTATACCAATTCCGAGTGAATTATAGGTTAAGCGGGGGTTTGGAGGGTTTTAACTATACCAATTAAGGGGTTTAGGCAGATAAAACGCCTTTTTCGGTTAGGAAAGGCTTAAGCTCGCCGCTTTCAAACATTTCACGGACAATGTCGCAGCCACCAATAAATTCGCCCTTCACAATGACTTGCGGGACCGTAGGCCAATTATTGACCTCTTTAATGCCTTGGCGAATATCCATATCTTCCAAGACATTGACGCTATGATAATCGACATCAAGATAGTCCAATATTTGGACAACTTGGGATGAGAAGCCGCATTGCGGGAATGTCGGATTGCCTTTCATGAAAAGGACGACATTGTGATCAGTCATCGTTTTCTTGATTTGATCGTGAGCCGGATTAGTCATGTAGGTCTCCTAAAATGAATTGTCTTAACTAGCAGATAGGTTATTTGGCGCGTGTTTCAAGCGCTAAGGCATGAAGCTGCGCATCATTTGTACCATCCATAGCCCCTTTCAGGGCCGCGTAAACCATTTGATGCTGACTAACACGGCTTTTGCCAGAAAACTCCGCCGTGCAAATTACGGCCTTGTAGTGATTTCCATCACCAGCAAGGTCAATGATCTCTATATCAGCCTGCGGAAAGCTGTCTAATAAAAGCGCTTTGATCTGTTCTGCTTGCATTGCCATGAAACTATACCTTACGTCTTGAAACTATACTTTACGTCTTGGCGCTCATTAATTCGGGCAACCATTTTTCATATGTATCACGCAGCTCGGAGAGTTTGATATCAAACCCATTTTGAACTGTTACAGAAGCGCCGCCGACTTTGCCCACGATTGTTGCGGGAACGCCTTTTGCTCCTGCCGTTGATACGACGGGATTGACGCTATTTTCGTCAACCGCCAAAAGATAGCGTCCCTGATCTTCGCCAAATAGCCACGCATGTAGGGGCAATCCAGCCATAGAGGCTTTTAGCTCTATGCCTTGGGCATTGGCGAGGGCCATTTCTATCGCCGCAATAGCGAGGCCGCCATCTGAGAGGTCATGGACGGCGTTTACGCGGCGATTCTGGATAAGTAGGCGCACATAGTTCCCAGCTGCCTTTTCGGCCTCTAGGTCAACAGGAGGCGGAGCATAGATCGTTGGCACATCGGCCCGTTCATGACCTAAGACGTCACGTGCATAGATGGAGCTGCCAAGCCAGCCTGCCGTCTCGCCAATCAAAACCAGTGAATTGCCGGGCTTGGCTCCGATTAGGCTCGCAATTTTGCTTAAATCGTCAATCAAGCCAACTCCGCCAATGGCGGGGGTAGGCGGGATAGCTATGCCATTTGTCTCATTATAGAGAGAGACATTCCCAGAAACGACAGGATATTCAAACACATTACAGGCTTCATTTATGCCCTGAGTTGCATATACAAATTGGCCCATTATCTCTGGACGCTGTGGATTGCCAAAATTGAGACAATTTGTAATCGCTACAGGGGTTGCGCCGACACAGGACAAATTGCGCCATGTTTCAGCAACAGCTTGTTTGCCGCCTTCATAAGGGTCTGCAAAGACATAGCGCGGGGTGCAATCTGTTGTGATCGCGACGGCTTTATTTTTGCCGTGAATACGAACAATTGCGGCGTCGCCGCCAGACTGGCTGCTATCAATGGTATCGCCCATAACATGGCGGTCATATTGTTCCCATATCCACCGACGTGAGGCGAGATCTGCTGAGCCGACAAGCTGTAATATGGTTTGATTATAATCATTGGGCGCGCGCGTATCAGATGCGGCGAGGATAGGGCGCTCTGGTGTCTTCTCATAAGGACGATCCAGATTAGGCGCATCATCGGCCAAGGGCGCAATTGGAATATCGCAGACGCGTTTGCGGTTATGGGTGAGCACAAGACGTCCCGTATCTGTTGTCTCGCCGATTTGGGCGACATCAAGTTCCCATTTTTCAAACACTTCAAAAGCGAGATGTTCTTTGCCGGGTTTGAGAACCATAAGCATACGCTCTTGGCTCTCTGAGAGCATCATCTCATAGGGAGTCATATTTTCTTCGCGTTGAGGCACTTTATCGAGATTGATTTTAATGCCCACGCCGCCCTTATCCGCCATCTCGATAGAAGATGATGTGAGGCCCGCCGCGCCCATATCTTGAATGGCGATAATGGCATCTGTACTCATTAGCTCAAGGCAGGCTTCGATCAATAGTTTCTCAGTAAAGGGATCGCCGACTTGAACCGTTGGGCGCTTTTCTTCGCTATCATCGTCAAATTCAGCCGAGGCCATAGTTGCGCCGTGAATGCCGTCGCGGCCTGTTTTAGACCCGACATAAAAGATTGGATTGCCCACGCCCTTGGCGGCTGAATAAAAGACCTTGTCTTGATCGGCGAGGCCAACACACATCGCATTGACCAAAATATTGCCATTATAGCCTTTATGGAAATTTGTTTCTCCGCCAACCGTTGGAACGCCTACACAATTGCCATAGCCGCCAATGCCCGCAACAACACCTGAGACAAGGCTTTTGGTTTTTGGGTGAGATGGCTCGCCAAATCGCAAAGCATTCATATTCGCGATTGGGCGTGCGCCCATGGTAAAGACGTCGCGCATAATGCCGCCAACACCCGTCGCAGCGCCTTGGTAAGGCTCAATATAGGAGGGGTGATTATGGCTCTCCATTTTGAAGATAATGGCGTCATTGTCATCAATGTCGATTACGCCAGCATTCTCGCCCGGACCTTGAATGACGCGTTTGCCTTTCGTCAAAAATTTGCCCAAATGACGGCGCGAGCTTTTATAAGAGCAATGCTCTGACCACATGACCGAGAAAATGCCGAGCTCATTAATATTAGGCTCTCGTCCAAGGCGGTCGAGAATAATCTCATATTCTTCGGGGGTTAAGCCGTGTTCCTCAACGATTTGGGGCGTGATTTTAATCTTCGTACTCATTATCTAGCCTAATCGTTTAAGTGAGAGAGTTGAGCACAGATTTAAATAAATCCGTGCCATCTGTGCCGCCAACGCTTTGGTCTACAACGCGTTCGGGATGGGGCATCATGCCCAAGACATTTCCAGCTTCATTCACAATGCCTGCAATATCATTGAGCGAGCCATTTGGATTGCCGTCATATCTGAAAATGACCTGTCCATTTTTTTCAAGGCTATCAATGGTCTTTTTATCGGCGAAATAGTTGCCATCATGATGGGCGATAGGAATGACAATATCTTTTTTGCCATTATAGGCCTTCGTGAAACGGCTTTTACCGTTCGCAATGGTCAGCTTTTGTGGCTTGCAGACAAATTTCAAATCCCGATTACGCATGAGCGCGCCAGGCAGAAGTCCTGCCTCAGTGAGTACTTGAAAGCCATTGCAAAACCCAGCCACAAGCAAGCCATTATCGGCGCGTTTTTTCAAATCCTGCATAATCGGGCTGCGCGCGGCAATGGCCCCAGAGCGTAAATAGTCACCATAAGAAAAGCCGCCGGGCACAACAACAAAGTCTATATCTTTGGGGATTTCGCGCTCGCGGTGCCATATGGCGACAGGTTCGCGGCCTGTCACTTTGGCTAAGGCTGTGCGGGCATCGCGGTCGCAATTGCTCGCTGGAAAGGTTATAACCGCTGTCTTCATGGTCTAGTTTTCAATCTTTATTGAATAGCTTTCAATGACCGTATTAGCCAAAAGCTTTTCACACATTTCGGTGACGCGGGCTTGCACCATATCTGCATCTTCGGCCTTAAGGTCCAGTTCAATGATTTTACCTTGGCGCGCCCCTGTCACTTCGTCAAACCCAAGGTCAACGAGTGAATTGGCAATAGTGCGCCCTTGCGGGTCCAAAACGCCGTTTTTAAGGCCGATATTAATGATAGCTTTCATCAGAGTCTCTTTTGGAGTTAGGTGTTAATAGTAGCTTTGCGGTGAGGTCTTTACTCATCAGCCTCATTTTTGACAACGGAGAGCTTTGTGACATTGCCAGCTGCCGTGTCTTTAAGGAGGCCAAGACGCGTTGCAACTTCGGCATAGGCTTCGGTCACTCCGCCCAGATCACGGCGAAAACGGTCTTTGTCCATTTTCTCATTGGTTTCTAAATCCCATAACCGACAGCTATCTGGGCTAATTTCATCGGCCAATAAAATGCGGTGATGATCGCCTTCGTAAAGCCGCCCAAATTCAATTTTAAAGTCAATGAGGCGGATGCCAATGCCAAAGAACATACCAGATAAAAAGTCATTGATCCGTAGCGCCATGGAGGTCAGCTCATCCACTTCCGCAGGGGAGGCCCAGCCAAAGGCTGTGACATGCTCTTCTGCAACAAGGGGATCATTTAACTCGTCTTTTTTGAGACAAAATTCGACAATAGGTCGGGGCAATTCTTCGCCTTCATCAATCCCTAGGCGTTTGGCCATACTGCCCGCGGCGACATTGCGTACAATAACCTCAAGCGGAATGATCTCGACCTTGCGGATTAATTGCTCGCGCATATTTACGCGTTTTATGAAATGGGTCGGCACATGGACGCGCTCTAAGGCCAGCATGATATGCTCGCTTATGCGATTATTGAGCACGCCTTTACCTTGCAGAACTTCCATCTTCTGAGCATTAAACGCCGTTGTATCATCCTTGAAATATTGGATGAGGGTTCCCGGCTCTGGCCCTTCATAAAGAATTTTGGCTTTGCCTTCATAGATTTGTTTGCGGCGGCTCATATGGCGCTCTCTTTCACGAAAATGAAAAAACAATGACGCGATTCGCACGTCAAGATAGGCATGAGGTCATACCCCAAGCGGCGCTGTTAAACAATGGTTAAGCGGGCTCTATTGCGTGGATAGTTTATAATCTATATTCAATGTTATTTATTTGTCTTGCGCCATTACATCGCTTTAAAATATCCCTATATAAGCTTAACTAAGACTGTGCAGAGCTGTTCATTTATGACAGAGTTTGCGCAATAAGGGCCTTCGGGCCAAGATTTACGCGTGAGGAGACTATTATGAGCGCTATAGATGATCGCAGAAGTGCGTCTGAAACAAAATTTGCTCTTACGGCAGAGCAAGAATTTAAAGTTGATGCGCGCCGCAATAAGCTGCTCGCCGTTTGGGCGGCTCCATTGGCTGGACGTTCTGACCTTGAGGCCTATATCGGTGAAGTCATCGCCTCTGATTTTGAAGAAGCTGGTGATGAGGATGTATTGCGCAAAGTCAAAGCTGATCTGGATAAAGGCGGCGCTGGCATTAGCGCGCAAGAGCTACGCACGAAAATGGATGAGCTGCTTGTTGTGGCGCGTGAACAAATTGTGGCGGGTGAATAATCAAGCAAATTTAAGCCTTCACCTTTTAGGTGAAGGCTTAAATTTTGAACATGTAGCCTAATAACTGCAGTTTTGCCGCCTCTAATATCCACCTGGCGGTGGGAGATCGGA
>JALZUP010000115.1 GCA_023301505.1 Robiginitomaculum sp.
AAAGACCTTTGCGGGCCTAACCATGCTAATCTTGCACTTATTGAGGACGCTTTCTCTGTTTATCTTGAAGCGCCCGGTAGCTCTATCACCATTAATGGCGATAGCCCGTCTCGGAATGCGGCGGCGGAAATTATCCGCGAGCTTTATTCTCGCCTTGAGCGCGGCTGGCCCTGCGAGCCATCAGATGTGCGCGCCTTGATTAAAACCGTTGGCAAAGGCAAAATAGCCGCCGCCAAGGTTGAAACCATTATTCCATTTCCGCGCCGCAGGCCCATCATCCCCAAAACGCCGCGCCAAGAAAAGTTTATCAAATCCATGCAGGATAATACCATCATGTTTGGTGTCGGCCCGGCGGGAACGGGCAAGACATTTTTAGCCACCGCCTATGGCGCGTCTTTATTGGCGCGCGGTGAAGTGGCGCGCTTCATTGCCTGCCGCCCTGCTGTGGAGGCGGGCGAGAATTTAGGCTTTTTGCCGGGCGATTTAAATGAGAAAGTCGATCCCTATATGCAGCCCATTTGGGACGCGCTTTATATGACTTTGGGGCGTGAGGAAACAGAACGGCGCAAAGCCTCTGGCGAGATTGAAGTGGCCCCGCTGGCCTTTATGCGCGGGCGCACCTTATCGGACGCCTTTGTCGTGATTGATGAGGCGCAAAATGCGACCCTCGCGCAAATGAAAATGGTACTTACCCGGCTCGGTGAGCGCGCAAAATATGCCGTAACAGGCGACCCCACACAAAGCGATCTACCGCGCGGCACAACCTCGGGTCTGGCCCACGCCTTATCTATATTGGGCGGCATAAAACATATTGATAAAGTCGAGTTTTTAGCCAGTGATGTGGTGCGCCATCCTTTGGTCGGGAAAATTGTTGACGCTTATGAAAAAGACGCCAAAGCGGCGCTTTCAAAATCTTAAGCGCGCCCATGATTATGAATAACGCATTATGAGTGACATATTGCCAATAGAGCTTTTAATTCAGGCCCCTCAATGGGAGGATATTGGCGATCTCTCTGGGCTTAGCCAGAGCTGCATAAGCGCCTGTATTGACCATCTTGGGCAGCCCATGCGTGGAGAATTATCTATTGCGCTATTAGATGATAACGCCATTCGGGCGCTCAACCGTGATTATCGCGGCAAAGACAAGGCCACTAATGTGCTCTCATTTCCAGCAGATGGTATTAACCCCGCTATGGGCGATATTGCCTTTGGTTTTGAGACTTTGCGCCGTGAGGCGGGTGAGAAATATATTGGCATGACGGATCATTTTTGCCATTTATTAATTCACGGCTATCTACATTTGTCAGGATATGACCATATAAAAGAGGATGATGCAGAGCATATGGAACGCGCGGAAATAGATATTTTGGCAGCGCTAACTATTGCAAACCCCTATCAGCCCCTGCAAAAGAGCCCTCGATCACAAAAGGCAAAACATGTCTGATACTGAACAAAGCGGCTCTTTTCTCTCTCGCGTTTTTGGGAATAAGGACGAGGCGGACTCTCTGGGCGAAACATCTGCTGAAAAGCTTGGCGCGGCCTATAAAAAAACCATGGTCAGCGCGGCAGAAGCCTTTCACAATTTACGCGTCAGTGATGTGATGGTGCCGCGTATTGATATTATCAGTATTGAAGACACGGCCAGTCTCAAAGATTTATCCGCCCACTTTAAAGAAGCCTCTCATTCTCGCCTGCCCGTCTATCACGAAACGCTCGATGACCCGATTGGTATGGTCCATATTAAAGACCTTTTTCCATTTTTAACATTTGATGTGAAAGCGCGCGCAACAAAAAACTATCCAAACAAACAAGTCATCACAGATATTTTGCGCCCCGTCCTTTATGTGCCGCCCTCTATGCTCGCCCAAGAGCTTTTACGGCGTATGCAGGCGCGCCGCATTCATATGGCCATTGTTGTTGATGAATATGGCGGCACGGATGGCCTTGTCACCTTGGAAGATTTAGTCGAGCCTATTGTCGGCGAAATTGAGGATGAGCATGCTGATGAGTTGCCCGAAATGGTCAAAGTTGGCGAAGGTAAAAACGGCCAAGTTTGGGATGTAGATGCGCGCGCCGCTATTACCGATTTTGAAGCCGTCTTTGGCCGCGAAATCGCGACTGACGCGCAAGAAGATGATGTGGACACGCTGGGCGGGTTAATTTTTACGCTCGCCAATCATGTGCCCGAACGCGGCGAAGTTATCTTGCATCCTTTTGGAATTGAATTTGAAGTGCTCGATGCCGATGCGCGCCGCGTTAAGCGTATTCGCGTACGCAATGCCGCGCCGCCAAGCGCGCAAAGCAGTTAACCCATGAGCGCGCCCCAGACTGACCGCCCATTTATGGCGCGCCTCAGCCAAAATATCAGACAAAATATAAGCGCCGCGCGCCGCTTTATATATGCTCTGTCTGGGCGCAAAGGCGGGCTTTATCTTATCTTATTTGGAGCGCTAAGCGTGCTCAGCCATGCCCCGCTTTATATTTGGCCTGCCTTTATAATCGGGATCGCGGCCCTCGCCATGCATCTTGACGGCGCGCGCGCGCAAATATTGAGTCAGCAGGGCGGCAGCTCTGCATCTTCAAAAGCTTTATTTTGGCGCGGGGCGCGGGCGGGCTATCTTTTTGGCTTTGGCTATTTTCTTGCCAGCCTTTACTGGATCGCCTCGGCCTTTCTAACGCGCGGCTCTTTTTATATATTTTTAGCTCCGCTGGGCATGATTCTTCTGCCCGCTGGCCTTGCGCTATTTTGGGGCTTTGCTAGCGGGCTTTATGTCTGGCTGGGAGCGAGATTAAAAAACCGCGTCCTGCGCGCTTTATTATTTGCGGGCTGTCTTTTTGCGGCTGAATATTTACGCGGCCATATTCTATCTGGCTTTCCGTGGAACCTACCTGGCTATATCTGGGCCGCAGGCGGAGCCATGTCGCAAAGCGCGTCTTTATTTGGCATTTACGGGCTAAGCGCGGTGACGCTTTTATTTGCGGCAGCTTTGGCGGCGAGTTTTAGCCAGCCCCCCCTCTCCTCTCTCAATCAGCCTTCTTTTAATAATTTTGCGCCAAATATTTGGCGCAGAGCAAGCCCCTTTATAGCTAGCGCCAGCCTCATGGTGGGCCTGTTTATTTTTGGCACATTTCGGCTCTCATCGGCGACTATAAGCTATTGGGAGGGGCCAAAAATTCGCGTGCTCCAAACCCGTATTGATCAGCTCACAAAACATGAGCAAAATGGCTATGAAGCCTTAATTGATCAACATTTCGCGCTCTCCGCAACACCGCCCATAGACGGGCTAACGCATATTATCTGGCCAGAAGGCGCAATCTCAGGATTGCCGCTCGAAGATGCAGGCCTAATGCAGGCCATTAATAGGCTTTTTTTAGGCGGGCCTGACCTCATTATGGGCGTCACGCGCCGCGACCCCGTCCCCAGCTCTTATTTTGAGCCTGATACAGATCAAACGCGCTATTATAATAGCGTGGCTGGCCTGCGCAGTGATCCTTTAAATGAAGGCCCTCAGGCTTTGGCGCTCTATAATAAAAGCCGCCTTGTGCCCTTTGGTGAATTTGTGCCCGGAAATAAATTCGCTGAAAAATTAGACATTCCCGCTTTGACCCGCGCAACGGCTAGCTTTGATTTTGGCACGCCCAGCCTAACCCAGTTTCCGGGCCTGCCCCTCGCAAGCGTGCAAATATGTTATGAGGCGATTTTTTCTGGCTTTACCTCAAAAGCCATAAAGAGCGCGCCAGATGGTGCGCGCCCTGATTGGATTTTAACCGTGTCTAATGATGCTTGGTTTGGCCAAACAAGCGGCCCCTTTCAGCATATGAACCAAGTCGCTTACCGCGCCATTGAAGAAGGCCTACCCATTGTGCGCGCCGCCAGTAGCGGTCTATCTGGCTTTGTTGACCCCTATGGACGCCTGATAAAATCTCTCCCTCTTACTGAGGAAGGCGTGATAGATAGCGCCCTCCCAAAACCAATATTGAAGACCATCTATTCTAAAATGAATAAATAACCTGACTCATCACAAACACGTCAAAACTGTCTCGTTTGTCTTGCCAAACACCACTTTCTTAGTGTATTGCGCGATGTGAGCATCTGATTGGGGATAGATTTTAGGTGTTCATCTCAGGCAAAAGAATTTGTCTGAGCACATCTTGTCAGTCGTAAATCTAAGCTAGGCAAGGGGCGCAAAGGTCTGTGGGCCAAGGGATATATTATGCAATCAAAACATGCACCTCGATCGCCGAATCCGGTCGATATACATGTCGGCACGCGGGTGAGACTACGCCGGCAGGTTTTAAAAATGAGCCAAGAAAAACTTGGCGATGAGCTGGGGGTTACCTTCCAGCAAGTCCAAAAATATGAACGCGGGGCCAACCGCGTGGGCGCATCACGCCTTTGGAAACTCTCACAGGTCCTATCTGTACCTGTGCAGTTTTTCTTTGAAGGCTTGGGTGATCAATTGCCCATTAACGGCTTTGCCGAAGGCGAACAACGTCCGCTTGTTTATGATTTTATCAATTCAAGTGACGGCGTTGCGCTCGCCATGGCCGTGTCGAAAATCAAAAGCCGCCCTGTGCGCCGCCGTATTTTAGAGCTGGCGCGCTCTTTGGCTGAGGATGAAGACGGCGCGAATGCTGAATAAATCATCAATATAATCCGCTGGTAAGGCCAATAGGGCGTCATTACTGAGCATAAATTTTATAAATAACGCCGTGCGGTTATATCATTGGCGTTATCAATGCGAGCTTGTTAAAATATTTATTGACCGCGATAGGGCTTGGCCGATATTCCGATCCCTATATTTCGCTGCGCCTCGCCTTCATCGGCATAAATCATTTAAGGATGCGCTCCCATGCCTCCCTCCGCGCCAAAAGAGCCCTCACACCCAAAATCGCACGCGCAAAAAGAGCGCTCCATAAAAACCCCCAAACAGAATCAGGGACATAAACGTCTTTATGGCCGCGCGCAGGGCCGCCCCCTATCCGCGCGCCAAACCCGTCTGGTTAGCGAGCTTTTACCTAAAATCAGTTTGCCAAGCCCAGACCTGCCCGCAGCCTCCCCCATGCGCGGCCTGCCAGATAATAAGCCGCTTTGGCTAGAAATTGGCTTTGGCGGAGCGGAGCATTTGCTGCACCAAGCGCGCCGCCATAATGACGCTCATATTATTGGCATAGAGCCATTTTTAAACGGGGTCGCCAAAGCCTTAGCCGGCATTGAAGATGATGATTTGCGCAATATTTCACTCTATCACGGCGATGCGCGCCCCATCATGGAGGCCATGCCCGCCGCCTGCCTGTCTAAAATATTTGTCCTCTTTCCAGATCCTTGGCCCAAGCCGCGTCATTTCAAGCGCCGTATTTTATCCGAAGAATTTATCGCGCTCATCTATCACCTGTTAAAACCGGGCGGAGAATTTCGGTTTGCCAGCGACATTATCTCTTATGTGGACTGGACGCTCGAGCGCGTGGACCGTTTTCACGATGAACATGGCGATGGTTTTATTTGGGAGCCTGACAGCGCGCGCGATTGGCAAGACCCGCCGCAAGGCTGGCCCGGCACGCGCTATGAGGCCAAAGCTTTTCGCGAGGGCCGCACATGTCACTATTTCGAGTTTTTCAAGCCTGCATAGGCTTCATCAAATCTCAGAGATACCTAACCCCCTTTGCGGCGCAGCGCCATAAATCCGCCTAAAGCGGCTAAAACCGCAATTACGATGGCAAGCCATTTTACCGCCCCGCCTCCAGCAAGCGCGCCTTCATCAACAACTCTCGGCCCGATTGTGCCAGCTTTAACCTCCGAATCTTTAACATCCGTAATGGGAGCATTTTGGCCCTGACTATTTTGGCCCTGACTGTTTAAATCTGGAGAGCTTAAATCTGGCGATAAGGCCTCAACCTTTTCAATATGGCTCTCAATCCCCGTGCCGCGATGATAGGTCACGCTCTCGCCGGGGCGAATATTATTGGTTCCAGATAATTCAGTGCAGCCATATTCTTCTGCAGGTAAATTAACTAGCTCCTGACCATCATAAGTCGTTTTAGGATCGCTTAGATAAAGCGGGTCCGTCAAGACAGATTCGCGGATCAAAAAATTGTTTTTAGGATCAATATAAAACCGCTCTAGAGCATGAAGCTGATCACTATGTTTGACGCCAGAGCTATGCTCAAGCACGCCCGGCTCAAACCCCTTTGTCTCGACAATTAATGTCTCCCCCTCCCAGCGGCCAATAGAATATCCTATATCGCTGGGCGGTATATGATCTGGGAAACGCGTCTCATTCAAATGAACAATGCGCGTTACATCCATAAAGCCGTAACGCAAAATGAGCTTATCCTCTGTCTGCTCAATTTGGTTGATATGGGCGTCATGGTTCCATGCTTTTACCAGATTGACATAATGACAGCGCAAAACGGGGTCATCAAACGCCATGTCATATCCTATTTGAGCCGCGCGGCCCGCCTCTGTCACTTTATAATCTTCAGCGCTCTCACGCGGGGCGGCGAGGGCGGCCCCGCGGCCAAAACTGACCGTGCGCCAATTACCCGTAAAGTTAGGCTGGCCATTGGCGAGATATTTTGGCCGTGTGGTAAAATCAACTTTTTCTTCTTCCGCCGTCACATAACCATTAACGCCCGTCCCGCTCAGATTAGTGCTGCGCGTAATTTGTGTCCCATCTTCAAGCCTAATGATGTTGGTGAGGCAAACATTATCCTCGCGCCAAGCGGGACTCCCAATCATTGTAAATTTTTGGCCAGGTTTGAGTGTCTCATCTGTCCAGCCCAGACGCTTAAGCTGCGCCGCGGAGGAGAGCTCACAGCGCCAATTATTCGTCTCGCCATTTTCTGTGACATCAAAATATATATAAGAATGAGGATTGACCAATTTAACATCCGTTAAAACCGCATCTTTGACGATAGTTTCGCTGCGATCAAAATGAGGCGTAGATGAATGATGAGCCAATGCGGCGGGCGCAGATATAGATAATAAAAGCGGCAAAGCACTCAACCTTATTGGCGCTAAAAAACGATGTTTCATAATATATCTCTTAAAATCAGAATCTGCGCCGTTCACCCTATGTGATCGCCTCATTTAATTTAACCGCTAATTTAGCCGCGCTCTAGCATGACTCAATTATATTGTCTTATTATATTCGCTAGGCTCAAATTACAGCCATATTATCTTGTCCAAAAGAGCTAAAAAAAAGCTATGGGAGAAAATCAACAAACTGCATATAAGCAGGTGACAACTGCCTTTTGATCGCCTATATAGGGGCTGAAATTTTGATCTGAAGCGATAAGCTGATGACGGGCTCCCAGTCGGGAGGCCGTTTTTTTAATGCCAAAACGCCCAAGCTCATACAACGATAGCCGCTAAACCGCTAAAGGCGTTATGAAAACAAAAACCACCATGGATGCCCGCATCCTCGATATTGCAGAGCCTATCGCCAATGATATGGGCTACGATATTGTGCGCGTGCGCGTGCAAGGCAATAAGCGCACCGTCGTGCAAATCATGGCAGAACGCACCAAAGACGGCCAGATGGGCGTGGATGATTGCGCCAAATTATCGCGAGAGCTTTCCGCCAGCTTTGAAGTCGAAGACCCGCTACATGATGCCTATAATCTTGAAGTAAGCAGCCCGGGCATTGACCGCCCGCTGACCACATTAGAGCAATTAGCGCGCCATGAGGGTTATCTGGTACGCCTAGAGCTTGACCGCCTCGCCGAGGGCCGCAAGCGCTTTCGCGGCCACTTAGCGGGCAATGATGGGGAGCAAGTTGGCATTGATTTAGACGGCGAAGATGAGACAGCCTTCATTCCGTTTGACTGGATTGTTGACGCAAAAATTTTAATCACAGATGAGCTAATCAAAGCCGGCCAAAAGGCCCGCGCGGCGTTAGATGCACAAAAAACAGCCTCATCTAACACCGAAGAAAATTCTAAAAGCTAGGAGAGTTTTATGGCTATGGACGGAATCAGCGCAAATAAGCTGGAACTATTGCAAATTGCCAATGCTGTGGCGGCGGAGAAATCCATCGACAAGCAAATCGTTTTGGAAGCCATTGAAGAGGCCATCCAAAAAGCAGCCAAGTCGCGCTATGGCAGCGAGCATGATATTCGCGCCAATCTTAATCCTGTCACGGGCGAGATGACGCTTAAGAAAGTCATCACCGTTGTTGCCGAGGTTGAAAATGATGTGACCGAAGTCGATTTCCTCTCAGCCCAGCTTGATAATCCCGATATTAATATTGGCGATACATTTGAAGAGCCGCTCCCGCCCATTGAATTTGGCCGCGTCGCGTCGCAAACCGCCAAGCAAGTCATTATGCAAAAAGTGCGCGACGCCGAACGTCAGCGCCAATATGAAGAATTTAAAGACCGTGTGGGCGAGATCATTAATGGTATCGTCAAGCGCGTTGAATATGGCCATATCATTGTTGATTTGGGCCGCGCCGAAGGCGTGATCCGCCGCGAGCAAGCTTTGCCGCGTGAGAATGTCAAAAATGGCGACAGAATCAGAGCCTATATTTACGATGTGCGTGAAGAAGTTCGCGGCAGCCAAATTTTTCTCTCGCGCGCCCATCCGCAATTTATGGCGCAGCTCTTTTCTCAAGAAGTGCCCGAAGTATATGATGGCATTATTGAAATTATCGCTGTGGCCCGCGACCCGGGCAGCCGCGCGAAAATCGCTGTGCGCTCTAATGATGGTTCAATTGATCCTGTTGGCGCTTGTGTCGGTATGCGCGGCTCTCGCGTTCAGGCCGTTGTTAATGAACTTCAGGGCGAACGTATTGATATTATTCCGTTTAATGAAGATGCGGCGACCTTTATCGTCAATGCGCTTCAGCCCGCCGAAGTGGCCAAAGTTGTTCTTGATGAAGAGAGAGCGCGCATCGAGGTGGTGGTGGCTGAAGACCAGCTATCACTCGCCATTGGCCGCCGTGGCCAAAATGTGCGCCTCGCCTCTCAACTCTCAGGCTGGGCCATTGATATTCTAACTGAAGAGCAAGAATCAGAGCGCCGCCAGAAAGAATTCAAAATCAAGTCAGAGCTCTTTATGGGCGCGCTAGATGTGGATGAAATGATCGCGCAATTACTGGTTTCTGAAGGCTTTGAAACGCTCGAAGAAGTTGGCTATGTCGCGCCAGAAGAGCTCGCCTCTATTGAAGGTTTTGATGATGAAACCGCGGCCGAGCTGCAAACCCGCGCGCGCGAATATTTAGAGCGCAAGGCTTCCGAACAAGACGCGGCGCGTAAAAAAGCGGGCGTAGAAGATGCCGTCTTAGAAATCCCAGGTGTGACCCTGCCAATGACTGTCAAATTTGGCGAAAATGATGTTAAAACAGTCGAAGATGTTGCGGGGCTTGTGCCTGACGATATTAATGGTTGGGATGAAGAGCAAAATGGCGAAAAAGTCCATGAAGCTGGCATTCTTGAAGAGTTCAGCCTCTCTAGCGAAGAGGCCAATCACATGATCATGCAAGCGCGCGTTATGGCGGGCTGGATTGACGCGGCTGATTTGGAGCCAGAACCTGAGCAGGGAGAGCAAAGCGAAGAGACGGCAGAGCTTGAAGGCCAAGCCCTAGCAGATGAGGTGTTCCAAGATTAATACGCACAGCGCCATATCACATACCGCCCCATCACGAGGTCAGGGCCCAGATCAAACAGATGGTCAAGTAGATGGTCAGGCAGCAGATCAACTAACTGATCTGGCAGATGATCAGGTTGCGGATCAGGCCATGGTTGAGAGCGGGGCGCGGGGCAAAGCCTTGCGCGTGCGCCGCGACATTGTCTCTGGCCAAATTATGGAAGAGGCAGACCTGATCCGGTTTGTTTTGGCGCCAGATGGCACAATTGTTCCTGATCTGAACGCCAAATTACCGGGGCGCGGCATTTGGGTGGCGGCCAAGCGCGAGGCGGTGAATATTGCCAGCGCTAAGGGATTATTTTCGCGCGGGGCCAAAGCCAAGGCGAGCGCGGGGCCAGATTTGGCCGATCAAATAGAGCAGCTCTTGCGCGCAAAACTGCTAGAGCTTTTAGGCCTCGCGCTGCGCAGCGGGCAACTTGAGACCGGCTTTGATAAGGTACGGGCCATGATCACGGCGCAGCCGCCCGCATGGCGCGTCGCCGCAAGTGAGGCCGCGCGCGATGGGCGCAATAAAATCCGCATGGCCAGCAAGGCTGCGTGGAACGCAACGCCGCTCATAGGCTGCTTTAATGCAGCCGAGCTGGGCGCGGCATTAGGGCGTGATGATGTCACTCATGCCGCAATGCATGAGGGGCAATTGGCACAGCGTTTTGAACGTGAAGCGCTGCGCCTTAAAGGATTTACCGACCTGCTTCCGGCAGGCTGGACAACAGAGAGCGAAGATTTTGAGCTATGGCGAGGCAATATTGTCAAAGATAGCAATGAAATTGAGCACTATTAAACATTGATTCTAAAGCCGTAAGCATTAGGTTACGGCTTCAATTAAAGCCAGTGAGATGAAAGCTGGATACTGTGAGACGCAAATGAGCGATAATAACGATAATAATGATACGGACAATAAAGCCCCTGCAACAGGTGGCCGTCGTCCTCTAAGCCTAAAGTCAAGTTCGGGCGGCACAGTCCGTCAAAGCTTCTCGCATGGGCGCAGCAAATCCGTTGTGGTCGAAAAGAAAAAGCGCCGTATCATTGGCGGGCCGGGCGCGGCTGGCAGTGCAGCAAGTTCTGGGGCAGGAAGCGATAGCGCGCCCAAGAAAAGAACAATTGATGAGGACGCCCTAGCCGCGCGCAAGCTTGGCTTGTCCAAAGAAGAATATCTCAAACGCAAAGCCGCTGTGGGCAAAGCCCAAGCCGAGCAAGCGGGACGCGCTAAAGCACGCGCCGATGAAGAAACCGAGCGCCAGCGCCGCCTTGAGCAAGAAAAGATCTCGCTTGAGCGTCGCCGCGATGAAGAAAAGCGCGCCGCCGAGCAAGCCGAGCTAGAGAAAAAACGCGCCGCAGAGCAAAAAGCGAGCCCCGCGAAAGATAAGCCCGCCGCAGACCGTACAGACCGTACAGCGGCTCAGCCTCCTCAGTCCTCTGGAGCGCCGCAAAATCGCAGCAATTCCGATAAATCGCCCGTTAAAGCAAATGGCATGCGCGATCTAAATGATATGGGCGGACGCGTTAAGCGCGCAAAACCTAAAACTGAAAACCGCTCACGCAGCGCAAAAAGTGAGCCGCGTCGCCGCCAAGGCAAATTGACCATCGTTTCAGCTCTAGCAGGGGATGAAGAACGTCAACGCTCACTCGCCTCAGTGAAGCGAGCACGCCAGCGCGAAAAAGAGCGCCGCACGGGTGAGAGCACATCCAAAGATAAAATCATGCGCGAAGTCGTGATCCCAGAAAGCATTACAGTGTCTGAGCTCGCCAACCGTATGGCTGAGCGCGCCGCCGATGTTGTCAAATATTTGATGAAGCAAGGCACAATGGCTAAAATGAATGATGTTTTGGACCCCGATACGGCCCAGCTCATCGTGGAAGATTTCGGCCATCATGTGAAACGTGTGGCAGAATCTGATGTCGAAGATGATTTCCTCGCCCCAGAAGATAATGAAGATGAAGGCGAGCTTGAGCCGCGCGCGCCAGTCATCGCCGTTATGGGCCATGTTGATCATGGTAAAACCAGCTTGCTCGACGCTCTGCGCGCCACAGATGTGGCCGCTGGCGAGGCGGGCGGTATTACCCAGCATATTGGCGCCTATCAGCTTAAGCTGAAAAATGATCAGACAATCACAGTGCTAGACACGCCCGGACATGCCGCATTTTCAGCCATGCGCACACGCGGCGCGGCGGCCGTAGATATTGTCATCCTCGTTGTCGCCGCTGATGATGGCATCATGCCGCAAACCATAGAGAGCATTAATCATGCCCGCGCCGCTGGCACGCCGATGATTGTCGCAATCAACAAAATGGACGCGCCGGGTGCTGATCCGAAAAAAATCGAAACCGATCTTTTACAACATGAAGTCATTGTTGAGAGCATGTCCGGTGAGGTGCAAACGGTTGAGGTCTCAGCAAAGGCTAAAACAGGCCTAGAAGATCTGACCGAAGCCATCACCATGCAGGCCGAGCTTTTGGATTTAAAAGCCAACCCTAACCGCAAATCTGATGGCCTTATCATTGAATCAAAAGTTGAAAAGGGCCGCGGCCCTGTCGCAACATTACTGGTCAAACGCGGGACACTTAAACGCGGCGATATTGTTGTCGCTGGCGATTATTGGGGTAAGGCCAAAGCCTTAAATGATGAGCGTAATGCACAGCTTAAACAGGTCAGCCCGTCAGAGCCCGTTGAGGTTTTGGGCCTGTCAGGCGCGCCTGCGCCAGGCGAGCCTTTTGCCGTTGTTGAAAGCGAAGCAAAAGCGCGCGAAATTACAGATTATCGCCAGCGCAAACGCCGCGAGCAAACCGTGGCCCCTAAAGCCGCCTCTATGGAATTGATGATGGCCAAATTGGCTGAAAAATCTGTCTCCGAGATGACTATGCTGGTTAAGGGTGACGTTCAAGGCTCTGTCGAAGCCATTAAATCATCTGTTGAAGGCATTGGGAATGATGAGGTGAAGGCCCGCGTTATTCACGGCGCAGCTGGCGGAATTTCGGAGAGCGACATTTTGCTCGCCAAATCCTCCAACGCTCCTGTCATTGCCTTTAATGTGCGCGCTAATCGCCAAGCTAAAGATTTGGCCGAGCGCGAAGGTGTAGAAATTCGGTATTACTCAATCATTTATGATCTCATTGACGATGTGAAAGCTGTGCTAGAAGGCATGCTCTCGCCTGAACGCCGCGAGACATTTTTGGGCTATGCAACCGTTTTGGAAGTCTTCGATATTTCCAAGCTGGGCAATATTGCGGGTTGTGTCATTACAGAAGGCAAGGTCGAGCGCGGATCTGGCGTGCGCTTATTGCGCGATGATGTGGTCCTTCACGAAGGCGAGCTATCTACGCTCAAACGCTTTAAAGATGAAGTCGAAAGTGTTGTATCAGGCACAGAATGCGGCATGGGCTTTAAAGGCTATCACGACATTAAAAAGGGCGACCAAATCGAGTGCTTCAGCGTCAAAGAAGTTGCCCGCACACTGGATTAGGCCTGCACTAAATCTGTACGAATTTAAAAGCCGTCATCCTGTGGGTGACGGTTTTTCAATAAGGAAAATGCCTCATGGCCAAACATAAAGAACCGTCCCAAAGACAGCTACGCGCAGGCGAGCTTGTACGGCGCGCGCTAGTCGATATTTTAGCCAGCTCTCATTTGCGCGACCCCGCCTTGCAAAACACCTCTATCACCATATCCGAAGTGCGCACATCGCCCGATATGAAACATGCCACTATTTATTGCGCGCCTCTTGCGGGCACAGCGGGTAATTATAGCATTGATGATATTCTCATCGCGCTCAAACGCAGCGCCTCATTTCTTCGCGGGCGGCTTGGCAAAGAGCTAGAAATGAAATTCACCCCGCGCCTACATTTTGTCAAAGATGACAGCTTTGATGTCGCCAGTGAAATGAGCGCTCTTTTGGCACGGCCTGATGTGGCCAGAGACTTAAAGGGTGACTTAAAGAGCGATTTAGACGGCGCGCAAAAAAATGACCTAAACGGCCTTAAAGACAAATAGGAGACCATGATGAAAACAGCTGATCTTGTTGACGCCCATTATGATGAGGTTAAATTTTGCGACCTTGCCTTTCGCAGCTTTGGCAAAAAAAACGCCTTTTTGGGCCCCGTTCAAACGGTAAAATGTTTCGAAGATAATGGCCTTTTAAAAGCCGAGCTACAAAAGCCCGGAAAAGGCCGCGTGCTGGTTGTTGATGCGGGCGGCTCGACGCGGATTGCCGTGCTTGGCGATATGCTCGCTGCGGCGCTGGATAAAAATGGCTGGGCGGGCATTATTATAAATGGCGTCATCAGAGATAGCGCGCAAATTAATGAGATGGATGTGGGCGTCAAAGCTTTAGGCACCTGCCCCGTTAAAAGCATAAAGCTTAATCAAGGCCAAATCGGCACGGCCATACATTTTGGCGGCGTCAATTTTACGCCCCAGAATTTTGTCTATTGCGATGAAGACGGCGTGTTGGTCACAGACCGCGCGCTCTAAATATGGCGCGCAAACGCAAGGGTAATCCAGTTCATGGCTGGATCAATTTTGACAAACCTTACGGTATGAGCAGCACGCAAGCTGTTGGTAAATTACGCTGGCTTTATAGCGCTCAAAAGGCAGGCCATGCGGGCACGCTTGATCCGCTGGCCACAGGCATATTGCCTGTCGCGCTAGGCGAGGCGACAAAAACTGTCCCTTTTTTAGTTGAAGCCAAAAAGCGCTATATTTGCGAAATTATCTGGGGCGAGCACCGCGATACATTAGACGCAGAAGGGCAAATTATTGCCCGCTCTGATATACGTCCCAGTGCCAGACAGATTAGCGCCGTCTTGCCCGATTTTATCGGTGACATCTCTCAAATTCCCCCCAAATATAGCGCGATAAAAATTGACGGAAAACGCGCCTATGATTTGGCCCGCGCGGGGCTAGATCCAAAGATGAAGCCGCGCGGGGTCACCGTAGATGATATAGAGCTATTAGAGGCAAATGAGAAAAGCGCGCGCCTTGATGTGCGCTGCGGCAAAGGCACATATATTCGCAGCCTTGCGCGCGATATTGCCGCCGCGCTGGGCACATATGGCTATATTGGCGCGCTACGGCGCACCCAAGTCGGGCCATTTTCTCTCAAAGGTGCTTTTACGCTAGATTCTCTTGAGGAAATGGTGCATATGAGCGGCGCTAAAGACGCTTTGCTTGGCCTTTCGACGGCACTGGACGACATCCCGGTGCACGCCGTTAGTGCAGATGAGCAACATCTTCTAAGGCAAGGACGCGCAATCACGCTGTTCCCGACATTTGCTAAAACGCTAAAAGCGCAGGCTCGCCCCCGACAAATCGGGGATTTAGACGCCTCTCGCTATGTTTTAGCCCAAATTGACGGAGAGCCAATTGCGCTATGTGAGGCACGGGCCGGGCAACTTAGCCCCAAACGGGTCTTTCAATTATAACGTGATATATGGAGAAACACGATGTCGATTACACCCGAGCGTAAAGCCGAGCTAATCAAAGAATATGCCGTTAAAAAAGGCGATACGGGTAGCCCCGAAGTTCAAATTGCTATCCTGTCAGAGCGCATTTCGAACCTGACTGAGCATTTTAAAACAAATAAAAAAGATAATCATTCACGCCGCGGCCTTTTGGCCATGGTTAGTCAGCGACGCAAATTGCTCGATTATGTGAAGAAAAAAGAAGAAGCCCGTTATACGAGCCTCATCTCAAAATTGGGTCTGCGCCGTTAGGTCAGTCCAAAACAATGCGAAGGCGCTCAAATGAGCGCCTTCGCTGTTTTGCCGCTTAAATAATTTAACACAATAGGTGGCAAGCACCGAAAGTCTCTCAATCCGGAGAGGCTCATTATATATGTATGAAAGACGATATGTTTGATAAACACGTAGTAGAAATGGACTGGGCAGGACAAACGCTCACTCTGGAAACTGGCGGGATGGCTCGCCAAGCTGATGGGGCGGTTCTCGTCACATATGGCGACACAAAATTGCTCGCAACAGTTTGCGCGGCAAAATCTGCTAAGCCGGGCCAAGACTGGTTCCCGCTTACAGTAAATTATTCGGAAAAATTCTATGCCTCAGGTAAAATCCCTGGCGGCTATTTTAAACGCGAAGGCCGTCCGACCGAACGCGAAACATTGATTGCGCGTCTCACAGATCGCCCAATCCGCCCGCTCTTTGCTAAAGGCTTTAAAAACGAAGTTCAAATCGTTGTGACTGTCCTTCAGCATGATCTGGAAAATGATCCAGATGTGCTGGCTATGATTGGCGCCTCTGCCGCTCTATCTATCTCTGGCGTGCCATTTAACGGCCCTATTGCCGCGGCGCGTGTGGGCTTGATTGAAGGCGATTTCATCCTTCAGCCAACCATTGAAGAAACAGCCGAAAGCGAGCTAGACCTTGTTATTGCCGGGACTGACGGCGCGGTTATGATGGTTGAATCAGAAGCCAAAGAGCTAACCGAAGAGCAAATGCTGGCTGCGATCATGTTCGCTCACGAAGGCTTCCAGCCTGTCATTGAAGGCATTAAAGATCTCGCTAAAGCGGCGGGCAAACCGTCATGGGACTTTAAAGCGCCTGATTACTCTACTGAAGAAGCGGCTGTTAAAAAGCATGCTGAAAAAGGCGTGAAAGCGGCTTATAAAATGACTGAGAAAATGGAGCGCCAAGACGCGCTTCGCACAACGCGCGAGGCGGCTTGGGCTGATCTTGGCCAATCAGAAGATAATGCTGAAGGTATCAGCTCATCTGTCTTTGGCGATGCGTTTAAAAAGCTTGAGTCAAAAGTTGTTCGCTCCTCTGTTATCAAAACAGGCAAGCGTATTGATGGCCGTAAACTTGATCAAGTTCGCCAAATCGTTGCCGAAGCCTCACCGCTTCCGCGTACGCATGGTTCTGCTTTGTTTACACGCGGCGAAACACAAGCCTTATGTGTGGCCACGCTTGGCACATCTGATGATGAGCAATTTGTTGATCAACTCACAGGCACGATTAAGAACAAGTTCCTATTGCACTATAACTTCCCGCCATATTCTGTCGGTGAGTGCGGACGCATGGGCGGCACATCACGCCGCGAAACAGGTCACGGCAAGCTCGCTTGGCGCGCTCTGCAAGCTGTTCTGCCAACCGCTGATGAGTTCCCATATACAATCCGTCTTGTTTCTGAGATTATGGAATCAAATGGCTCGTCATCAATGGCCACCGTCTGTGGCTGTTCACTGGCCATGATGGATGCAGGCGTTCCGCTAAAGCGTCCCGTCTCTGGTATTGCAATGGGTCTTATCAAAGATGATGACGGCATTGCTGTTCTATCTGATATTCTAGGTGATGAAGATCATCTTGGCGATATGGACTTTAAAGTCGCAGGAACATCAGAAGGCATCACTTCACTTCAAATGGATATCAAAATTGCAGGTATCAATGAAGAGATTATGACGACAGCTCTAGAGCAGGCCAATGCAGGCCGTCTGCATATTCTTGACGAAATGAACAAAGCCCTAGACGGCTCTCGCGAAGAAGTCGGTGAGTTTGCTCCGCGCATTGAAACGATGAAAATTCCCGTTGATAAAATCCGCGACGTTATCGGGACTGGCGGCAAAGTCATTCGCGAAATCGTCGAAGTCACTGGCGCGCGCGTCAATGTCGAAGATGATGGCACAATTAAAATCGCTTCATCAGACGCCGCCTCTATTACGGCGGCCAAAGACTGGATCCACGGCCTCACAGCTGAACCAGAAGAAGGCGCAATCTATAAAGGCAAAGTCGTAAAAGTCATGGATTTTGGCGCATTCGTCAATTTCTTTGGCAAAAAAGACGGCCTTGTCCATGTCTCGCAAATCAAGCAAGAGCGTATCAACCACCCATCAGATTTCGTTAAAGAAGGCGATGAAGTGTTTGTCAAACTTATGGGCTTTGATAATCGCGGCAAAGTTCGCCTCTCCATGAAAGAGGTTGATCAGCATACAGGCGAACCCGTCAAAGCAGGCGCGCAAGCTGATGGCGGCTCTAAAAAGAAACGCCGCAATAAAAAAGAAGAAGAGTAATCGGTCTATAAATAACTCCAATGGAGTCATTTAGTTGCTCTGCTGAAAATTTAAACCTTTCGGCATTGCACATAAAAACCCCGTCTTGGCCTAACGCCGAGGCGGGGTTTTATCTTACAAGGACTTGACGCGCGCCTTATTATCTTCAATCTCGCCTCATGCTATTTCCTTATCACGGCAATCTGTTTATAGCGCTGTCCTCCTTTTTCATATTAGCTGTATTTTTATTGCCGCTTATAGGGTTTATTGGGGCGTCATTTTTGCGCAAAAAGAACTACCCCAACTATAAGCGCGAGCTGACGCTAGGTGAATTTAATACGATCAAGGCTGTAGTAAAAGGCACAGCTCTAGCGCGCGCAAAGCCAAATCCCGCGCAAAGCTTAAAGCTAAATCTGCTCTTATTTTGCGCCCTTATTGTGATCATCGGGCTGGCTGGAACGAGTGCCTATTTTGCGCCCTCTTTATTTGAGGCTATTTTAGCCAAATATATTACAGCACAAGCCCCTGAAGCCTCACACCCAATATATTTTATTCCCAATATTCTAACATTTCCTCTGTCCTTCGGCTTTGTTTTCATAAGCTCGATATTTGCAACCCTTTGGTTTCTTCACGCCTTTATACTGGCTGATGAGACGCCCTGGGACACATCTCTTTATCACATCTTAAATATACCGCGTAATGTAGAGCATTTTTTACGGGCTGGCGTGATTGCACAAGATGAGAGGCGCGCCCTTGTCGATATTGCGCCATCTATTTTGCGCCTGACACTCAATAAATTTAAAAAACTGGCATGGCTTACCGCCATCCCTAGCATGGTTATCATTATTTTTAGCTGCAATCTTGAAACCATCGCGATCAGCCCGCAGGGCGTCACAGCCTATTCTAATATTTGGTTTAAGCCCAAGATTTTAAGCTTTGATCAAATAAGCGCCGTCAATCGCGAATGTCATTTAGATTATGAACCGCAAGACAATGATGTAACCCATCTAAGATACACTATTGATTTTGGGCGTGACGCTAATCTTACTTTAAGGCTGCGCCCTAATAGCTCCGCAGCAGAGGCGCAAATGATTAAGTTTTTAGCGAGCAATCTAGCTGCGCCGCAACAAGCGGTCTATAGCCACGCAAATGCCGCGCCCAGAATGAGCGATAAAACCCGTCTTGATTTATGTTTGAAGCGGGTAAAAGGCATCTTTCCCGCTGATTCTTTACAGATCATACGACCTGTTTTCGGTTTTTAGCGCGGCGCTCTGTTACCCCTCACGCAAAGACTGCTACGCTTTGCATGGCCTCGGCGATCTTGCGGCCCGATGCGTTCCACAAGCCCGCCGTTTCAGTCATATAGCCATTTTGAGCAGAGCGCATCACCGCATCAAGACGCCACCAGCCATCCTCTGTGCTAATATCATCATCTAAAATATTGAGCATCCAGCTCATTGTCCCAACAGGGGTGAGTTTTTTAAGCCGCGATAAGCCCGAGGGCGGCAAGGCATCTGCAAGTGTCAAAAATGCGCCCATATCAGTCCCCCGTCCAGCTTCGTGTCCAGCTTCGTGTCCAGTTTCGCCTTCAGCTATCCCGCGTGACGCAGCATCCTTATGCCGTATCGCCGTAAGCATATAGCCTTCATCAGCGCCTGCCATAGGGCGATGGCCTGCAATAAGCCGTGTTTCAAATTGCAGAAAAAACTTCGGCACAAAAGGCTCGGCAAGGCGCGGGGTAAAACGCGGATAGGATAGCGGGTCGGTTAAAGGCTCTATCATGCTTGCTTGTGATAATCGGCTCTCCCGTGCCGCGCCGAACACAAAATTAGCCCGCGCGCCCAGCCCTAATTCGCTCGTCACATCGACATTAATAAAGGTCACATTTTTGCCTTGGCGCAAAAGGCTGGGCACATAGTTAGAGCGCCCCGCCTTACCAAAATTAATCGGCCCGACAAAGCTCAGCTGCATAGAGCGTAAAGGGGGAAGATCTGAAAATCTACGTATCGCCGCCTCATAAGCAAGCCCCGCCACCATGCCGCCAAAAATACTGCGCCCCTGCGTCCACTCATTTGGCACATAGGCGCTATAGCCTTCACCGCTTGGCGTCAGGCTCTCGCTGATGGCGGCAAACCCTATATCCGCGCACTTTTTCCTCATCATATCATGCCTTTATTTATTTATGCGCCCACTATAACGCAGTAGGCAAGACTTGTCGCGGTTAGGCTATATTCAAATTTGCATAGCGCTATGGGCGCGGATAGGGTGCATTTTTCAACCGCCTTTAAGGATGATTCACATGCAAAATTTAGATGCCTTCGCCATATTCTCTATGCTGGTCTCGCTGACCGCTATGATGATCCAGCTTGTCTTTGGCGTCTTATCGCATAAGCGCGCGGCGGCGGAGACAAATCGCCAAATTGCAGAAACAAAAAAGCAAGAAAAACTGCTCGCGGTACAAACAGAGGAAAGCTTTAAAAATGATGTGCGCAATTGGGGCCGCGCTGTGGTCGATCAATTAGCCATGGCACAACAGCTTAGCATGATTGATCCCGCCCATATGATTACAAATGATTATCTGGTCAAACGCGCGGAAACGGTGGCGGCCCTGCGTGGATTGCTTAATCGCGGTAAATGGCTATTTCCAAATTTGGCCATACCCTCTTATGAGGACCAAGTCTTAAATGGCTCGGCAGAACGCGAGCTATCCGCGCTAGAAACCCTGCTCTATAGCTATCACACATTGGATAAGCTTAAGGCCGAAGACCCAGAGCGGCGCAAAGCTGGAGCCAAAAAAATTGGGAGACTACGCAATGAATTTGTCCGCGAAATGCGCCGCGCCGTTGACCCGCATGTGCGCGGCGCCGATATTGAAACCTTAGTCAAAACCACCGAACAAGAGCTCGCCATGCAGACCAAAAAAGGCGCAGCAGAGAGCGAAGTAAAAACGGGCTAAAACTCTTGTCTTATAAGAAATTTTAAGCATAGTAATTTCATGGCAAAAGGCGTTCTAATCCATAATCCTGGCACGAGCTACAAAGACGACGTTGCAACACGCTACCACTTTCCAAAAATGTACCTTGACCGAATAAGGCCATTCATTGGAGACCGTATTTTATATTATCAATCAGGAGCAAAGGGTGGCTATACAGGCACAGCTCAAATATTATCCATTGAGCAAGACCCTGAAATGCAAAATCACTACTTTGCAAATATTGCCCCTCGGTGTTATATCGGCTTTTCAAACAACGTTCCCTTTCGAATACAAGGTCAGATAGCCAATCAATTTTTAGCAAATCCAGATGGTAGCCCTAACCGCGGACGCCAAGTTTGGGCCGTAAGGCAAATTTCAGACGCCGACTTTATGAAAATAATATCTCTCGCGGCGGTTCAACCAGAAGAATTACCTCGCATAAGTGAAAACCAATTTGAAGAAAAAGGACAAGAGCCTTTTATATTTGATGCACACCGCTCTACCATCGAAGTCGTGCTCAATAAAAAAGTTAGAGACCGCCTTTTCAGAGAACAAATACTGACCGCCTACAATAAGACATGTGCCTTTACTGGGATGCGATTTATAAATGGAGGTGGACGCGCTGAAGTGCAAGCAGCACACATAAAAGCTGTCGCCAATGATGGCCCAGACCTTCTGTCAAATGGCATAGCCTTATCTGGCACTATTCATTGGATGTTTGATAGAGGCCTTCTAGCCCTATCAGATGATTATAAAATTCTTGTCTCGAGAAAAGTGAACAATATTAGCGAAGTCGACCGACTCTTAGTACGAGATAGACAGGCCCTCTTACCTGAAAACCAAAATCATCATCCCGACAAACGATATATTGCATGGCACCGTGAACACCATGAATTTCAAGCCGCCTAAAATAGGGCCTTAAAAAGAAGGGTGATGATGGCGATTGCCCCGATCAGCACGGCGGCAATTTTATATTTCGCGCGGCCTGGGGCTTTGTCATATAAAAGCTCGTCAATAAAATCGATGCAATTATAATTTAGCGAAGAAAATTGGCGGGTCTGAGCCAGGCTTTTTGTGCGCGCAATCAGCTCTGAATTAGAATATGAGCTACGCCGTCTACCGCTATAAATACAGCCAAAATAAGCCCCGATCAGGCGGGTCTCATCCATAAGCGCGACATGGAAGCTGGATTACAATGCAATAGGCTGCGCGCCTTATCCTCGCGCGGTTTGGCGTCATCAAGCAGCACGCAAAAATGCGGGCCTCTTTTTCCAAACATGACGCGTAACTCAACCTCATTCATACTGTGCTTTGCTAGCTCGCGCGCGGTAAGCCGCAACGCTAAGAAGCTAGCTTTCCCTTGCTAGATTTCCCCTGCTAGCTTCCCCCTCTTTAGCTTTCAATACCAAGGCTGGCTTTAAGCGGGGCTTCTTGAGGCATACCAATGGCGTGGAAGCCGCCATCAACATGATGGGTCTCGCCCGTACAAGACAGACCCAAATCAGAGAGCATATAAAGCGCCGCCCCCGCTACGCCCATTGGATCCGTATTATCCTGCATCGCGGCGGCGGCCTTATTAAAGCGGAACATATGACGGCCAGAGCCAATGCCGGCCGCCGCCAAAGTTTTAATGGGGCCAGCCGAAATCGCATTAACGCGAATGCCGCGCGGGCCAAGATCCGCGGCCAGATAGCGCGTGCTAGCCTCCAAAGCCGCCTTCGCCACACCCATAACATTATAATTTGGAATAACCCGCTCTGAGCCTAAATAGGTCAGCGTCACCATGCCTCCGCCATCATTCATAATATGGCTCGCGCGGCGCGCAGCATCGACAAAACTATAGGCAGAAATATTCATAGCGGAGAGAAATCCCTCCCGCGTGGTTTGTTCTATAAAGCTGCCTGCCAGCTGCTCTTTGCCGGCAAAAGCAATAGAGTGCACAAGAAAATCAATCTTGCCCCATTTTTTCTCAATAGCGGCAAAGGCGCTATCCATAGACGCATCATCTGTGACATCGCATTGCACCATAAGATCTGCGCCAATGCCCTCAATAAGCGGACGCACGCGGCGCTCCAATGCATCGCCCTGATAGGTAAAGGCTAGCTCTGCGCCTTGAGTGGCCAATTGGCGCGCAATTGCCCACGCGATAGAATTTTTATTCGCCACCCCCATAATCAAGCCGCGTTTGCCAGCCATTAATGTGCCTTGGGGGAAATTTTGCTCTGCCATAATTTGTCTCGCTAAACTTACTAAATTTTCTTCATAATGACGCTGCCATTTGTGCCGCCAAATCCAAAACTATTGGACATGAAAGCGCTAATTTTGGCAGGGGTTGTCTCTGTCACAATTTTAATATCGGGCAGATCTGGATCACGCTCTGTCACATTGATGGACGGGGCAACAAAGCCAGCCTCCATCATGATCAAGCTATATATGGCTTCTTGCACGCCCGCCCCGCCAAGGCAGTGCCCTGTCATAGATTTTGTCGCGCTGACATAAGGCCCGTCTTTACCTTCGCCAAAGACGCGGGCAATGGCTGAGGATTCTGTCACATCACCCACAGGCGTTGAGGTCATATGCGGATTGATATAATCTACGCTATGGCCTGCATCTTTTAAGGCCAAACGCATAGCGCGCTCTGCGCCCTCACCCGACGGAGCCACCATATCATAGCCATCAGATGTCGCGCTATAGCCCGTAATCTCGGCGTAAATTTTAGCCCCGCGCGCTTTAGCATGTTCATATTCTTCAAGCACAACAATGCCCGCCCCGCCTGCAATGACAAAGCCGTCACGGGTGGCATCAAATGGGCGGCTCGCGCCAGATGGCGTGTCATTATATTTGCTGCTCATCGCGCCCATTGCGTCAAACAATCCGCTCATGGCCCATTCAACATCTTCGCCGCCGCCGGCAAACATCATATCTTGCTTGCCCCACTGAATTTGCTCCGTGGCCGCGCCAATACAGTGAAGCGACGTTGTGCAGGCCGAGGTGATGGAATAATTCACGCCTTTAATTTTAAAATGCGTCGCCAAAGTCGCGGACACAGTTGAAGACATGGCCTTGGGCACGGCAAAAGGCCCAATACGTTTGGGGCTTTTATTTTTGCGGGTAATATCAGCCGCGCGCACAATCTCAATCGCGGAGGGGCCGCCGCTGCCCGCAATAATGCCCACACGCTCATTTGAAATATCCTCTTCGGACAGGCCCGCATCTTCAATCGCCTCAGCCATAGCCACAGCGCTCCAGCCCGCCGCATCACTCATAAAACGCATAGAGCGTTTATTGACGTGATCTTTGGCAATTACAGTTGGGCGGCCCGAAATTTGGCTGCGAAAACCCAGCTCGACCATTTTCGGGTCCAGCGTAATCCCGCTGCGGCCAGCCTTAAGGCTCTGGCTCACTTCAGCTTTATTATCTCCAATACACGAAACAATACCCAGTCCTGTCACAACAACACGGCGCATAATCAACCTTCCTAAATCGTTACATATTGCGTATTTGCGCAATGCCCCAAATCTTTATACTAGCTTTCATTGTCTGGAACAAATAGTCCAACGCGCAAATCGCTCATACGGTAAATCACTTCCCCGTCCGCTTCCATTACCCCATCTGCAATGCCCATAACAAGGCTACGGCGAATAACGCGCTTAAGGTTAACGCGGTAAGTCACCTTTTTAACATCTTTTGTAACTTGGCCGGTGAATTTTACCCCGCCGACACCCAAAGCCCGTCCGCGTCCCGGTGAGCCGCCCCAGCCTAAAAAGAAACCAACAAGCTGCCAAACCGCGTCCAGACCCAGACAGCCTGGCATGACGGGATCCCCTTTAAAGTGACACTCAAAGAACCAAAGTGACGGATCAATATCAAGCTCGGCAACGATTTCGCCCTTACCATATTCCCCGCCCTCTTCACTAATATGAGTGATGCGATCAAACATGAGCATTGGCGGGGCTGGAAGCTGCGCATTTCCTTCGCCAAATAGGCCCGTTTCGCCGGATTCAAGTAGCTCCTCATAGGTGAAGGAATTTTGTCTTTGGGTCATAAATGTCTCGTCTTGAAATAGCCGCTTATATAAAAGCGTTTAATGTGCCGCCACCCTAATCTGCGCGCCGTGATATTCAAGAGCTCTTTATAATTTATCTTCAGCTAAATCATGCAAGATAAAGCACAAATATAGTGCAGATATAATGCAAAGGCAGACCCTGATATTAAGGGGCCTACATATCCTCACGCTAACGATTTCGTAACGGATTTACGCCTATTTAGAGATATTATGAAGAAATTAACTCTAATTCTAGCCAGTTCCGCCATGATTAGCAGCACACTGCTAGCGAGCTGCGCCATGACGCAATCATTTATTGATCCCAATAGTGAGCGCTCTACAACACGTTCATTTCGCGACATAACAGCCGCACGCGCAATCAAAGCCCGCATGTTGCGAGTTGAAGGATTTGACATGAGCGATGTCACTGTCGATATCGACCAAGGCATTGTTGTCCTTGCGGGCGCCGTGCCGCGCGAGGAAGATAAAATAGAGGCAGAACGCATTGCTTGGTCTGCCCCCAGCATATACCAAGTTGGTAATGAAGTTCATATAGGTGAGCGCAACGGGTTTTTCTCAAAAACCAAAGATGAGCTTATTTCCACATCTGTGCGCACCAAACTCGCCGCCTCTAATGATGTGCGCAATTTAAACTATCAAATTGAAACGCGAGACGGCGTTGTTTACCTCTTAGGCGTTGCCCGCAATCAAGAGGAACTGGAAGAAGCCGCGCGCCTAGCGTCAATCACACGCGGCGTCACGGAAGTCGTCTCCTATGCGAAAATATCGACAGAGATGCCCAATAGTTTTTACGGCGAGGCCACAAGCCATGTCGCCAGCTCTACACAGCAAAATGATCTCAGCTTTTGGGGCACGCCGGTTACAAATACAGGACAAACGCCAAGCTATGATCCGTCGGCAAACACCATTCCCTATAGCCCGCCAACACCGTCTTCTATTTATGACCAAGAGGCGCCTCTTTCTTACCAGCCTGGAATCTCTGAAGTTAATCCAGAAACTATGGGCCCCGCCCAACTAGACCCCGATGCAATTGCGAGCGGGGAGCCTTATTATGTGGACCCTCAAACAGGCGAGCGCATTGAGCTTCCAGAGGGCGTGAAACCTATTCCCTATATACCAGATATGGGCCCGGGTAGTCTTGGCGCAGGCGGAGCGCCTTTGCCGCCTGGCGCCGTAGCCCCGCAAGTTCTAGGCGCGAGCCATAGCCAAACCATCATAGCGCAGCCAACTCGCAGCCAAAGCTATATTTACGCGCCAAGCGCTCCAGCTCAGCCAGAGATAGTACCGCACTCTTCCCAAAACGAGGCTCAAAGCGCGGCTCAAATTATTTGGAACGGAAGCGCTTGGGTTACGGCCAATTAGGCCCGCCCCAAAAAAAGACTCAACACGCCAGACAGCCGAAGCTGCCGCGCCGCTGCGGCCATCACTCATAGCGCTCATCACTAAGGGCGGCATCATTGGGCTCATAACTGGCCTTTATAGCGCGCTTTTAATTTTAATCGCGGTGGGCAATTTAGGCATCGCCTCTCTCACATATCCGCTTGAATTATTTGTAAGCTATGCCCGACAAGTTTTACTTGTCAGCCCCATCATTTTGATCGCTTTGTGGGTCTGGCGTAAATATATTTGGACACGCCTTTTTTGGATATTACCCATACTGATCGCCTTGGCATTCTGGCCGCTGGCAGACCCACGGCCCTATAAATCCGCGCAAAATATAGATTGCGCGCAGCAACATTGTTTACGGATATATTCCGCCAATTTACAAGGCACGCAAAGCGCGATTGACGCCGCCGCCAATCAAAGCAACGCCTATGACATTATCGGGCTTTATGAAGTTGATCCCGCTATTAATTTACAGGATATTTCCCGCAAATTTCCTAACCACCCTTATATTCACCTGCTAGCCCGTGACCCACAGCAAAACCGCGGACGTAGTATTGCTCTGATTAGCCACTATGAATTCACCAGTAGCGCGGTTTCTCTCCCCGTCACTCGCTATTTTAGAACCTACAATCAGACCTCTATCATTCATGCCAAAATGAACCTCCCAAACCATCCCCCACTTGACATCATTGCGCTTCATCCCGCCCCCCCGCTTGATTCACATGCCGCCAAAAGCCGAAATACTATATTTGCTGAAACCACAAACCGTCTTTCAAACAACTCGCGCTTTATTATTTTGGGCGACTTTAACTCCGTGCCATGGTCGGCGGCGTTTAAAAAAATTCCTGGCCGGCGCGCGGGCGACGTTCGCCTCGCCCATAGCTGGCCATCCTATAATAAAGCCCTATCCCTCATCATTGACCATATAAAATTGGGCGACGATATCGCGCTCGTCCACAGCCAAGTCGAGCCAGACAGTCATGGCTCAGATCACTTTCCCATTAGCGCTATAATCGCGCCGCAATAGAGCTTAATAGCCTTTCTCATCCATAAGTCGAAATAGCACTTGGCGCGCTGCCCATGATTTGGCACAAGGCTATATGACTTATAAAATTGCTTTCCAAATGGACCCGATGGAAGATGTCGACATTCATGGCGACACGACCTTTGCCCTTGCCGAAATCGCTCAGGCGCGCGGCTATGAAATTTTCACCTATCACCCCAATGATCTGTCCTATAATGAAGGCCGCATCACAGCGCGCGCCAAACCCACTAAGGTTCAGAGGATTGAAGGCAATCCTGCTATTTTTGGGGCGGCGCAGATTATCGATCTGGAAGACGATATTGATGTCGTCTGGATGCGCCAAGACCCGCCCTTTGATATGAGCTATATTACGGCCGCCCATATGCTTGAGCGGCTAAAGGGAAAAACCCTTGTCGCTAATGACCCAGAATGGGTGCGCTCTTGCCCTGAAAAAATATTGCCTCTGGATTATCCGGAACTGATGCCCGCCACATTAATCACCCGCGATAAGGCGCAGGTTGATGCCTTTCGCGCCAAACATAAAGACATCATTTTAAAGCCACTCTTTGGAAATGGCGGGGCGGGCGTGTTTCGCGTGAGAGAAGATGATCCAAATTATTCGAGCCTGATGGAAATGTTTTTAGAGGGCACGCGTGAGCCTGTCATAGCCCAAGCCTATTTAAAGGCCGTGGTCAAAGGCGATAAACGCATCATTATTATTGACGGCGTGGCTGTCGGGGC
>JALZUP010000116.1 GCA_023301505.1 Robiginitomaculum sp.
GCGTGGGAGGACGACGGTACGTTGCAGTGGGAGTTTCGGTTGTCGCGACAGGTAGAGGTGGCGGGGTTCGTGACAGTCCTGGCAGAGGGGTACGTGCAGGGGCCCCAGCCCAATGAGCGACAACTGGTCCTGATCCAGCCGGTAACGAAGTATGACCTTGGCAGCGGCGCGGTAGTGGGGATGGCGCGAGGGGTGCAGTGGTGGGAACCAGGTACCCCGTTGTACTGCAGGGTGGCTAACACCGGCAGAGCGCCCGCGGTAGTGCGTAGTGGACACTCGATAGCGAAGGTAATAGCGGTTAACGTGAGAGATGAGGACCGTTTTCGCTCGTTGTTCGTGCACCCGCCCCCGCCCCCTGCTAACCCGCCCGCGGAGACCCCCCCGCTTGTTCCGGAACCCGGCGCCAACAGTACGCCGACGCAGGGGGTAGAGCTGTCCGAGGCGAACGTGGGGAACCTGTGCGGTTGGCAGCACGACCAGCTGAAGGGAGTGCTGGTACCGCTGAACGCCTTAGGTCTGTTTCCGGTGGACACGAAGGATGTCCGCGCGTGTAAGGGGAGAGAGTTGCGAATCCCCCTGATGGACGAAGAGCGGGCGCCGATCGCAGCGAAGCAACAGCGCTTTTCTCCGGAAGAGGCTGATGCCGTTCAGGCAGAGGTCAAGAAGCTAGCGGATAGAGGTATTATTCGTAAGTCCACCTCCGCGTGGGCCGCTAGATGTGTGACGGTTCGTAAGAAGGATGGTAGCTTGCGATTGTGCCAGGACTACCGCGCGCTTAATAACTGCATGAAGACAGACAGTGGAGGTTTGGGCAACATACAAGAGATGTTCCAGCGGTTGAGCGGTAAATCGTGGTTCACTTCTATCGACTTGGCGTCGGGGTTCTTTCAGCTCCCGATCGCAGAGGCGGACCGCCACAAAACGGCGTTTCGTGACGCGTTCGGGCAGCTGTGGGAGTACATCCGTTGTGGCTTTGGGCTGAAGATATTGCCCCCAGCGTTCGCGAGCATGGTGGCAGAATTGTTAGGGGACCTGAAAGGGAACGGGGTGGAGAAATATCTTGACGACATTCTCATCTACAGCGCTAACTTTGATGAGCACCTGGCTCTCGTTGCATCTGTTCTTTCTCGCCTGCAGTCAGGAGGGCTTTCGGTGAACTTTGCAAAGTCTAAGTGGTGTTGCGCGAGCCTTGAATTTGTGGGGATGGTAGTCGACCGGCAGGGCGTTCGGCCGGCGGCGTCCAAGCTAGCAGCGATAGCAGAACTTACCCCGCCCTCCACGGTCGAAGAGCTGCGCGCGTTCCTGGGGATGACAGGGTACCTGAGACAGTACGTCGAACGTTACAGCATACTGGCGGCACCGCTCACAGACATATTGCGCAACACAGCCTTCGCGTCCAAACGCTCCCGCCGCCTGCTCATTCCGTGGACTGAGCTGCACCAGCAAGCTTTCCTGTCCCTTAAGTCCGCCCTGACATCCTTCCCCATCCTAGCCTTTCCGGCGTGGAACGAGCCGTTTGTCCTGCATACAGATGCGAGCGCTGCGGGCGCCGGCGCTGCCCTTACGCAGGAGATTGACGAAGGCGAGAAAGTCATCGCCTACGCCAGTCACCGGTGGTCTGCAACAGACGCGCGGAGAGGAGCCACAGAGAGGGAGTGTATGGCGGTTTTGTGGGCGGTAGCCCACTTTCGGCCGTATCTGGGGGGTAGATCATTCACGCTAGTCACAGACTGTTCGGCGCTTACTTGGTTGTTCCGTAGCCGCGACCTAGCTCCCAAGCTGTACCGCTGGGCGCTGCGCCTGGGGGAGTACGACATGACGATGCGATGGAGAGCTGGCTCGTCCCACCAGCTCCCCGACGCGTTGTCCCGTCTGCTCCGACCAGGGCCCGCGGCCGATTCCATCGACGATTCGTTCCCCGACGATGCGACCTCCGGCGATCAGAGCGATTATGTAGGGCCACAGGGCCCGGTGTTGGATGGAGTACGGTTGAAGGACCTAGAACCGGTTGCTGAAGGGGTGGTTGATCCCGGGGGGGGGCGCGAGAAGAGAGTTGTTATCGAGACGAACTCAGTACACCCACCCCTGTCACAACTGCCCCCGCTGAAACAATGCCCGCCCGCTGCGCCCTCGCTGCTTGGAGCCATTGTTGACAGCGTGCCGCGGGGTTGCCTGTACGCCGAAGCTTCTCAATCTCCCGAGGAGGAAGACGCGAGAGACAAGCAGCTGCTGACCCTCTCGTTCCACGACAGGTTCGCCGCTCTGGGGGCGGGTGCTCCGGTGGTGGTGCGGCGGTCAACACGAGTGCCCACGCCGTCTGTGCGGCTGCGGCCGCTGCCGGACCACGCCAAGAGGTCGGTGTCCGCGACACGTGCTGCCCCACCTACTGCCCCAACCACGACGGGAGCAACGGGGCCGCCGTCGACAGGAGCAACCACGGGGCGGGCGCCGTCGGCACGAGCGGAGTCAGCGCCCACACTGGTCGACGGCAAGAGGGCTCCCTCCGTCGGGGGGGGGGGGCTGCCGCGCAGCGAGCGCCCGCCGGAACGAGCAGTGGTGGAACGGGCGATCGAAGCGTTGCGTGACGTGCCGGGCCTGGTCAAGCTGCAGGAAGGGGATCCGCTTCTCGGTAAAGTCAGGGAGGCGCTGGGTAGTTCGGGGGCAGCAGGGGAGCAGGGGCGGATGAGTGAGCGAGAAGTGGCGAGGTACCTCCTCGACGATCAGGGGTTGGTATGGTACGAGCTAGAGCAACGAGGGATCCTGGTAAGGCGCACGTCGGTTCTAGCAGTGCCACACGTTTTGGTAGCTGACCTGCTCGCGTTGGTGCACTGCCAACACGGGCACCCCGGGGTAGGCAGGACGCTGTCGCTACTGCGCGATCGTTTTCACTGGCCAGGTATGTGCAGGGACGCGAGGGATTATGTCTTATCTTGCGGTTGCCGGCGTAGGAAGCGATCGCGTAGCCAACGCATAGCGATGCTACCTGCCAGGTATCTCGAGCCGTGGGAGGTGTTAGAAGTAGACCTGCAGAGAATCCCCAACACGTCCGAAGCAGGTAACGAGTACTTGTTATTGGTGGTAGACAAGGCGTCGCGGTTTTTATTCGCGTACCCCTTACCATCGAAGGAGGCGCACGGTGTTGCTCGCTTGCTCCTCGACTTGTGCTTGACTTTTGGTGTACCCTCGTTCATCCGTGCCGACGGAGGGGGCGAGTTCACGGCCACGGTGATGGAGCACCTGTGCCGCTGGCTTAAGGTAAAGATAGAGTACGGGCCGGCAGACCACCCAAGGGGCCAGGGTAGCGTGGAGCGAGTAGGAGCGTGGATACTTGACGTGTTGTCGGAGCTGTGTAAGTCGTGGCCGACACGATGGGACGAGTACGTAGCCGTAGCATGCTGGATCAAACGCACCATGCCAGACCCGTCCCTACCCTCAGACATGACTCCCTTCCAGCTCTTGTTCGGCCGCAGCCCGCGTACGTCCCTTGACATGTTGGTACCCCAGATGGATGACACGGAGGCCACGGGAGGCCTCGAAAACTTCATCGAGGGGCGCCGGCACAATCTACGGGAGGTCCGCGAGGCGCTCGAGAGGATGCGAGCGGGCCGGGAAAAATCGCGTCAGCACTACAACGCTGCGATCCAGCGGCCGTCGGCGGGCACCCGCGCCGCGAAGGGTGACCTCGTCCTCGCGCGAGAGAGCGACAGCTCGCTCCACCGGCAAGGGATGGGGCCGAAGCTGGTCCACGAGAAATGGACGGGGCCGTGGAAGGTGGTGGAAGTGCTATTCGAGGGCTTGAGCGTCGTCATCGAGATGGAAGGGCGGGCGACGCGCTCCAGGACGGTCTCCACGGCATCGCTGAAGCCGTTCTACACGAGGCCGTCCGACCTTCGGCACCCCATGGAGGACGAGTTCGCGCAGGTCGCGTGGGGTGCAGATCTGGGGCTGGGGGGGCACTCGACCACAGCAGCTCCAATGTACACGTTGCTGGACAGGAGACGGGTGGTCAGCTCTACGGGGGTCGCAAGATGGGAGTACCGCGGCCGGTACTTGGACGGGGTGGCGTCGGACTGGGTCTCGGAGACAGAGTCTCTGGACAGCTTCACCCCGTTACAGTTAGACACCTTTCACGCGTTGTGGAACTTGTACGACCCAAGCAGCGAGCGGAGCCGCCCCTCAACCCCGCGCAAGGGTGTGCAGCGACCACCCGCGCTGAATAGGAAGGAGGCGCTGAAGAAGTTCCCGATCGGCACGAAGATCATCAAGCCTAACGGAGGCGGCAGTGGGCGCGCAGGGCGGCCCGGGCAAGTCTACGACTTCTACTCTCCGTACTGGCGCGTCCGCTTCGCCGACAACGATTGGGAGGAGATGACGGCATCAGAGATGAAGAGGTTTCGGGTGTGAAGCAAGGTCGGGGCCGCCGCCCCCCTTTTTCTCTTTTTCCCCTTTTTCCCCTTCTTCCCCTCGCGTCTCTTTTTCCCCTCTCTTTCCCTCGCTCTCTCCCCCCTCTCGCGGTCCGCTCCC
>JALZUP010000117.1 GCA_023301505.1 Robiginitomaculum sp.
TGGGGAACTGATGGGCTTAACCGTTGTTTGATTGCCACTGGTGCGGTTTTATCAGCCGATGGTGCATGTGTTGATACAGCACCGCTTAATGATGGATGGGGTTGGGATGGGACGAATGCCTGTCGTGTGGCTGGTGTAGAGGTTGATTCAGATCGCAACGGGTGTATTGATACGTCACCGAGCGGTGATGGTTGGGGATGGGACGGGACAGCGAGTTGTCAAATCGTCTATTGATTTTTCCATGTGGGCCGGTCTAGTACCGGCTCTTTTTTATATCGTGAGAGAGAATAAATATGAGTGTTACGTGGGCTAATTTAATGAATAAGCTGAAACGCAGGAATGTAGTGGAAGCAGACCCGGCAACAGTGAGTGATGAGGTAGCTAAAGCCGAGTCGATTCAAGCGTTAGAAGCTCTGAATGTTGTTGACACTGTAGAGGTAAGTTGGGAGGTCGCAGAACGCATGGGCTTAGACATGGCGATACATACTGATGATGACTATAAAGATCATGAGGGGTAATTGATGAGTATCAATGACGACAAGAATTATCGTGTTGTCGCTGACAAGATAATCGAACAGCTAAAAAATGGCACATCTCCGTGGGTGAAGCCTTGGGATGTTGCCCCATCCATACCGATTAACGCATCAACTGGAAAGGCGTATCGTGGGATCAATGTACTGTCGTTAATGGGTGAGGCTCGCAGTGATTCACGTTGGATGACGTATAAACAGGCTGCTGCCGCCGATTACCAGGTTAAAAAGGGCTCAAAAGGGACACCAATATTAGTCTGGAAAACACACTTTGATCGCGACAAGAAAGATGCATCTGGTAACGCTATTAAGGACTCTAACGGTAAGAACGTTAAAGAATCAGTTAAGCGAAAGATGCCAATGCTAAAAAAATTCACGGTGTTTAATGCGGAGCAAATAGATGGGATACCACCGTTGGAGCCCAAGAAAGCACTGACTGATATTGAGGCCAATGAGCGTGCTGACGGCATACTTAAGGAGTCTGGTGCAGAAATACGGCACGGAGGGGGCAGAGCTTTTTATCGGCCCAGTGATGATTTCATTCAGCTACCCGATAAAGAAGATTTCACCCAGCCTGGGGCATATTACGCAACGGCTTTGCATGAACTGGGTCATTGGTCTGGTCATGAGACAAGGTTGGATCGGGATCTCACTGGAGAGTTTGGATCTCCTAAATACGCCACTGAAGAATTGCGTGCTGAGATTTACAGTTTTATGGCATCGGCAGAGTTGGAGATTCCTTATGATCCATCGCAACATTTGGGCTACGTGGATCATTGGGTTAAAAAGCTAGAGGATGATCCAAGTGAAATTATGGCAGCGAGTAAAGACGCTAATACGATTCTTGAGTACACATTAGCGTTCGATAGAACGCTGAAAATAGAAAAAGAAAAAGAGAAAGAGCAGATGAACGAAGAGAACCCTAAAGTGATTGTCGCTAAGACGGGTGAGGAATCCGCTGAATCACTAGATTCAGATACCGTTACAACTAGAGTGTATAGCGATGCTGAAAGCGCTATGTCCACAATGCCTGCAGAATTCTTCGAGCTTAAGGGGAAACAAAATACACAGAATGATGTCGCCGCATCTGGAGTGTCAACAGAGCGGGTTTACAGGACGAATAAATATACTGGCGAAAATGCATTCATGGACATGGCAGTTAACGCTGAAAAAGTAGCGCAATTTGAAAAGACGCCACCCGAACAAAGACCTTCAGTATCGGATGTATTCCCGGAGTTGAGTACGCAGGAACGCGAGTTTTTGAATACAGGGGTAACACCCGAACAGTGGGATAAAATGATGGTTCCGGTTGAAACTCCAGCCGTGCGAACCGTAGATATAGTGGCCGATCTAAAACGTGCGTGTGAGGATCACGGTTTGATCATGAATAGTGATCCAGTATTTGATAAGAAGTTTCATCGCGTACCTGTTGAAAAAAAGGGAGACTCAAAGAATCGGCATGGACAATACAAAGCGCATCCTGATGGTAGACCAGCAGCGCAGATCAGAAACTTCCATACAGGTGCAAATGTTACCTGGGTATCTCAGGTAACTAAGCCGTTAACATTGGATGAAAAACGCGCGTTGGCGGTAGCAACGCAGAAGTTAAAAACACAAAGAGTTGCTAAGGAGGAGCGCAGCCATAACCATAAGGCACGTCGCGTCAAGCAACTATTATCAGTGATGCCAAAGGCGAGTGACGATAATGGTTATCTGAAAACAAAGGGGATAAAAGCGAGTGCAGATGTTTATCAAGATAAACGGGGGCGGCTGGTGGTGCCGTTGACCGACGTTAATGGAAAGCCCCAAACTATCACTCGAATTAATAGTACTGGCAGTTTTAAAGGCTATATGAAAGGTGGTAAAAAATCTGGTGGAATGCACATCCTTGGTGATCCGAAACAGGGTGACAAAATACTTGTTGCGGAAGGATATTCAACGGCGAACTCTGTGTACGAAGCGACGGGCATACCTACGGTAGCAGCCTTTGATGCTGGCAATCTTGCAACAGTCGCATTGGCAGTTCAGCAGGCATATGTGGAGGCGACTGTTTTTGTGGTAGGAGACGATGACCGGGAGAATGATCGTAACGTTGGCAGAGTAAAAGCCGAACAGGCGGCGGCGGCTGTGAGTACACGCGCAATATTTCCGAAGTTCGGGGCTGGTTCCAAGGGATCATCAGACTTTAATGATCTAGCGACACAATTGCGAAAAACAGTGGGACGAAGCGAGGCGAATAAGGCGGTTAGACAGCAAGTGGAAGGAGGTATACGTATCGGACGTTCTCAAGAAAAGCAGCAGAGCGCATCCGTGAAAAGTCGTAAAGAAAAGGTTAATAAAAAACAATTATCCCGAAGCAGGTAACTAATTAGATGGGCGTGAATACAGTGGAATTTAGAGATGTAAATGGATTGATATATACGGCTGATAGAGATGATGAAAATCTGACGATTGTTAGAAAAACAGACAACGATTCTACAGGTCGTTATTTATTAGGTTTTGAAGGGCTGAAGACACCAGGCGATGAAGAACACGGCAAGCTGCAACTTGATAAAGAGCAAGCTGGAAAACTGATTATTGGTCTGCAGAAATTTATTGATAGCTAAATAGATAACATGAGGAGTACCGGGGTTATGAAGAGAATAATATCAGGCGTTTTAACGTTAATGGGTTCAATGGTAATCGTTTCATGTGATAGTAGTGGAGGTGATAGTAGTGGAGGCGAATCGACGGCCATACGCACGGCGTTACTCGATAGTGGCGGGTGTGCCAAGATAGAAGGGACGGGCAGTGCTGGTGATCTCAGTGGGCTATACGACATTACAAATTATTCGGCTCCAGCAGTGAATGTAATATACGCCTCTGTAAGCACAACTGGTGCGCTGACAGAATATGACTATGATGCTGATAGTGTGGGTTCAGGGCTGAATTGTTACTTTAAACGACAGGAAAAATTTTCCTCATTTACGAATATTATAGATGATCAGTATTATTGGACATTCGCAAATCCATTTCCAGATCAAACAACATGCGCGTATGTGAGAGATGAAATAAACGTCACAGTTACTAGCGGTGGCGCATCATTCAGTACACCGGAATTTGGACAATACGCTGCATGGCGAAAGTTAGGAAATTTAACAACGGAAGATCTTTCGCTTTGCGCTCAGTAGTCGCGGTAGTAACACTAAGGCAACGGTGTATTATTTATTGTCTATATCTCTGTTAGTGTTTATATACCCACCAAGCCCAAACGTTACCGTGGGAATGGGCGTGTCTTACCGGATCTGTCTCGTCTGGATCAACATAATCAACAATGGTATGTTCTGCAGAGATTCTAATTGACCCACCGTATTGACAGTACGCAGCACTTATAGCGGATGTTCTAGCGTCCTTAGCATTCGTCTCATCGACAATAATAGCGACTAGCGAAGGTATTATAAAATCTACATTGAATTTGTATAACTGAGTTTTCATATCTTTCACCTTAACGGTAAAGGTAAATACATCGGAAGGTCACCGACCCAGTAGTAGGTCTCACCTATGCGCGTTAGTCGTCGGTTACTACTTGAACCATAATACTGATATTGCTCTTTAGTTATTCGCGTTAACATTGTGATCCTCGATTGTTTTGAAAGTATATTTCTGATTCGACTTGTGCGTGTAAGTCTTCTCGGTGCCTAGTGTAAATGGGTAATTTGGTTGAAGGGCTGGCTGTTAAGGCCAGCCCGTTATGAGTTAGGCTGCAGCAGTTTCCAGCTCTCGGATCTTGGCGTGAGCTTGCTGAAGCAGTGCGGAGACTTTGAGGATGTCGGAGCCGGAGAACTGAGTTGTCTCTTTCCAGTCATCTCCGACTTTGTAGCTTCGAGATACTTGTACAGAGTGGAAGATCTTCTGAGACTCTTTGGCGCTGTTGGCCCATGCTGTAACCTTTACGGCTCCATCTCGGAGAGTGAAAGCGGGAGAGTTTTTTGGAGTTACTTTTTTTGAAGCCATGATAAATTAGTCTCTTTAAGGTTCTGATCCGCTGTAGTGCCGATCGTAGGTTCCAACAACAGGTAAATAGTGACCGTGTCAAATTCGCAACTACGTCCGTATTGACTAAGTGAACGGGCCTGTTTGGATAAACCGATAGAGAAAGCAATTCAGCGCCCAGGGGCTCGCAGAGTAATATCTCCTGGTTGCAAAGATGCCTCAACAAATCCGTTTCTAAATCTGTGTGCTGTGTCGTTACGTTAGTCTTTTAAATGGGCACACTAGCCGATGCAAGGCATCGTACAACTAATAAGTATCACAGTAAGGGTAGGGTGGAAGTAATGTGTTATAAACGAATTGACGGCTTCAAAGAACCACAATAGTATTGTGAACAATAAATGGACTGACTCAAGTATTTGAAGCAAGTATGCGGATCGTATTAATTACCGTGTTCTTGCCATAGCCAGCACAATAAAGAAATGAAAAAAGACAACGATCAATTAGAATTACCGTATCTTCGGATCTTTTGTACAAAAAAGGGATGCCAATCGGAAGTTGATTACAACGTTATCAAACTTGACAACGTTCACTACTGCTTAGAACATTGGAATGAGTGGAGCCGTGAAAATTATCGAGAGGGGAGCACACTAGATCAGATAAAAGACGTGCAGGGTCATTAATTCAGAAAATGTGATCATAGGTAACGGTGATTCCAAAACCTGGGCATTCTGCCATCACTGTTAACTCATAATATGAAACCAACCCTATAGATTCTTCGGCAAGTATATCCCCAGCAGCGGTAAAGGCATCCATAGCCTGACCGAACTGATCGCCTGCCGTTTTTATTCTATCTCGTTGTATAGCACACTCAACGAATAATAAGGGCGATTCAATCTTAGACATACATTCAATAACAGTTTTCAGAGCTTTTTTCGTGATGGCATTTCTACAATTCAATTTGACGGCATGACTATATTCTGTTGCTATCATTCGTTTCTGCCTTTGTTCAATGAGATCTGTTGCGTTAGTAAGGTGTAGAGCAAACTTGTTTTGATGCGCGTAGCGTATTGCAGCGAATGCGGAACTCGGAGACGACCGGCCAACGCC
>JALZUP010000118.1 GCA_023301505.1 Robiginitomaculum sp.
CATGGTGAATGTCTGATATGCTTGGGTCGTCATCTTTGGGGTTTTTCTGAGTGAGGAGCAAAATGCGCTTTTCGGCTCGCATAACCTCCTCTAGCGCCTTGACGGATTTCTCACGCCCGACGAAAAGCGGCACGACCATATGTGGAAACACAACAATGTCGCGTAGCGGTAATACGGGAAGCAAGATTTGGTCTGACATATTATTCCTTTTTTACCCGCCGCCAAAATATGATGGGCAGCAGACTATTAGACTAAGGTGGTGCGTGTCGCTGTCTCTTTCAAGCCTAAATGGCATAAAAAAAGCTTCCGACAGTTTAATGTCAGAAGCTTTAGTGATTCCGCTAAGAAGCGATTAATTTACAGCTCAATTATGAGGCTTTATCGCTCTTTTTAGATTTTTTATCGGCATGGACTAATAATGGCTGGGCATTACCTTCTACCACTTTGCCATTAATAACGACGCCTGTAATGTCCTCATAGGTCGGCAAGTCATACATTGTATCAAGCAAGATCGCCTCAAGGATAGAGCGTAGACCACGCGCGCCCGTTTTGCGCTTAATTGCTTTTGTTGCAATAGCTTTTAACGCGTCCTCTGTGAAAGTGAGTTCAATATCTTCCATCCCAAAGAGAGCTTGATATTGTTTCACCAAAGCATTTTTTGGCTCAGATAGGATTGTAACCAATGCGGCTTCGTCCAAATCTGTTAGCGTTGCAATAACAGGCAAGCGGCCAACAAATTCAGGTATAAGTCCGAATTTAACCAGATCTTCTGGTTCGACTTCACCTAAAAGCTCGCCAGTTTTGCGCTCTTCTACATCTTTGACCGTTCCGCCAAAGCCGATTGAGCTACTATCACCGCGGCGGGCAATAACTTTATCAAGGCCAGCAAAAGCGCCGCCAACGACGAACAGAATATTGGTTGTGTCCACTTGCAAAAACTCTTGCTGCGGATGTTTGCGGCCACCTTGCGGCGGAACGGAGGCGACTGTGCCTTCCATGATCTTAAGTAAGGCTTGCTGAACGCCCTCACCTGAAACATCGCGCGTAATTGACGGATTGTCAGATTTGCGGCTGATTTTGTCGACCTCATCAATATAGACAATGCCGCGCTGTGCGCGTTCGACATTATAATCAGCTGATTGCAAAAGCTTGAGGATGATGTTTTCAACATCTTCGCCCACATAACCTGCTTCAGTCAGCGTTGTAGCATCGGCCATAGTGAATGGCACATCTAAGATGCGCGCCAAAGTCTGCGCCAAAAGCGTTTTACCGCAGCCTGTCGGCCCGACGAGCATAATGTTAGACTTGGCTAGCTCAACCGTATCATTCACGCCAGCATGGTTAAGGCGCTTATAGTGATTATGTACAGCCACAGATAAGACGCGCTTGGCTTTGTGCTGTCCGATAACATAATCATCAAGCACGTCACAAATTTCCTGAGGCGTTGGAACACCCTCTTGGGTCTTGGCTATAGAGGCTTTGCCTTCTTCACGGATAATATCCATGCAAAGCTCGACACATTCATCACAGATAAAGACTGTTGGGCCCGCGATTAACTTGCGAACCTCGTGCTGGCTTTTGCCGCAAAACGAGCAATATAAAGTGTTTTTGGAATCGCTCCCGGTAGTTTTGCTCATGTTATCTCCTGAAAGTGCGCCCTATAGATGTAATATAAGGTGCAAGAGCTATGCCTAGTTAGCTAATAATTAGATTACGGATCTATTCTACGATAAGTTTATTACAATTTCCTTGCCGCCACCTAAATAAAGCGTCGGCTAGTAGTCAACATCCCTTTTAAGGGGAAATCAAGAAGCTTTTTAAGTTATCTTTTAGATATCTAGGACGACTTTTTATTATCGCGCGCGGAATAGACCTGATCGACTAGGCCGAAATCTTTGGCTTCTTCCGCCGTCATGAAGTGATCGCGATCGAGAGTTTTCTCAATAGTAGCGTATTTTTGCCCTGTATGTTTGACATAAATTTCATTTAGGCGCTTCTTCATGGCTAAAATATCATTGGCATGGCGCTGAATATCAGAGGCCTGCCCGCTAAATCCGCCAGAAGGCTGATGCACCATGACGCGCGAATTAGGTAAGGCCACCCGCATATCTTTTTCACCGGCACATAAAAGCAGCGAGCCCATAGAGCAAGCCTGCCCCATAACGACCGTAGATACAGGCGCTTTAATATATTGCATCGTATCATAGATCGCCATGCCAGAGGTCACAGCCCCGCCTGGGCTATTAATATACATTGCGATTTCTTTTTTAGGGTTTTCTGACTCTAAGAACAAAAGCTGAGCGCTAATTGACATAGCCATCGCATCATTTACGGGGCCAAAGAGAAAGACGATACGGTCTTTTAACAGGCGGGAATAGACATCATAGCCAGATAGTCTTTCAGACGAGCTTTCAAATACCGTCGGGTTCATGACAAAATCTGTAATCGTATTTTTGGGGTCAAACATTATGGGTCCTTAAGATATTTTAGCTGCGACTCAGTCTGGCCGCGCGATGGCCCTATAATGGCCTGAAAGTATTACTGTAATATTGATATGATAACGGTTGGTTTCAAGTGTCAATAAGGCAATAAAAAACCCCGCACATAGGCGGGGCTTTTAAATTCTGTCTTAAGTCCAGACTTAAATCATCTCATCTTCTTTGAAAAGCTCGTCTTTGCTGACTTCTTTGTCAGTGACTTTCGCCTGTTCGATGATGAGGTCGACAACTTTTTCTTCAAAAATCGGCGCGCGTAGACCCGCTAACTGGTCTGGGTTCTTTTGATAGAACTCAATCACTTGCTGTTCTTGGCCGCGATATTGACGCGCCTCATTGATCACAGCTTGCTGCAATTCTTCATTTGTGATTTGGATTTCCGCCTTTGTGCCCATTTCTGCTAGCACGAGGCCGAGGCGCACACGGCGCTCTGCGATTTTGCGGTAATCTTTTTCAAGCTGCTTGTCAGATTTCTTGGCATCCTCTTCGTCGAGTTGCCCTGCTTCTTTTTCAGACTGAACCTGTTTCCAGATATTGCCAAATTCAGCTTCAACCATATTCGGAGGAAGGTCGAATTTATGCTTTTTATCGAGATCGTCCAAAATGGCGCGCTTAAGCTTCATGCGCGATTGCTGATTAATTTCAGCTTCGGCTTGTGATGTGATAGCCTCTTTAAGGGCGGCGACATCTGCTAGGCCGAATTTGGCTGCAAACTCGTCGTCAATTTCAGCATCCGTAGCGCCCTGCACTTCTAAAACCTCAGTTTCAAAAACAGCTTCTTTACCCGCCAGATCAGCGGCCTGATAGTCTTCAGGGAATGTTACCTTCACATCAAGCTTATCGCCAGCTTTGGAGCCGGTTAGCTGATCTTCAAAACCGGGAATGAATGTACCGCTGCCTAAAACAAGCTGATGACCTTCCATGGCGCCGCCATCAAATGCTTCGCCGTCAATACGGCCCGTAAAGTTGATTAGCACGGCGTCGTCTTTCTTCGCCTTTGCTGTCTTCGCTTTTTTCTTATAGCTCTTTTGGCCTTCAGCCAGTTGCGCCATACGTTCCGCAACATCCTTTTCATCCGCCTTCATTGTCAGGCGCGTTAGCTTAAGGGTTTTAGGGTCAACAGGTTCAAAGTCAGGGATAAGCTCAACAGAGAGCTTATAGGCTAGATCAGCGTCACCAGACTGAAGCTTTTCACCGTCTGAGGACAGCTCAATGCTAGGCTGAACCGCAGGACGTAGCTTTTTCTCTTCCAAAAGCTTGGCACTTGTATCGCGCACTGTTTCAGAAATGACATCGCCCATAATCGACTTGCCAAACATTTTACGAATATGAGAGGCGGGCACTTTACCCGGACGGAAGCCTTTTAGCTTCACTTGGCCTTTCATCTCGTCAATTTTCTTTGTCAGAGCGGCTTCTAAATCTGTTGCTGGAATGGTCACTTCATATTCGTGACTAAGGCCCTCTGTGGTGATGTCTTTAATCTGCATGTCTGCATCCGTTATTTGGCGCGTAAATAAGTCTCGCAAAGCGGGGGTCACTCATTTTAGCGTTTTCATGAATCTGTTATGGCGCGCCTTATGTCAGACTTGACAGACAAGCGCAACAAAACTGTGCCCTGTCATAGGGCGAATATGCATTTATTTGGGGGAGTTTCTTGCTCTTGCCCATATCCGCGCCCTATTTTAGGCGCTAAAGCTGACGTAAATGGGCGATTCTTGATGATATCATCATATATTGGCCTGTCTTTAAGTTTCACGCCTTTATATCTCACAGCATTATGCCCCGCAATTTTACAAATGGATAATCCAAATGGATTTGCTTGCCTCAGAAAATATTTGGATGGTTTATCTGGGGCTCTTAATTGGGCCTTTAGCGCAACAAGATCTTGCCGTTGTGGGCGCCGTTGGATTGTCTATTGCCAATCCGCAGCTTACCCCAATGATTTTGCTGTTTCTATTTATCGGGCTGCTGGGCAGTGATCTGTTTAAATATTTTATCGGCTATTATGCGCGCCGCCATAAGAGCGCCAATGCTTATGCTGATCATCCAAAGATAGTTGCTGCGAGCGAAAAGATGCGCGACCATCCCGGACTGGCTATAACAGCGTCACGGTTTATACCCCTAACCCGCATGGCCAGTCATGTTGCAGCGGGTTTTATTCGCATCCCCTATCCTATTTATCTCGGCTGGGCTGTCTTCTCTGCGCTGCTTTATGTTGGGCTGATTTTTGTGCTATTTCATATGCTCGGCGCTGTCATGGGCGAGAAAATCAAAACCTATCTTCCTATTGTCGCTATTATAATCGTAGCAATTATCATCATAGGGCTAAAAATACGCCGTAAACTCGCATCACGTTACGAGACTGAGGGTTAAGGGCTGAACGGCTAAAGCTGCACGGTAAAAAGTGGCGCTAATTATTTGAGGATTTGTAATCCTAGCCAGCGTGCAATTAGGGCGGGCTTATTGCGTCCTTCAATCTCTACAACCATATCATAGCCTAAGAGGATTTGATCAGGCGCTTTTTGATCAATACTCGCCAAGGTGAAGCGGCCTCGCACGCGGCTCTCGCTCGGAACGGGGCTGATGAAGCGTAGCTTATCAAAGCCATAATTCACCCCCATCACCGCGCCTTTGATCTCTAGGCAGGCTTGTTGCGCAAATTTTGTTCCCATAGAGAGCGTTAAAAAGCCATGGGCAATCGTGCCGCCAAAAGGCGTGTCTTTGGCTTTTTGTGGGTCAATATGAATAAATTGGTGATCATGGGTAATATCGGCAAAGGCGTTGATCATCGCTTGATCTATTAAAAACCAATCACTTAGACCTGTTTCCTGTCCTAAATAATGCTCTAAATCTGTAACGCTCACGATCTTCATAGCTCACTCGCCTGCCTATCACGCTTTAATACAGCGCTTAATATTACACCTAATATTACGCCTAATATGATGCTGATTTAGCGATTTGGTCCATATGGTAATGCCCATCACCCAACATTTCTTGCGCAACTCGGATGCGTTTTAAAAATAGCCCAATATCATATTCATCTGTCATGCCGACGCCGCCATGCATTTGCACGCCCTCTAGCGCCGCTAGCTTGGCCACCTGCCCTAGTTTTGCTTTTGCCATGGCGCAATAAATGTCAGCCTTTGCGTCTTTTTCATCAAGGGCGGTTAGCGCGGCAAGCACGGCAGAGCGGCACAATTCAATTTCGCTATAAAGATGAGCGGCGCGATGTTGCAGCGCCTGAAACTCACCAATGATTCGCCCAAATTGCTTACGCTCTTTGATATAATCGACTGTGAGGCGAAATGCTTGCTCGCCTGCGCCTAAGAGTTCAGCGGCGAGCATGGCGCGCCCTGCCGATAGGGCATGGCCTAAAATTTGCGCTCCGTCATCAATTTCGCCAATTAAGGCGTCAGATGTCAGCTCAACATCCGATAATTCTAGCCGCGCCGCATTGCGGCTATCAACCATATGAGTGCGCTCACAGCTCAGTCCGCTGGCGTTAGCGTCCACGACAAATAAGCTAATTTTGCTTGGGCTAGTTTGCGCGGGGATGATAATATGGTCAGCAATATGACCATCAATGACGGCCTGTTTTTGGCCATTAAGGCGAAAGCCATTGCCCGCGCGCTCGGCCCGTGTTTCGACATGGCTTGGATTATGTTTTGAGTTCTCATCCGTTGCCAGAGCCATGATTGCGGTGCCGTTAGCAATTTTCTTAAGCAATGAGGCTTGCAGCGCCCCCTCGCCTGAAGCCCGCAAAGCCGTCGCAGATAGCACGGAGCTAGACAGAAAGGGAGACGCCGTCAAATTGCGACCCATCTGCTCGGCGATCAATCCTGCGGCCATGAATCCCATATCTACGCCGCCATGCTCTTCGCCAATTAAAACGCCTGCATATCCCATATCAGCCATTTCTGACCAAAGGGCGCGGTCAATACCGCCTGTGTCATGGCCCGCATCATGGTCTGTATCAGCATTTATAAGGCGGCTATCGCGCAATTTACGAAAAGCTGAGACGGGCGCTTTATCGGCAAAAAAACCTTGCGCGCTGCTCAATAGCATTTTCTCATCATCATTTAAAATCAGGGCCATAGAGCTGTCTTTTTAAGTGTTGGGCAGTTGTAGGATATGTTTGGCGATAATATTGAGCTGAACTTCGGATGTGCCGCCTTCAATTGTATTGCCCTTCGTGCGGAGCCAGTCACGGGCTAGCTTGCCCTCTTCACTGCGCGCGCCTTCCCATTCAAGGCCATCTGTTCCTGCCGCATCCATGAGCAGCTCATAACGGCGTTTGTTCAGCTCACTTCCATAATATTTGAGCATAGAGCTATCCGCGCCAAGGCTGCTCCCCGCTTTGGCTTCGGCCAGCTTTCGCGCCATGGTCATATTAAAGGCCCAGTCATCGACCTCCAGCTCAGCAATTTTGGCGCGCAGTAAAGCGTCAGATAAGCGGCCATTTTCAAGCCCAACTAAGCTCGCCGCAATCTCATAGAGTGGCCGCGCCACATCCTGATTAATGCCGCCAATCATTTCGCGCTCATGGGTGAGCAAATATTTAGCAATGCTCCAGCCCTTGCCTCGCTCGCCAACAAGATTTTCTTTATCCACTTTGACATTTGTAAAAAATGTTTCGCAAAAGGGCGAGCTACCAGAAATAAGCTTGATTGGACGCGCTTCGACTCCGTCGCTCTCCATGTCAAACAATAAGAAGCTAATGCCGTCATGTTTGCGGCCCGTATTATCCGTTCGCACTAAGCAGAAAATCCAATCAGCCTTGTCAGCATAACTCGTCCAGACTTTTTGGCCGTTCACCAGATAATGATCCCCTTTATCCTCGGCTTTTGTCGCCAAGGCCGCCAGATCAGAGCCTGCCGCAGGTTCGCTATAGCCTTGGCACCATCTAATCTCGCCGCGCGCAATGGGCGGCAAATATTTTAGCTTTTGAGCTTCATTGCCAAATTTAAGCAGCGCGGGGCCGAGCATCCATATGCCAAAACTATAAAGCGGGCTACGGGCATTAATGCGCTTCATTTCCGAGAGCAGGATATTTTCTTGAGCGCGGCTAAGTCCTGCTCCGCCATATTCCGTAGGCCATGTTGGTACTGTCCAGCCCTTGGCGGCCATGCGCTCTAGCCAAAGCTTTTGATCTTGGCTCTTAAATGTCCAGTTGCGGCCGCCCCAACAGGCATCTTCATTCGTTTTAATCGGCTGACGCATTGCGGGCGGGCAATTCTCATCAAGCCATAAGCGCGCTTCATGTCTGAATATATCTAGCTCTGCATTATCCGATTTTGCATCATTCATAAAACCGATATATATGCACATTGTTGCATATACAAGAAATTTGTGTGAGGTGCGCCAAATATGTGGCGCGTTAAATAAGGCGGCAATTCGGCGTGATTAAGGCCACTTGTTTTGAATGTGGCGAAGACGCAATAAAATAGCTGAAAAAGACCACAATCACGCCGCGCTCTCGGCATAGTCTCTTCCTAAACCCATCTCATCAAACATTAAATCAGACGCTGAGGAGGCACATATCATGGCACGCATATTCAATTCTAATCATCTCTTATTCGCAGCGTCTGCATTAACGCTGGGCGCAATTTTGTTTAGCGCGCCCAATGTCGCCGCTGACACTCCTGTAAATCCACCCTCAATCTCTCAGAGTGAGCTGCCTGCAGATGTGACGTTAAATGATGCGCGAAGCGGTCAGCTTTTACTTAAAACAGTTACGCCGGGGCGCTATATTTCTGCGCCCATGGTGGCAACAGATGTTGAGTTTGATATTTCAGGCCCCATCATTCGTAGCAAAGTCAGTCAGGTTTTTGAAAATACATCTGATAGCTGGGTTGAGGGCGTCTATGTCTTTCCCCTGCCCGAAAATGCCGCCGTTGACCGTCTTCGCATGATTGTCGGCGGGCGTTTGATTGAGGGAAAAATTAAAGAGAAAAAGCAAGCCCGCCAGATATATGAGCAAGCTAAATCAGAGGGTAAAAAGGCCAGCCTTGTCGAACAGCTTCGCCCGAATATGTTCACAGCCTCTGTTGCCAATATTGGCCCTGGCGAGAGCGTGTCAATCCAAATTGAATATCAAGACAAAGTCGATATTAAGTCTGGTCAGTTTGCCATGCGCTTTCCTATGGTCGTCGCGCCGCGCTATAGCCCGCCCGCCCGTACAGTTGAAATAGCGAGTGTAAATGGCACGCAATTAGCCGTCCTTGACCCTGTTTTAGACCGTGATCTGATCACGGCGCCCCTGCAAGACCCAAAAAATGAACCGCTGGAATATTTCCGCCTGCCCGTCAGCCTGAAAATCAATCTGGATGCTGGCTTTGATCTGGGCGCCGTCACCAGTCCTTATCACGCCATCAATATTGATGAGATTGATAATGATAGCGTCACAGTGACATTAGCGGAGGGCAAAGTGCCCGCCAATCGTGATTTTCTTCTACAGTGGGATATGAAAGAAACTGCGGCAAGTGAAGCCGAAATGGCGACGCCTTATAGCAGCCTCTTTACCCAGATTGTTGGCGATGATGCTTATATCATGTCTATGGTTACTCCGCCGCGTTTGGGAGGCGAAGAAAAACTGGCCGCGCATAAACGTGAGAGCCTATTTGTCATTGATACATCTGGCTCCATGGGCGGAGAGTCAATTGAGCAAGCTAAAGCGGCTTTATTGATCGGACTGGATAGATTAGAGACGGGCGACAGATTTAACATCATTCGCTTTTCATCGGATTTTTCGGCCTTAAACCCTGTATCCCTAGCCGCAACGCCGCGCAATATAGACCGCGCCAAAAAATGGGTTCGCTCTTTGCAGGCTGGAGGCGGCACTGAAATGGCTCCCGCATTAGCGGTTGCATTTTCTATGAGCAAGACAAGCGCCAAAATGCTCGAAGCTGATGAGGCGCGCCTGACGCAAATCTTATTTATCACAGATGGCTCTATCGGAAATGAGCGAGAACTCTTTGCTCAGATAAAAGACGATTTAGGACAGGCCCGTCTGTTCCCTGTAGGTATAGGCAGCGCGCCCAATAGTTATTTTATGTCCCGCTCTGCCAAATTTGGGCGGGGTAGCTTTGTGCAAATCGGAAAAACATCGGAAGTTGCCGAGCGTATGGGGACATTATTTGCTGCGCTAGACAATCCTGTTTTAACCGATATTAGCCTTGATTTGCCAAAAAGCGCGCAGGTCTTTCCATCTCGGCTGCCTGATATTTATCAAACTGACCCCATCTATTCGATTGCAAAAATCAAAGCCTCCGAATTGCCACGCCATATTAATCTATCTGGACGAATGGCAAATCAGGATTGGGGATTAAGCCAAAATATAATGCAGGCCGATGAGGCAACGGGGCTGGATGTATTATGGGCGCGGGCCAAAATTGCTGAGCTTGAAGAAAGCCGTTTTGATCGCCATAGCTCAGGCAGTATTGATGAGGCTATTTTACAAACCGCGCTTGAGCATCATTTGGTAACGCGGTTGACCTCTCTTGTCGCTGTGGACATCACGCCAAGCCGCGTAGAGGGCGAGCCAGTTCTGCGCGCGGATGTGCCAACTATGCTGCCCGAAGGGTGGGACTTTGATGTCCTGACAGGGAAAAACTCCCGCTCCTTACCTGCGCAAATGAAAGCTGATTTAAGCGGAGCGCAATTTGCACCTAGCCCGCCGCCTAGCGCCGCAAATGGCCAAGCCAAACCGCAGGGCGGGCAAAGCCTTGCCCTGCCTAGCACAGCTAGCCCGCATCAATGGCTGGCCATGATTGGTGCGTTATTACTACTGCTAAGCGCGAGCTTTTCTCGGTTTGGTCACTCTGGGCTTAACTTGGTGCGTTCAAGCTTTATCTCATCACGCGATACATAAGCGCCTCTAAATGATA
>JALZUP010000119.1 GCA_023301505.1 Robiginitomaculum sp.
TTCTCTCGGTAAGGAATGAGCTTAGCTTTACTGTGGGTTAAGGTCGAGTGAATACAAAAATTTCGCCAGCAGAATTGGCAAAGATAATGGTGTTAATAGGGGGTTTGTCGGGACTTAGTTTTCCCCAGGTGCTGGCTGCGATATGTCCCATGTCTTCCAATGTTCGGTCAGTTTGAACAAGTACGGTCGGGCCTTGTTCCCGCTTTTTGTGGATGGCGGTCGCCACGCCAGCATTAGATGTGGTTGGTTTCGGTGACAACTCGTCCACTTGCCCAAGTCCGTCCACTTCATAATCCGCTCTTCGATTGGAACCAGGTCCACCCGGGTCTCTTCGTTGGTGCGTTACATCGTACCCGTAATTGTTCAAGATGTCAGCGCCTCGTTCTTCCTCCGGACTTATTTTCCATGTAGGTCCAGATTCGGTATTAGTACTGCCTCGATTTTCTGTCGCAACACGGTTTGGCCTATGGATGTTACCCTCTAGTGGGTTTACATAATATCCATTGCCATCTTCGTTTAGCTGTTGTCTAGGACCGTCATATCCATTGGTTGGGCTAATGCTTTGGGAGCCGTCAGGATTTTCGACCCATTCGTGACCATCAGGTGGATCACCCAACAAATCTCTAGGACTCTCCGGCGGATGGTCATTGGCATCGTAAATTCTACGATTCCCGTCGGCATCCAGCCCAATATATACTGTGCGGGTTGTCAGCGGACTATCGGGGTCCGGGTATCTAACCTCTACTTCATAAGTAGCTCGACCATTGATACGCCCAGTGGAGCTTGGCAGATCTACATCCGCCAAGTCCCAACAAGTATTATGAACCCAAACAGCCTGTTCAATATCACCAGCGCCTTCAGGAAGTACATAGTAAGTCTCACCCCAGTCAACAGTTAAGTTAAAAACTTCGGTAGGGTCATCCTGGTATTTGTTGCTGTATACCGAAGCGGTACCGTGCAAAGTTGCAACTACATCCCCTTTTAGAAGATCCCTCGCCTCTATCCAGCCTTGATTATGAAGATAAAACGGATGCTCGGCGGTGGTTGTTATTACACCACTGGAAGTGCTAATGAGGTGGATACTCTCTGAAACACGCTGATGAGTTTTTGTAATTGCTTCATATTGAAGTGCATCGTCCTGGTATTGCCTCGTCGCCACCAGTTGGCCAGTTTCAAGGCTTTCAATGGGGCTAAGCCCCGTGCCGGTAAGTACTTGCGTCCCTCCAATAAAGCTAGCGCTTACAGTGCAACGAGTACGGGCGTTTTCAACATATCGAAGAAGTCTTGAATTACTTGTTAAGTCGGCAAGGTTGGATACAATTCTTACAGCAACTGCTGGGTTGAGGTTTTGTCCGATGATGAAACCTATATCATGAGGGCCGCAGTTCAGAACTCGGTCGACGTCATCCACTATGCCCTCGACCATCGAGCGCAAGGTCCCTTGTGGGTCATCAATGAAAGCTTCTGCAATCGCTTTTAATACAGTGAGATCTGTTAGAAGAGTCCAAAGGCCTTGAACCTGATCAACTACCCCATCTCTAATACCATAGGCAAAGTCCCGCACAGCACGGCCAGCCTGTACCAATTGATCACCCCAACTAGAGGGAGCTGTCCAACTGAATTCCGCTGCTTCGTAATCGTCCCAGCTTGATGTGCATTCATATGGTGGTGGTTCTTCGGTTTCAGTTGGGGTTTCGGGTGTAGTTTCAGTTGGGGTTTCGGGGGTGGTTTCAGTTGGGGTTTCGGGTGTAGTTTCAGTTGGGGTTTCGGGCGTAGTTTCAGTCGGAGTCTCGGGTGTGGTTTCAGTTGGTGTCTCAGGTTGTTCCGACTCACCAGGAGGCACAACAGAAGCAGTAACAGTATCTAAATCATCATCACGACTAAGCGTCGCATCATCCTTCCTAGCCGCCGTATGCATACGAGCAACAGCAGTACTATGAATAGGAAGTCTTGGAGGAGTAGCACTGTAATAAGCCGAATGCTGAGGATCAAAAGTGTTGCCAGCCTTAGCAATGATCTTATCTATAATAGGTACATTAAGCTTGTACCCATAAGTCACATGAATCTTAAGCAGATTGGCATCTTGAATATTAACGCCCGCCGTAGCATCCACAGTAGTAGGCAAGTGCTTCAAGTGGTGATTAGGAATCTCCATGACGCCGTTGTTATCAACTTCAAAGGCATCAAAGGCTTCTGTGGTGGGGTTTAATATGTGTAGTTGAAGCTCGGCGCCATCGTTAAGGGCCGGGTTTGCGATGTCAATTTTTGATTTCGCAATCGCTTCAGTCAAACCTCTCGCACCACCAGTACCCCAGCCGCCATACAATGGCGAGAGTTGTTCTGAGATGCTATCAATCATGGGTGCGCTTTGGGCGTGTTGAACCGCCCCGGTGCGAACCGCTTCAGTGACCGCATGGTTAAGAGTGATCTTAGCGCGGTAGGCAAGTAAGCCCTGGAATACGCCAAGCATCATGGTGAGTAACAGGATCACCATAACTACGCTTTCAACAGTGGCGGCGCCGAGTTGATTGTGGTGTGAGGTGAATGTTGCGCTAGTAGGTGAATTGTTAGTAGGTGAATTCACTTTATTGCTCCATTGAAACGTCACGGCAGCCTTATCCTTTTATCGGTGTTGGCAGGGGCTTCTTAGAGAGCCGAATGGAGTTGAATATTTTATTTCTAGTGGTTTGAAACTGCTGATTGG
>JALZUP010000120.1 GCA_023301505.1 Robiginitomaculum sp.
ATGGCGAACCAGCAAACGTTTGAACCGGAAGAAAAAACTAACGTCAATGTCGCAGTTTCGGCACCTGTTAGAGCTGGGCAGTTGTTTATTGGTGGCGTGCCGTTTGTAGGCCACCCCGACGAATCGGCTGCCCGTGCCGCAATGGATAGCCGGTTCGTTCTAGATGACATTCTAGATCAGTAGTCGGCATTTTGACGGCGGAAAAAAACGAGCGTGGCAACCCGTTATTTTTTTGAAAAATTGAAGGTTACTGACAAATGATCAGCTCAACACAGGTTTTCTTGCGTCCGCAGGTATTGACGCGAGTTATTAGCCAGATCGCAGAGCCAAGCAATTGGCTTGCTTCGTTGTTTGGGATCCAGTCGATGAGTAAAAGTCTCGGCGGTCGCAAGGGCAAAAACGTCCTGAACGAAGGCCACGGGCGAGACGGGTCGTATATTATTTACAACCATCTTCGCCGTGTCGGTGCTGGTAAGGCTCCCCATGCCGCTGCCCACCGCACAGTCCACAACCAGATCGGCGAGGTACTGTTTAAGTATCCTCGTATGTTTGACTCGATGGAGTTCAACATTGAGCGTCTGAACAACATTGGAAAGCTGACCAACCCGCGAGAGCGAGATCGGTCTGGAATGGTTTTCATTGAGCATCAAACCCGAAGCCTTTGCCAGCTTTCCGAAAACTGGCGTAAAGCCATGACGATCGGAGCGGTTCGCGATGAACTGTACCTTGGTCGCCAGGGCGATGACGAATGGTTCGACTTTAAACCATCCGCCAACACTCAGCGAGTTATTCAGTTGCCGATCGGCCAACGTCCAAACGGCAACAAGGGCCAGCTGAATATGCTTGGCAAGGGGGATATCATTGATGTCCCTTGGAGCGACGTAACGGCCGACATTCCAGCTCATTATGGGCAGATCAACGTTGCTTTCCAGCAGCTATGTGGTGGTAAGACGTTTGCAGCGATCACTACAAACGAAGTTTTCCAACACATGGTTAAGAACAACGCGGTTCGCGCCTTTCACGGGTCAGTGAACCAGCCGTTCAAGAAGTTTGAGCGTGAGTCGTTTGATCCAGATGTTGCCAAGTCAATGCGATACGTCGACTGTGTTGAGTTCAACTTCGCTCCAGGCGTCATGTGGTATATCACAGACGAAGTGATTGAAGTCGGAAACCCTTCGAATAACAGCACGCTCGAATTTGAAAAGATCATTCCTGACGGCAAGGTGTTGTTCATTGGTCACAATCCAGACGATGGAACGATCGCTTGCTACGAAGGCAGTGAATTGGTTCGCGAACGTGACCACATGGAAAAGACTTTGAAGACTGGATTGCAGTCGTGGTATGCCGGATCGGCCAACCCGACTGTAGATACGATCTTTGCGTTGGATAACGCTTTGGTTGTCGATCACGTCCCGAACTCGAAAGCAATGGGCACCGTCCTGTTCTAAACCGAGTCTGACAAAACATCTCCTGCCGCCACGCTGGGAGACCGCCAAGGTGGGCGACGGCTTACGCTGTGGCCCACCTTTTTTTATATGAGCTTGCAATGTCCACAATCACACCGCTGACAACCAAAGAGAAAGTAACCTGCTTCCTGTCGTTGCAGGGCGTGATTGCGTTTAGTGACCACGAAGATTGCGGCGTTGAAGACGACAAGGTGATTGAGGCAGCAATTCGTCGCGCTAGTGGCGAGCTGGCTGGCTACATTTACCCGACCTACCGGGTCGAGTCGATCGCTAACTGCGAGATGGTTTGCGAGTGGGCCACGCAGGTTGCGGCTTTCTATCTGGCTAAGACACGGGGCAACAACCCGCCAGAGGCGCTTTACGACTGTTATTCGAAAATCATGGACAAGCCAGACGGCTTGGTCTGGGATCTTCGACGCGGCGACTTCTTGCTGCCGGGAGTCCCGAAACAGGACTACGACACGCCAACATTCAGTAACCTTCAGGTCGATCGACGATTCCGACGTAACAAGGTGCGGGTTAAGCCTCAAAACAGTAGCCGAGTTCAGTCTGAGCTTGAGCAAGACGAAGCAATCGATTCGGGGGCTAGGTACTAATGTCTTCGTCGACTATCTACCTCCGATCATCCCGCGAGCTAACCAAGCAGGCAATTATCGACGTTGTGCGATCGGTCGGAGGGACTGCGCAGACCCACAAGGATTTGGCTCGCCAGGTTCACACCGCTATCGGTCTGGCCGCACTGTCGGACGTTAAGAGCGACTTCATTACGAAGGCGCGGGGCGGCGCTGGCGAGGACGGCAACACATGGCCAAAGCTTTCGCCGAAGTACCTAGCTTACGGCCGCAGGTTCGGGCCGGGCGAGCAGGCTGGGCTGAAGAAAGCCGCCGGGCTTGGTCGTGGATCCAACAACCGCGGACTGCTCACTAAATCACAGGATAAGCGTTGGCGTCGAATCTTTGCCACGACACTGGCTCGATTGTCTGCTTCGTTGCCATTGGCAGCTGCCAAGGCTCGAGCGGGGCAGGCTGCATGGGCTGCACTCAAAGCCGAGGGGGCCAAGACAAAGCTGGAAGTTTTTGGTGACCGAACCGTAGAGATTCTTCGGGATACGGGCGTCTTGTTCAATAGCCTTTCAGTTGGCGAGATTCTGCCTTCTGGCGAATACAACCCGCCGGCTGACCAGATATTCGCGCTAACCGAGTCGGGTGTTATCGTCGGAACCAATGTCGTCTACGCTCGAGCGCACAACCGAGGCAACCCATCCAAAAACCTACCCGCCAGGCAGTTTTTGCCAGTGAATGGTGCTCCACAGGTCTGGCTTGACCGCTGGGCAGCAGTCGCGAAAAATGCAGTCAATTCGGCGATCCAGCAAGCCTTGCGGGGTGTCGCGTGATTTTCAACATCGAAACCGCCCTCTTGAACGCTACCCGCGATCACTTAATGGAGCAACTAAAGCTTGCGGCTGACCAGATTGACATTGAACTGGACGACGAAGCGCCGGCGATGGCTGGAAAGCTTTATTTCACGGTCTGCCCGCATGGATTCCGGCTTGGCAAAAAGAACAGCACGGCTACGGGGATCGTTCACGCGAGCTACGGCATTCGGGTGGCTGTCCTGCAACGCATTACCCACCAACCAAGAGACAGGCGGCGAGAGATATTCGCCGGCCGACTGAACAGCCTTAATCAGCAATTGTCGAGAGTGTTTGAAGCCATGCACTGGAGTAGTTCGTTAATCTGCAAAGCGAATAAGCGATTAAGGAAAGACTGCCCAGGCCTGACGGGGGACTTTACCCGGCAGATGGTCGCGGTGTCGGCCGACTCAAAGCCAAAACTCCAGACAGGCAAGAAGACCTACGATAGCAAGTCATTGAACAACCCCGGTCACGATTTTGCTGCGATGGTTCGCGGTATCAATTTTGGCGAGGCCGAATTTTTTGGGTCCATAGATAGGAAAGCAAAGTGAGCAAGGTAACTATTTATCTTCTAATCGAAGACGAGAACGGAAAAATCCAAGGCAACAGCGGGCGAATGTTCAGCGTTGCCAGTGACCCCGACAAGGTCAGCTTCGACCCGGCGACCGAAGCTGCAACGGGTGACCCCAATGTCGCTAACTGCAAAGCCTGCTTGGCTGCTTACTTGAAGACTAGCGAGCCAGCGGACACTGAATCGGACACTGAATCGGACACTGAATCGGACACTGAATCGGACACTGAATCGGACACTGATGCACCGGCACACGTCAACGAAGCCGGCGAGTAGTCACGACTCGCAGACGCACAAATAATTTTGCACAACCACAAAACTTTTTGAGGGATTACCAATGGAAATCGTCGCAGGATCCTATTCGGGCACTTATGACGGCCTGAACGTGGGTATCACGGAAACAGGATATCGGTTAAGCCACGAGCTTTTTAAGCAGTTAATCACGGGCGACGCCTCTGGTCAGACCCCGATCGAGGCGATCTATCAGGGTCGTGCTCAGTTTGTGAACTTCACAGTTCAGGAGTTCAACGCCGACGCAGTGCCGTCGCTGACCGAACCGTATTCGATCGACCCCGCTACAGGCAATCACGACCCCGGCCTAGTCGGCGCGGTCGGGCAGCAAGACGTCGGAAACGACACTTGCCCCGGTGTTGCCAAGCCGTTGATCCTGACTGCGCTACCCGGTGTTTGCGCTGCCAGTCGCGGGCCGGCCACGATCACATTCCCGAAAGCTATCCTAGCCGAAGGGTTCCCAGTTGATGTGCTCTATGGCCCTCAGCATCGCATGGTTCCGCTACGGTTGCGAGTTTACCCAGTCGATGGACGTTTCTACACAGTCACATAGAATAACGCTGAGGCCGTTAAGTAAGAGACGGGCGTTATGCCGGGATCTGGGCATTGACTCAGACCCGGTTTTGACAAACCAAGCGGGGCAAAGATGAAGTTTTTACGAGACTGGTGGGCGCAGCGAGTTAAGCTGTCGCCAGGAACCATTGAGTTCACGGTAGGAAGCCGGGAAGAAGGCAAGAGCGATGTCTGGCGGTCTGATTTGATCGTCTTAAAAATTCTTGCCGAGGAGTTGGAGGCCAAGCATAACCTGCTAAAGCAAAGCGACGGAACGCTTGCGGCCACTTCTGAATTTTTTGCAGAGCTCGCTGGGAAGTATGTAGACCAAGGTTGCAAGACATGCACACCTGCTATGGCTTGGGAGATTTGGATTGTCGTCGATAAGCGGTTTCGGCTGTTTGACCGCGATTTTAAAAAGCAACTCCAAAAGGCGATTTGGTAAATGTCCGAAGAACTGCATATTAAGTTTACCGACGAGACGCCACCGGTCCCACAAGAGGGCGGGCCAGCGGTCCCCGGTGCCATTGCGCCGCCGAGAACTAAACCGGTTGAGACCGAGCAAGAGCGGGCCACGAAGGAACGGGACGCAAGAGACGAGCGAGACCGTAAGGCGGCGGGCAGTCTTGATGGATTCCCGAGCGCCAAGGCTTCCGATGGGCTGGAGTCAGCGGCTAAGAAACTCGATGAAGCAGCGACGGCATTAAACGACATTGCTTCCGAGGAACTGCCGAACAGCGGCGGTGGGCTCAAGCTGCCGAAGTGGCTACAGCGCATTATCGACAAAGAACCGGATCTGCCGGAAGACGAGCCAGAAGACCCGAGCGACAAATTCCCGTGGGAACGTGCGGGCTATGACGACGGAATCCCAGACGATGACAGCCATCTTGACCGGCTTCGCGAAAGCGGGCAGCTCCCACCTGTTGCGGAAACCGATGAACTGGCCGAGGCGATGGCGAGGAGCCGCGCTGAGCGAGAGGATCGCCAAGAGCGAAAGCGTGAGGAAAAGGAACGGCAGGACCGCGATGCTGAGGATCGCCGCAAGCGAGAGCGTGAGGAGCGAGAGCGGCAACGGCAAGAAGCCAGAGACCAAGACGCCGGCGGTGATGCTGACAACCCAACAACTTCGGCCGTTGATCGGATCCACGCGTGGTTTGATCGTCACGGAATCGAATCGAGTTCTCGCGACCGACACGGACGGCGAGCGGAAACCGACGACGAGCAGACCGAGGGCGAAGACGCTGGAACCGGCGATTCGATCAAAGACCACATCGCCCACAGTATCGCTCAGAAGGTGGGCGATGGGATCCGCGGGGCTATCGGGAAAACAAAGATAGGCCGGGGGCTGATGTCAGCCGCTTCGCGTGCTGGAATCACCGGAGGCCGGGCGGCTGCATTCTTCGGGGGCAGTGGCGCTGCTGCCGTTGGTGCTGGCGGCGCGGCTGCCGCTGGAGGCGGT
>JALZUP010000121.1 GCA_023301505.1 Robiginitomaculum sp.
GAGCTAGTCCTGCAAGGTGTATGAGTACGTCTGTTTTAGGTAGTGATTGTGTGTTTATTTTTTCAAGTGGACCAACAATCTCTACACAGGGTTGGCTTGGAGATTTCTGTCGGGAAAGCCGTGTGACATTGTGGCCGTCTGCTACAAGGCTTGCTATTAAATGTTGACCGATAAAGCCAGTAGCACCAGTGATGGTGATTTTCATGTAGTTTTTTCTGGTAGTATATTTTTTAAGAGTAACAAACCTAGAGCGTATTTAAATTGATGAAGGGTTCTCGAAGCATCATAATTATTGGACACGTGGTTTGCGACACCGACACGAATTTAGATATTACACTATAGTAAAAATATATATAGGAATAACGAGTCAGTCTACATTTTCTGTGTGAATTGAATACAAAGAATAATTTATAATTGGTTATTCTAGAAGTGGAACTAGCAATATGAGCTGAATAATAAGCAGAACTCTCATACTCTCCGATAAAATTGCTGATTCAGAAAAATTTAATAAATAATCCAATTGAAAAAATACTATGAGACGTTTTCTAAAAAAATTTGTAAAGGGTGTAGCGTGGCAGAACCCTATTATAAACATCGTGCTTAAGCTTATAGATCCCGTGGATTCAGTCTTATGCAAGATAAGTGGAAATAGTGGATTGCCTAAGTACTCAATTCGTGTCAGATCCAACGGATTTAATGGCCAGTTAGGAGGCCAGAGATTTGCTAAGAATGGTCGATTTTTACAATCTTTACTAGAAAAGCATTGTGAAATAACGCCCAGTTCAGACATTTTGGAAATTGGTTGCGGTTGTGGCAGAACAGCGATTTCGCTATCTGGTTACCTTGAAGAGGGGACTTACATAGGGATGGATATTGAGCAGACATCGTTAAAGGCCTGTAGCGAAAATAAGAAATTACAACGGGACGGTTTCACGTTCGATTTCTTAGATGTTCAGAATGATGAATTCAACCCCAGTGGAAAGCATAAGGCCGATGAGTATCGTTTTCCGTATAACGATAATAGTTTTGATACTATCTTCTTGGTGTCTGTTTTCACACATATGCTAACTGACGATGTAACTCATTATATCGATGAAATATCGAGGTTGTTAAAGCCAGGAGGTAGTGCGTTTATTACTACTTTTCTTATGGATGATGGTGCGGAAAGCGAAGGTTTAAATTTTCCTTTTAAGGCACAAGATCATTTCTATGCCACTGAAGAAATGCCAGAAATAGCTGTGGGATATCTGAAGTCTTTTTATGACAATAATTTCCATAAGAATGGTTTAAGTGAAAAAAAGAACCCTGTTTTTGGAAAATGGCGTAGCCCGCAAGAGCTGAACAATATCGGTGATTTCAGTCAAGATATTGTCCTCTATCAAAAGCCTAAAAATGTCTAACACCGTTAGGTTAATATTATTGTGATTGCCCAACTTGATAAGACTTTTGTCAAAGCTAGGCCAAGCAAACTTTGGGGTCGATTATTGGCCTATGGTTTATTTGAAGGTCGCCCGTTGACCACAAAAGGACAATGGTTTAATCCTGTTGTATTCGCATTCTTTAGGCTTTGCAGGTCACTACCATACAAACAGCTCGTAGATGACCCTGTTTTCATTGTGGGGATGGGTCGCAGTGGAACAACAGCGTTAGGTTCAGTACTTTCTATGCATCGTGATATTGCATATTTGAATGAGCCAAAAGCTCTGTGGCACTCAGTAGATGATAATGAAGACTTGATCGGCTCCTATTCCGAGAATATAGGTCAGTATCGGTTGGATGTTAAGACAGCAGATGCACAAAAAAGACGGGGTGTTGCCGGAGTCTATAAAACACTATTAAAACTTACTGGGACAAGTAAGGTAGTAGACAAATACCCAGAACTTCTTTTTCGCATTCCGTATGTTTTGGCTCTTTTCCCAAATGCTAAATTTATAATGCTCACAAGGAATGGGATAGATAATTGCAAATCGATTTCCAAGTGGTGTGAAGAGCATAGTACTTCCGCAGGGCAAGCGAAACACGACTGGTGGGGCGTAGATAATAGAAAATGGAATGCGATTTGTGATCAACTCGTCCCAGAGCAAAAAGACCTTGTTATTTGTAAAGATAAAATAGAAGTGTTTCAGAGTAACTTCGATAAGGCTTCTGTCGAGTGGATTGTTACTTCAAGGGAAATTATAACTGCTTTACAAAAATATCCAGACAGTGCATTTCGAGTCGATTACGATGATCTTTGCTCTAACCCAGCAGATACGTTGAATGGCCTGGTATCGTTTATTGGATTAGACCTAACCGATGAAGTGTTTGAGAAATATGGGCGGGCAACGATGGCTCGCCAGACTGTTTCAGCAAAAGCAGAAGTTAGTAGGCACGTAGAGCAAGCATTTAACAGCGTAATGAGCAACTTGGGCTACAGCGGTATAAGGCCTAATCTTAAGACCCGACGAAGTAAGTGAGTAATAAAAAATGAAGGGAATAATTTTAGCGGGCGGAAGTGGAACTAGGTTATACCCACTGACTATTGGAGTGTCTAAGCAGATGCTTCCTGTCTACGATAAGCCGATGATTTATTACCCGCTGTCAGTTCTAATGATGGCAGGAATACGGGATGTGTTGATAATTACCACCCCGCAAGATGCCGCTGTGTTTCAGCGTTTGTTCAACGATGGTAGCCAACTTGGAATGAATATTAGTTATGCAGAGCAACCTAACCCAGAAGGTCTTGCGCAAGCATTCTTGATAGGTGAAGAATTTATAGGAAAGAATGATGTATGTTTAACGCTAGGGGACAATATATTCTATGGAAGTGGATTCTCGAGCACGTTAAAAAATGCGGTAGATAACGTATCTGGTGCAACTGTTTTTGGATACAGAGTTTCAGACCCAGAGCGATATGGAGTAATTGAAAGAAATAAAGAGGGTGGTATTTTAGATATAGTTGAAAAGCCTAAAGAACCAAAGTCTGATATAGCGGTTACGGGCCTATATTTTTATGATCAGCACGTTGTTGATATTGCGAAAAATATCAAACCCTCTACGCGTGGTGAGCTAGAGATTACTGATGTAAACCGAGTTTACTTGGATAGGAATTCATTGAATGTAGAGGTGCTTGGCAGGGGTTACGCTTGGTTTGACACAGGCACTTATGATTCGTTGATGCAGGCTTCTCAATTTGTTCAGACATTAGAGCAACGACAGGGTGTGAAAATTTCCTGCATTGAAGAAATCGCTTTCCAGAATAACTGGATTACAGTTGATGATTTAGCCCGTGTTGCGAATCTGTACGAAAAAAACACCTATGGCAATTACCTTAAAAAATTAGTACAGATAACGTCATGAAGATATTGCTAGTACATAACAACTACGATATCCAAGGTGGTGCTGAAGTTTTCTACCGTGATGTTGGTCGAGTTTTAGAGGAGAACGGTCATGATGTGGCCTACTTCTCGGTCGCAGGGAGTGAGGCACCAGAGGAATGGGGTAAGTACTTTCCCAGCGCTGCAGAATATAAAGGGGGTAGAATGATTCAGAAAATCGTCTCATTTCCATCTATGGTCTATTCTCTGGAAACCCAGAAATGTATTACAAGGTTAATTCAAGACTTTAAACCCGATGTTATGCATGCGTTTGCAACATACGTAAAATTAACACCTTCTGTTTTAGCTGCTGCTAAGAAAATGGGAGTGCCTGTGGTAATGAGTTGCAATGACTACAAGCATATTTGCCCAAACTATAAGCTGTACCACTCAGGAAAAATTTGCGAAGAATGTAAAGGTGGAAAATTTTATCGAGCTGTAGCGAACAAGTGCTGCCATGGGTCGTTGAGTTATAGTGCAGCAAGTATGGCTGAGGCGTATACCCATAAAATTTTAGATGTATATAAAAAAAATGTTGACCGGTTTCTATTCGCCAGTGAATTCATGGCGAAAAAAACAGAAGAGTTTTGGGGCGAGGACGCATTTAGTTGGAGAAAGCTCTCCAATCCATTTGATACTGTTAAGCATGATATTGATTCTAGCGTTGGCGACTATGGGTTGTATTTTGGACGATTGATAGATGAAAAGGGAGTTCATTATCTACTTGAAGCCGCCGCGCTAGCAAGCGACGTTAAATTGAAAATTGTGGGGGAAGGCCCCGATAGAGATAAGCTTCAAGCAATGGTCTCAGAATCGAATTTTGATAATGTTGAAATAGTTGGCCCTAAATGGGGTGATGATCTAACTGAGCTTCTCGGTGAATGTAGGTTTGTTGTAGTGCCTTCTTTATGGCACGAGAATTTCCCCTATGTGATTTTTCAAGCTTTTGCTGCGGGGAAGCCGGTTTTAGGAACTAATAGAGGCGGTATTCCTGAGTTAGTTAGTGACGGAGTTCGTGGTTGGATATATAGCGCAGATAATGTACATGAGCTTTCTGATAAGCTTCGTGAAATTTGCCTTATGGATGATGCCGTTCTCGATCGCATGGGAAAAAGTGCTAAGGATTACGTAAATGACGAGTTCAGTGATTCAAAGTTTTACACCGATTTGATCGGAATATATGAGGAGCTTCTATAGTGCTATCTTTAATACTAGGTGGTAATGGGTTCATCGGATCTCATTTGGCGGATGCTTTGATTGCGAAAGGGGATACAGTCAGAATTTTTGACCGTGGCCCTGATTCATTCCGTAAACCTCTTAGTGGAGTTGAATACTATACGGCCGAGTTTTCGGATACAGGTTTGTTAGCTGAGGCGCTAACGTCCGTAGATATTGTCTACCATTTGATTAGTACTACTGTTCCGTCAACTTCAAATCTAGACCCAGTCAATGACATTACTAGTAATTTAGTGAGCACAGTGAAATTACTAGAACTAATGAAGCTACAGAATGTGCCAAAAATAGTTTACCTGTCTTCTGGTGGTACGGTCTACGGTATTCCAAAATCATCTCCAATAAGCGAAACGCACACACTAAACCCTATAAGCTCGTATGGAGCTGTAAAAGTAGCAATTGAGAATTACCTTCATATCTTTCATCACCTTCATGGAATTAAATATGTTGCTTTAAGGGCATCAAACCCCTACGGCTCAAGGCAAGGCCACACTGGTGTGCAGGGTGTAATAGGTACGTTCCTTCAGAAAATAGCTGAGGGTAAATCAATCGAAATTTGGGGTGATGGCAGTGTAGTCCGAGATTATATCTACATCGATGACCTAATTAATTTATGTGTGATTTCCGGTAATGCTGACGTAAACGGTATTTTTAATGCAGGTAGTGGAGATGGACATTCAATCCTTGATGTTGTTGTAGCTATTGAAGACGTTATTAAATTGCCTGTCCAACTTGTTTACATGCCTGGCCGTGCGTTCGATGTGCCGCATACGAATTTAGATATTTCTAAAGCGCAGGAACTTTTTGGTTGGCAGCCAAGTGTTTCCTTGATTGATGGCATTCGCTTGGCTTGGGGCTGGGTTCAAACCTCCAAGCATTGAGTTCTATTGTTCGGACGAACGGGCTCTATCTTCAGTAAGAAAAAGTAATCTATGAATAGACCATTTATAAAAATAGATAGCCCGATTTTGGCTGCCATGATATCCATTCTGGTAATGTTCGTGTGTTTTGAAAGGAGCATTGCCGGTTTATTTGCACTGAACCAAGAATTAGCGTCTTCATTGGTAGATGAGATAGCCGTTGCGATCTTATGTTTTGCAGCAGTTTTAGTATCCGTTTCGCGCTCTAGTGTGCTCAGGAAAGTATTTACATACGCCATTGTTTTTGGCGCCTATCTCATAGTGATCTCTTTACTATTTGGTGTGAATGCAGACATAGTACAGGTGATTTTTCAGGTTGCGTTGCACTGTCAATTTTTCATCATATTTATAAGTTTATACGGATTGTATGTTCATGGGTTGCTGATTCCAACTACGCTACTTCGAGCATTAATGGTTATCAGTATTGTGGGGGCAATTTTCCAATTGCTATTACCCGAATTATTTAGTGATTTAGTTGGATTTGCTGCCTACTACGAGACCTCTGGTATCTCTAGAATATCTAGACTTCGAGGCTTTCAAGGGAATCCGAATGCTCTGGGTAGCGCTTTGGCAATTCTGATCATCGCAATGATGTACGGCGGAAACAGAATGTTTTTTAGACGGCAAAGAGTCTTAATTGTGTACGGTGTTCTATTTTTAGTGTTGGCTCTTACTGGGTCAAGATCAGCGTTTATATATATTCTAGCTGCCTATTTGTGTTTACCGACTAGTATGACTAAAAAAATGTTAGTAATAACGTTAGGTGTCAGTGTGTTGTTTGTTTCCGGCGATTTGCAGTTTCTTATAGATAAGACTTTGTACAATATTAGTTTGACAGTGGATAGCAGTCATCAAGTTGAGTATGTGAGATGGACTTTGCTGAAAACGGGTTTTGACCTTGCTGTGGATAATTTCCCAATAGGAACAGGTGCTGCTACCTACGGGTCTGCGTTTTCACGGGATAGCATTGTTTATCTTCAGGAAGGTTTAGCGTCGATAAATGCTTTCGCCTCCTATAACAACATACATGATTCCAATATAGGTACGTTGCTCGGGGAGTTCGGATTTGTTGGTTTGATTTTATTTGTGACTTTTTTTTATTACTTAGTTCGTTTGGGTATTAATATTCACGCGGCCTCTTTTCTGCACCTACCTAAAGCGAGAAAGAAAAATATTAGATTTATAGTAGTTTTGGTGTCAATAATGTTGATTTCTATATTTTTACGCCCATTCTTTTCAAGCAGTTATTATGCGGTTTTATTTACTCTTTTGTATCTGAATTATATTGATTACTGGTACAGTGAATAAAATAAGGAATTTTAGAAGTGCACCAAAAATCAGTAAGGAAGAAAGAAAAAAAACGACTGCTTACTAGGTCAGTTATAGCACTTTCGTTAAAGATTCTTGGAGCAATATTCGTTTTTACTTCGACAGTGGTAATCGGGCGTTTGCTCGGTTTGGAGAGTGCTGGAACGTATTTTCTTAGTCTGTCAGTTGTAGCTGTAACAACAATATTTTGTCGGTTTGGTTTTGACAATGTGGTATTGAAAGAAATTGCGCAGTCGGAACTGCTGGGGAGCTCTACAAAATCTAAACCGAGATCATTCGGCGAGTACCAATGTGTTATTACGATTACATTGATTAGTTCAATGTTAGTTACGTACATCGTCTTTCACTTTGCGGATTATATCGGTGTTTTTTTCAAAAATATACAGATGGTCGGGTTGCTAAAGATAATGTCTTTGTCGTTGATTCCATTGGCTGTACTAAACATCAACGCTGTAAGTCTACGTGCAATTGGAGAATTTGAACTTAGTGTTCTAACACAAGATGTAATGATGCCTGCACTTATGGTTGTTTTTGGGGGGCCTTTAATGTA
>JALZUP010000122.1 GCA_023301505.1 Robiginitomaculum sp.
GTGCCAAATCACCAGACCTGCGACTAAAAGCTGTAGCGAAAAATATCCTACGTACTTCTCATTTGCCTTATATCCGCCAAAATACAGGAAAAGACTAAATATAACAAGCGGCAGCCCTAACCACTCACCCTTAATCTCTAACCCCTTAAATCGGTCACGAGTAACCCACAATAACCCTCCAACTAATACAGGGACTAGGTACCCAAACATCCATTCCCCATCATCAACTTTATAACTCTTGACCATGTCAGACCAAATTGGGTCACGCTTAAATCCATAACCCGTCGAAAATGGTTGAATAAAAACAAAGTAAAGAAACACCAGAAAAGAAATTCCAGTAAACAGAGTAGCTCGAGACTTATTATGTGTCATGATTAATTAAATTAGAGTTTATTCATTATGTGAAATTAGATTCTAAATAAAGAACCCCTTCCTCAACCTCAAGATCGGATCCTCCTTTAGGTAATATGAAAGTATCACCATCTTTATACAGGTTTCCATCATTGTCTATCACTACCCCGCTAATGATTGTTATAATACTGAAACATTGTAAATTAGAGCGCTTCATTACGCCACCTTTATCTATTTCGTGGAGCCTCACCGTAAAAAGTTCCTGTTCCACCAAACAAGAATCCGCAGGATTGTCCATACTAGGCTCCTCATCGTCATAATCAATAGAAGCTAGAGATTCTTCAATGTGTAACGTTCTCGGTTTACCATCTTGCCCCTTTCGGTTCCAATCGAACACTCGATAAGTTGTATCTGAATTCTGTTGAATTTCAAAGATCAAAAAGCCAGCCCCAATCGCATGCACTCTACCTGATTTCAAATAAATCGATTGCCCTTTCACTGGTTCGATCGCATTCACTTCGTCTTCCACCGAACCAGACTCAATAGCGGCACGCAAGGTCTTCTCACTCCGGCCTTTTTTCAAACCTACATAGAGTTTAGCCTTGGGCTTGCAATCTGCAATATACCACATTTCTGATTTAGGCTCCCCTCCAAATTTTTTTGCTGTTTGAGGCGTGGGGTGAACCTGTATTGAGAGATCTTGCTGACAATCCAAGATTTTAAAGAGCATTGGAAACCGCTCAGACTCAGGCAAGTTTTCCCCAAAAATTTCCTCGCGATGATTTGTCCATAAATTGTTTAAAGTCACACCTTTAAATTTACCGTAAGACACTACTGACTGATCTCCCTCTCGGTCGACTAACTCCCATGCTTCCCCATAAAGTTGGGAATCTTGGGGTAACGTTCTCTTCAGTGTTTGTTCTAAAGAGCGCCCGCCCCAAATACGAACCTTGTAAACTGGCGTGAAAGAAATCGGTAGAATTTCAAAAGCTTGCATAATTATCGAGATAATAAGTTTATTTTACTATTGATAGAATAGCCGAAAATTCACTTTTCCATTGATCCACATCCGCGTTCCTAGACAGCCAATCACGCCCAGCGTCCCCCATTGACAACAGCTCTTCTTTTTTCTTATCCTCAACCTTACAAACCGCTTCAACAATAGCCTCTGCGCTATTTGGATCGAATAAAATTCCTGTCTCATTATCAACTACGGTTTCAGACAACCCGCCTGAACGAGCCGCTAACATAGGCTTCGCATGATCGTAAGCTTCATAGGTAACTAATCCTAAGGGCTCCCACCAAATTGAAGGAGCCAACATTGCACGGCACTTACGAATTAATTCAGCTTTCTTTTGTTTATCTACGAAACCTAAATAATGAATTTTACTAGAAGCCTCACTTGCCATCTTCACTTCATTTTCTAAATCACCACTCCCTCCAATATAGAGCTCAGGAGTAGCGGGCCCTAGTTCTGACTCCAACTGTTCCCACGCTTTCAGCAAAACACGAACTCCTTTTTCCGTAGTTAACCTGGAGAGAAATAGGTAATACCCCCCATCTTCACGTTTAGGCGGCTCGTTCATCATATCCCAAGAATGGCGTAGCATTGTAATTTGCTCAGGAGGGACTCCTGCATCAATAAACTTATCCCTCATAAAATCAGAAATGGCGACCCAATGCTTCACTGATTTAAGCCATTCTTGAAGATGGAGCTTTTTAAGTAACCCTGCAAAAATTGCAGACTTCACTACTGACCCTTGCCACGAGCCCGCCTTAATTTCCGCTAAATAATTTCCCTTCAGACTCTCTTCCGCTACCCTCTCCCCCGTCCACAGCGTCCCAGAAACAGAAAACGGTCTGAAATTGTGAATGTATTGAATAACTGGCAGATCCACATCCAGAGCCGCTTTATACAACGCCGGTGAAGCTACAGGGTATATATTGTGAAAAAGTGCGACCTTACTTCCATGATTCTCAATCGCCTGTTTGAATTTACTCACAGACTCCCTATTATAAAACATCTTTTTGAGCTGCGCAGGGGCGCTAGGAGCGCCTACGCCTTTCCACTCCAAAGAATCAAAAAAGCACCTTTCAATGCCCTCATGCTGTAAATGCCCATAAATGCGATCTACCGACTTTTCTTCTCCTCCTTTCTCGAGATATTTGTTGAAAACTTGGAGAATCATGGCGCTGGTAATCTAGGATTGAAGAATTTCTTCATATACTTTTTGGCATTTTTGAACATGCTTAGCCCAGCTGAATTCATAAGCGTAATTTCTACGCGCTGATTCTTGGTCTTCGGATAGCGGTAACAAGTCTATAGCCTTCTCCAGTGCAGTAGCTCCATCTGATGCAGATTTAGGATCAAAATAATGCGCAAAATCGCCAGCAACTTCAGCCAAACTGGATGAATTTGAGGAAACGACGAGCTTACCTGCAGATAAAGCTTCAATAATAGGCAATCCAAACCCTTCATACAAAGAAGGGACTAAAACAATATCAGTGCCATGATATGCATTCCATACTGTTTGGGCATCCACTTTTCCAAGCTCAATTAAATTGTCTTCACCTAACACTTCAATAATCTGGTTTCGCAACTCGTCAGGTAAACTTGCTCCCACCCTCAATAGCGCTAGAGGTCGATTACCTTTAACTTTTTTAAACATTTCTGGTAAGACTTTCAGATTCTTACGCTCTAGAGTGCTTCCGACCGACAATAATACAACCGCGCCAGCCTCTTTAAATTTAATAATCGATTCTATATCTCTACTTGCTGTTTGTGCAGTTACCCCGTTAGCGATCACCTCTATCATATCTTCTGACAAATCAAAAAACGCTACCGCTTCTTTTTTACTATATTCTGAAACACTAACTATGTGATCCACTTTCGTAAGATTCGCTACTGTAGAGCGAAACCTTGCTACTTGATCAGAAGAAAGACCTCCTCCAAAACGTAACGGAATGAGGTCATGTAAAGTAACTACAGTCTTAATATTCTTACTTACATACGGTAATAAATGGAGCGAGGAGTGATCTAATAGATGCACAATGTCATACCTTTTTATTCTCGTCGCTATGAAAACTCGCAATGGGTAAAAGATATATCTACCCAAGAAACGTTTAATTCGGCTCTTTGGTAGCAACGCGCTACTACTTTGCGGCCATACATCGTAAGTGCCATGATCTGGAATCGCGCCAATAAAAGAATTTTTATATACCTCCATCGACATACTCCGTTCTTCAGGATGCGCTCCTAAATATAGAATACTATAATCCTCTGCACTCAATATTTTTAATTTTCGCGATCATTCCTAGTGAGATATTTTGCTAACTCACCACGGTCCCTCAAACTTTTAACTAGAGAATGTCCGCCAAAATCAAACTCAACAACATCAACTCCCTTCATATTCTGCACATTTCTAGCGTGGGCCATATCTAATTCGCACGTTGACGACACCAGAACAGTTGCTTGCCAACCTTTAACTGGGCTCAATGAACTAAGGTCCCAAACTTTTTTCTTATTCCAGCACATAAGATATGTTTTAGCTATTTCTTTTAGCCATCTATAATCTTTAGCGAAAAAGCGCTTTCTAGGTGAAATAAATGTTTGAGGAGCAAAAGCAATCGCTCTAGTATTTTTTATCATACTAGAAAAAAGAAGCGCCGCAAAACCGCCCATTGAGTTACCAATCATGATCACAGACTCTGGGGAGTGTTCTTCTATAAGTGATTCCAAGTAGCTCCTAGTTTGGTCAATATTGGAAGAAATATTAGGCAACCCTGTATTATACCAATTTTGCTTCAAATCTCTGACGAATATCCTGTTTTCACCTAAAATGTTAGATGCTTTACTAAACTCAAAAGGAGGAATACCCATTCCCGCAGCAATCCCACCGAAAATAAAGTACAGCTGCTTTGAATCTTCAACTATGTTTACCATTACCGCTTTTTCCGTCTCAGTTTCATCCATGCTAAATAATTTTTAAAGGGTTTTCGGCGGTATAGGCAAATTAAAATTCATAATTGAATTTCTTAATAATTAACTCATCTTTTTCAGCGACTTTAGCTGCTAATTCATTATCGTAATAGGCTTCATATTTTTTAATCCTTTTAGAAGTATTACTTTTCTGGTTCGACCAGTCGTTAAATTTTTCCTCCCAACCAACCGAAGGGTTTAAATTATTTTTGATGATTTCATGTATATCATCAGCCAAGAATTCCATACGATAATAACTATCAATTAGGCTTAATTCCTCGAATTTTTTTTCAAACTGTTTATAATTATCAATTCGCATTTGACGATAGTTTGGCACACTCATGGCAAAAAACCACCGTGACATTAACCCGATAGTATCTTCACTCTTGTGATTGATCATTTTATCTACTTTATTGGCTAACAGCACGTGCTTGCCCGGCTTATTGAGTAGCCTTTTAGGCAACTTCATTGTGTTCCGATCTAATATCTTCCCGCTTAAAAGACATTCAAGCCAAATTCTAAACCCCTCGACAGTATCTGGATTGTCATATGTTTTATCAAACAAACCTGGCACTGATCTAAAATAATTCACCGGTGGCGCAATTTTCTGTTGGCTATGATGAAAGAGAGATACGTAAAAATCCCATGGGTTACGGACCCCGCAAAATACAAATTTATCTTTATGTTCCTCCGTGACTCGCCCGTGCCATACACTATTTTCATCTGCTTCTCCAAAGACCTCTACCAAGAGCTTTTTAATATGAGTCCCTGCCGTTTTCTGGAGATGTAAGTAGACGAAATTATTTTTTTGATACATTGAATTTTATTTGAGGTGTATTCTGAATGTATTCAGAATTTTTGTGCGCTATTAAATTACCTTAAGCTGTCGACTGCAAGTAGTCACGTAGTGTCGTGGCCCAGACCGAGGGAGTGAGTGCTCTACCTATAGAGGGCTCAACTTCCTTAAAGTCTTTTTGGAGCAGGCTGGCTAGTACTTCTACTATTTCATCAACTTCATCCGGTAAGTAATGCCCGTTGTCTCCATCTTTCAAAATCATTTCTGAGCCATGATGGCTGGTTAGTAGTAATGGTAATCCAGTGGCAGCGGCTTCAATCTCAATTAAGGAAAAGGCCTCAAAGTAAGAGGGGAAGAAAAGGGCGTCGGAAAGTTGCATATATTCCTTAACTTTATCAGTCCAACCAACCATCTGCATCCACTCTTCCCAGCCTGGAGTTGCTTGATTTAAGTACGTTTTAATTTGCTCAAGCTTTTTACCCTTCCCTCCCAGAACAACGAATCTAAATTTAGTTTCTGGATATTTTGCTTTAAGTGATTTCAAGACCTCTACTGCTCGCCAGAATCCTTTTCTCGCGTAATGCCCCTGAGATACAAAGAGCAATAATTTCTCATCAGCATTATACCCGTAGTCGTCTCTTAGCTGCTTTTTATAAGCCGGAGAACAAGGAACAAAGTTTTGATTAATCGCATTTGGTAAGGTTTCGATTCTCACTCCCGCCGGAGCATGAGCTCTCATATCATTGCGAATCGCGTCTGACACCGGGAGACAAAGCTTTAGACTCTTACTTCGGAGAATTAATGAGTCTTGTAAATACCCCCATACCTGCGGGATAAGCTTTAGCTTGGAATCAATGCCCCACATGATCCCCTTTTTGACAATTTTAAACCAAGTTGGATTGTAGTAGTGAAACCAGGATACATCTGCAGCAAAGAAATGCCCGCCCGTCGTAAAAAACAGATCCCCCGTCTTTACTTTTCTTTTTTTAGCGGGAAGGAAAAAGTAAAGGTGTAAAATCCACCAATTAAAAATATTTGCCACAGGACCTTTGACCAAAGGGCACTTTCGAGTGTGATTGACTAAATGACTGATAGAGTCATCGCATCGCCCCCCCCAGAACTCTATTTCTACGCCAAGAGATTTTAAATCCTCCAACGCTAAGCACAGTGAATTTGTACTGGGGTTTTTATAAGAAATTACTGTATCTACAAATACTACTCTCATAACATTAAATTATATACACCCCTTAGCTCTCAACCGTAAACCAACTCAATTGGAGATAATTTTCTGGTAAACCTCTACAGCTTGAGCCAGTTCGCTCTTACAATCTGACTCTATCTTTTGTCTGATTTCTAAGCCTTTTGATTTTTCAGAAGCGATTTCTTCTTCGGTCATTTTAGCAAACTTTGCTCCTCTATCCCACTGCTTGTGAGCATCTTCTGGAATCGCTAAATCTGTCCCAAACAATTCATTTGCCTCCATTACCACTTCTGGAAAAGTACTAATAGTCTGTTTGAAGTCTGAAACAACGAATTTACCTTTATAGGGTAGTAAACTCGTGTAAAACTTCTTATACCAGCGTAAGTTGTACTTTGCACTTTGCTGTGGCCATCTTCTAATCATCGAAGAAACTACATCTAAAGGAGGGCGTATGATAACAATCGTAGGCAACCCAGCTTCCATTGCTTTAATAATAACATTTGAGCTATGAACATGAGTCACCATTGCGAACTCATTTTCCGAATCATCCATCAGTCCGTTAGCCTGCCGGATAGCTTTAGCCGCCGAGGAGTTGGCTGAACTAGGGAACCCTTCAAGCACGAGTTTTGTCTCGGGAGTCAAATAAAAGCGATTTCTTGGTTTCCCCTGCTTAGATAACTTCCTGTGCCAAGGCTTTAAGACTAGCGCCTTCGTGACAGGATAAAGAGATTTCACCGTTCCAATCTCGCAAAACAAGACCCTTGCCATCGTGTTTCTAATACTTTTTATATTCATTTGATTTTATTTTCTTAAATTAGCAGTAACCTCTTTTAGCCATTCCACCGCATCGATTCTTTCGCTGTAAAACTTAGCCCCATCTAATGAGTGATGAGAACCATCGTAGGTGAACTTTTGAAAGTTTTCATTAATAATATAGTAAATTCCCGCGTCTACATCCTTAGCGTAATAATCTCGGTTAAGAATAATAGCCTCTGTAGTTTTCTGAATTTCATCAATTACAGCATGAGACTTAAGGACTGACGGGTCTACTTGTCGTCGGACGGTCTGCTTGTAATGCTCTTCATTAATAATGTGAACTAATTTTTCTCCACTAATTTCTCCCTGACTCACTCTCTCTGCATAACGCTGGAAGATTTTATCAGCAAAAGTTGTGTTACCATATTTCTCGAAGCCGTAAATATTGCGTGCGACCGCTACAATTTTTCCATCTTTGATAAACCTGTCCACTAATTCAGGGAGCTTGTCTGCATCCTCACGATTGTATCGAGAGCAAATCAAAATCACATCCGACTGAGCGTAGTTTGGAGAGCTCATAAGTCCCGTAATCTCTTTGAGAGCGTTTTTAATCTCAGTGCCAAAGCGAGCTATCTGATAGGTCTGCGATACCTTTTCGCTATAATTCAGCACATTATACATGTCTTTTCCGTGTGAGTTACCAACCACGAGTAATTTAGCACGTTGGCCCTCTGCCTTAAACCATAGAGTTCTATCGAAGGCGTTATTATCGACTTTATATTCTTCGTCCCCGCTCAAAGCGCGTAATACGGACCAACTTTCCTGCTGTAATACCTTATTATCTGGCTGATAACTTTTGATAAGTAAATTTTGGTAATTCCCTCGCTTTTCAAACCCTTTAGTCGCCATCCCTAGTGCCCCAAATGCTAGGAACAACAAAGAACACACGCCCGCGCCAGTAAACACCACTTTCCTAGTAATGAGCTTTTTGTTACGGAAGGGGGCTTCAATAAACCTCCAACTCAGGTAAGCCAGCGGGAAAACTGCGACTGCCAGAATCCCAAACAGGAGCTTGCTCTGCTCAGGGAAGGCCACGTAGCGAGCGTATGCAAAAATAGGTTGATGCCAAAGGTAAGCACTATAACTGATCAACCCAATGATAACTAACGGCTTAAGCGAAAGCAATTTCCCTACGGCCGTCTCCTTATCACAGAAAAGGATGAGGAAAAATGTCCCCATCGTCGG
>JALZUP010000123.1 GCA_023301505.1 Robiginitomaculum sp.
CATGAAACGGGTGGTGATTCGATGGCATTGTGGTTTCGTGACCAGCTAGAGACGACACAACAAAAGCTGGAGCAGAAAAGTATCGAATTGTCAGATACCACTGCTGAATTGCAGGATACAAAAGAGCGACTGACCGAACATCGAGAAGCTGCGCGATTGCTTGAAGACAAGAGCCGTGAGTGGGAGCAAGCACTCGCAGAACGCCAGGCTGAAATCAAGACAGCCAGGAACGAAGCTGCCGAGTTATCCGAGCGGTTGAAACGCGAAGCTACTGAACGTGCCAAAGCCGAGGCGGTGGCAAGGGCGTTGGAGAGTAGGGGGGTAATTGCTCGATTACTGAATTGGAAGCCTGCAACTCAGATCTAGAAGATAGGAAGGGATTCGGGGGCATCGTACGCACTGAAAGGGGTGGCTTTTGGTGCGCTACTAAGCGTAGTAGTGATTGTAGAGGCGAAACGTTGCCAGTTATGAATCACCTTGAGTGGAAAACGTCACCGCGCAAACATATGACGGTCTGGGGAGCGGAGGAGCACCGGTAGCAATTTCGGCAATTGCACAGTGAGGCAACGATTGAGCAGCGCTACAAGGTTTCCGATAAAATCATCAAGGAATCGATTACTACTAGCAGTGAACACTTTGGTAGCGGGTAGGAAAGCGTTCCCCCGCCATGATTTCCAAACCAAAGGTTACTTTGAATGCGGCAGTTTAATTGTGGGCGTTCCCTCGGATAACTGATATTGAACAATATTGAAAGAGCTGATCACTACAAAGAAGCTGGCTGCAAACGTAGTCGTGGTGTTCTGGAGCGTTGTGCAATGTTTGTTGGTGCTGGAGAAGCGATCGACGATGCTATTAATTCGGGGGCAGTCGAGCACTTCGATGCTGGAGTAGCATTTATTGAACAGGGCGAGCGAGACAAAGTAATTTACTTTCTTCTCGAGGGTGAAGTTGACATTTTGGTTAACGGCAGAGGAATCGCTAGACGTACCGCCCCTGATCATGTCGGAGAAATGGCCGTTGTCGATCCTATCTCCAAGCGGAGTGCAACCGTTGTAACGCTTGAGCCATGTGTTCTGCTACGGATCGAAGAAGAAAGATTTACTGAGTTGGCTAACCAATACCCGCGAATTTGGCGCAATATTGCTGCTGAGATCGCAGGCCGTCTTCGGCAACGTGGGAAGTTAGTTGATAAGAAATCATCTACTCCCCGACTGTTTGTTGGATCGTCCGCAGAGTATCTAAGTGTGTCGCATGCTATACAAGAGGGTCTCTTGCATAGCGATATTTCGGTCAAAGTTTGGACGCAAGATGTGTTTAGGCCAGCCGATTTTACACTTGCGGCCTTGGAGAGGGAGGCTATGAATAGTGACTTTGCGCTTTTCCTATTCGGGAATGAGGATCTGGTCATCTCGCGTGATGATGAACAGGCGTGTCCTAGGGACAACGTTGTTTTCGAACTAGGTTTGTTTTCGGGAATGCTGTCATCAAAGAGAGTGTATTTTGCTCAAGAGATAGGGGTGGAAATTAGAGTTCCATCAGATCTGGCTGGGGTCACTCCAATTCCATACAAGCGAAAATCTGGCGAGGATCTTTCGGTTTCGGTACAGCCAATTTGTAATCGTCTCCTGCGACTAGCCAACCAGTTAGGAACTAAATAAGAGTAACAAATGAGCTTTGAAGATGATTTGAAAAAAGAGGTTCGCTCAATATTCCGCACTAGATGGGAAGTGGTGAATGGACGTGTGATCCCGTCTTCTGATGATGTTAGCTTGGGGAATAAAGCGAAGAAAATCGAACTCGCGATGCTCTATGCTGACATGGCAGAATCTACAAACCTAGTAGACAACTATGAGCCACTTTATGCTGCTGAAATTTATAAATCATTTTTGCATGTCTGTTGTAAAGTAATCAGAAGGAACGGTGGCGAGCTAGTTTCTTTTGATGGTGACAGGGTGATGGGAGCTTTTATCGGTGACGGAATGAATTCAGCGGCTGCAAAGGCTGCTTTGAATATCAAGTGGGCAGTTACTAACGTGGTGCAGGCAGAGCACGACGAATGGTATAAAGGCAAGGGTATAAAACTGAACTATTGTGTAGGAGTTGATTCTTGTGATCATCATGTTGTTCGAACAGGAATTCGTGGCTCAAATGACTTGTTGTGGGTAGGGAAAGCGGCAAATTACGCGGCAAAAATCACGAGTCATAACTGGTCGCCATATCATTCAATAATTACATCGCGTGTATATGGGAAACTAAACGATCAGTCAAAGTTCGACGGTGATGGAAAGAACATGTGGGTACAAGACTATAGCGACGCTATTAAGGAAACTGTTTACAAATCTAGCTACCACTGGGCTGCAAATTAACAATGTACCGCTATTGATTGGGGAGAGGCGGCTCGGTTGCCATCAGCGAATTTTTAACTAGCGGGACGTGTGTAACGACTTTTCTATGGGGGGACTCGTATGCACGGTTCTTAGGAGGGCGGCGGCTGGTAAAAGTCGCGGCCTATCCGATGCAGTTGAGGTTTAAAGTCCCTGTCCGATGAATCGCCAGCAACGTCAGCCCACTGATCTATTGAATCTCGTCCTTATCATGTTGTGGCCATTTGCGTTCTGTGGCAAATAGCCGCCCTACTACGTAGGCATGTACAACAATCATATCAAGCGCACCGAAAGGGTTACCTTTTAGGGCGCTTGAACAGTGAAATATAAGTGATGATTCACTGTATGGAAATATTCCTTAAAATTAGAATAAATATTAGCTATGACAGTCCTAGTAGAAAAGCTGTATCTCGAGAGATGTCCACATTGCAGCACCTCACTGCCTAACTTAGGCATGTTTTCTAAGATTGAAACTCAAGACTATAGAAAGCAAAGAAAACGAGTTTGGGCGGGGTACAGTTGCGCCCATTGTGGAGGTGTTGTTTTCGCATGGTCTAAAGGTATGGGTGGTCCTGTTTTTGAGGTTTATCCAAAAACAGCACCACTAAGCGACGCAATACCTGAGAAAGCAAAAGCATATCTGTCGCAAGCTATTGACAGCATCAGCGCTCCTGCTGGGGCAGTAATGCTTTCAGCAAGCGCTGTTGACGAGATGCTTAAACGTATTGGCTATACTGAGGGAAATCTTTATTCCCGAATAGATAAAGCAGTCGCCGACAATGTTCTTACAGTGGATATGGGGGTCTGGGCGCACGAAATTCGCCTTGATGCAAACGATCAAAGGCATTCAGATATTGCAGCGCAATTGCCGACCGAAGCAGATGCGGAACGGGTGGTAGATTTTGCTAAGACGCTTGCTCAAATGCTATTCGTACTTCCGGCTCAGGTTAAACGAGGACTAAGTGTCGCTAAAGATGAAACGGAAAACGCACCAACGTGATAACGCTCAGTATGGAAAGTGAACAACAGATTAAAGGTTGATATATGGATTTGGCAGCGCTTTTAATAAGTCTATTTTCTCTGCTAGTGGCTCTTGCCGCAGGCGGATATGCGGGTATGTCCGCTTTCGCTGCAAAAAGACAGAACGAGATATCTATCCATGAAAAACGACTGGAAATATTTCGATCTTTACAGAGTTTCAGAGCAATTCTAGCTACTAGGGGCGTAGATTTTCCTGAAGAGGAGTACTGGAAGTTCCTCTCCTCTGCAGATTTGAGTGAGTTTTACTTTAATGAAGAAATATACAAAAAATTCATGTGCATAGCAGATGGAGCCAATGCTACTTTAAACAAGCACAGCTCATGGGCCGCATCCGAAATTCACAAATCACCCGACTATAGTAGGTTGGTTGAAGAAACTAAAACCCTCCATAGGACTACCAGAGACAAGTGCGAACCACTTATAGAGTCACTAAAAGAAACACTGAGACTAGCTAACTGAGTGTGTGATAACAGGTAGTACGGAAAAACACTGAAAGTAATCATTCTGGATGCATCTAATTCACACAAAAATTAACCAATGATCGAGGAAGAGACAGAGGGAGCTGCACTTACAAACTACGCGGATAGTTGTAACGAACATTTTGTGGCTGTGTTTTATGCTGCAGAGGGTTTAGTCCTTAGACAGAAGAATTTGAAGGCAGCCTTAAAGGCCAGTGGCAGAGCAAATCCAGAATCTATCATCAGCAGGAAGCGCCCTGGTAAGGGAGTCCCATATTCAGGTCGGGTGAAGCTCCGTAATGCGATAAAAAATTGTGCAAAGAACGGTGCTTATTCAGACATGCTTTATAAATCCGTGCTGGTTTCAATGTTTGCAGAATGGGAAGAGCATTATAGAGAGCGAGTTGCCAAGCAGATTGGAGCAAGTAAGAAAGAGCATGTTCAATGTGAGTTTATTGGTGAATTACGATACATAAGAAATTGGATAGTACATCGACAATCGCGGCCTGATAAGAACGTAAGCAAATTGAAGCTTATACCTTGGGCTTTAACTATTGATGAACCATTTTCAATCACGAGCGATATGCTTCAAGATTTTATGGAAGTTCTCAACGAGCGTTTATTCGTGTTCAACAATCATGAAGAATCCGATAGAGCGTTGCTTTGAGTGATCAAAATGCTTGTAGTTTGATCACCTCTACCACGCCCCAATTACCTCAGCACGGGCTTCATCGCCGACCAAGTCCATATAAATAGCAGTAGTTTCAAGATTCGAATGCCCCAACAGCTTCTGAACAAGGCGCGGGTTTCGGGTCTGCATGGCCATGCGAACCCCAAAACCGTGTCGTAGTCCTTTAGGCGTCGCGTGATCCCCCGAAATATCAGCCGCTTCCATGACCGCCCAAATGTGCTTAGTAGCCTGCGTTCTACCCCAAGACCATAACGCAACAGTTTTCAGCTTCGTGGAACGTCGTGCTTTACGGACACTGTGCACCAACTCGATAGCATCGAGCAGGGTGTCAGGGCAGGGGACAGAGCGGTATTTAATCTTGTCGCGCTGTTTCAGAGTGCGGAAAGTGATGGACTTGTCCGACAGGTCAACGCGCTCGGGTGTCAGCTCCAACGCTTCGGAAATTCGGCATCCTGTGTATGCCAGGGTCAGGCAGAACGTGCGCACCTCGGCACGCTCGTGGGCATTGGCTGCTGCCATGAATCGACCCTGTTCCTCAGCGGTCAGGTATTTGCGTTTTCCTTCGATAGTGAACAGTTCGCTAGTCATCTGTTCACTTTATCGTCTATCTGGGGGATGTCAATCCCCAGGAACCGCAGAGCCATGCGGTTGTGCGATTGACAGATTCGGCGAAAAGGTGAACACTTTAGTACTAATCCGTTCATCAAATATCGGTATAAAGGAAGTGAATTGGGGATATTGATCGATAAATTAACGGAACGATTTTTTGCGGAGC
>JALZUP010000124.1 GCA_023301505.1 Robiginitomaculum sp.
AAATCGAGCAATCTCTTTGGAAGCTTTCTGAAGTCTGTTGAGCTCTTGAGTTCTGTTATCCGTCAACTGACGTTTTCTAGCCAGAAGATCTCTGAAACGGCTTATTTCATGCGTTTGAATTGGTCTTGGCTCCGGTTTAAGCAATGCGCCAAACTCAGAGTGTATATGCCGGAGTAAAAGCGCGGTTATTTGCCGCAGACCTAGATAAAGACAGAAATCGCTCCATTCACAGTTTTAGTAACTGGTTCAAGCAATCTTAGAGGGTAAGGTTAAGTCATAGAGGTAGGTTAAGAGGTGATGTAGGGCAAGTCATCAAAAGAGCAACAGTGAGATAATCAACACTTCATAGTGCCACCCTAGGAGCCGCTGCAAAGCGGCGTGGTGCCTGTACTTTGGACGGTCCAGCACCACGCCTAACACAAACCATGCAGAGCATGGTCGAGAGCAGTATTGCCTTTTTTACCTTAAAAAACCAGGTGGTTGTTCAGACTATTGCCCAATGATTGTGCTCGCAGCCATGATTTATCATTCCGTTAAGTGCCCGCCTCTACTTTTGTGTCCGCTGTCGAACACAAGTCATTATCTGTCAGTTCTGTGATCGTGGTCACCGATACTGCTCTGTGGCGTGTTCAGCTCTCAATCGCCAGTGGCTGAATCGTGAAAGCGCTCATCGCTATAGGCAAACTCGCCGCGCAAAACACCACAATGCACAGCGCCAACAGCGCTATCGAGAACGTCAACGACAAGCACCCAATCCGATCAAAGAAGAAAAAGTAACGCATCATAGTTCCCCTTCTCCATGCAATGCGGTCTCCTTATCTTTGCATCGACCCAAGGCTCTCTCAACGATCATTGTTGACCACTCAGCAGACAAAACTGCCCGTCAGATACAACCATTGTGTTGTCATTTTTGCAGAAGTCGTGTGGATGTGTTTTTACGGCGGGATTTTCTGCAACAAACACAACGTGATCGCCACCGATCCTAGTCCGATGCTTTTCTCTATCAATGAAGAGCGACTGCATGACTATTAATGAACAGCTTCGTAGCAATATTCTGCGCTACCACTTTGTCGAACACTGGCGTGTCGGGACCATTGCCACCCAATTGGGTGTGCACCATTCCAGTGTCGAACGGATTATCAGTCAGGCGGGAATGCCGAAGATCGAGCGCGCTAAACGTGCCTCGATCATTGATCCATATCTGCCGTTTATTCACGACACACTCACACAGTATCCCAAGCTCAGTGCGGCACGGCTCTACCAGATGGTACAAAGTCGTGGTTATAGCGGTGGGCCAAGTCACTTTCGGCAATGGATCGCCCAACTTCGACCACGCAAAGTTCCAGAAGCCTATCAACGCTTAAAGACTTTACCCGGTGAGCAAGCGCAGATGGATTGGGGTCACTTCGGCCACTTAACCATCGGCCGAGCCAAACGTCCGTTAATGGCTTTTGTGATAGTGATGAGTTACTCGCGGATGGTGTTCTTGCGGTTCTACCTTAACGCGCAGATGTCGAGCTTTTTGCATGGCCATGTCAGTGCCTTTGCAGCACTTGGGGTACCGAAAGTGATGCTCTACGACAACCTTAAGTCGGCGGTACTTCAGCGCCATGACACATCAATCCATTTTAATCCCGAGCTCATCGCACTGTCTGCCCACTACCGATACGAACCACGGCCAGTGGCGGTCGCACGGGGCAATGAAAAAGGTCGGGTGGAACGCACCATTCGCTATATTCGCGATAACTTCTTTGCCGCCCGTCCTTTTATTGATCTGGCCGACCTCAACGCCCAGGCTGATCACTGGTGTCGCGAGATAGCGACACTCAGACGTTGCCCAGGTGAGCCTGAGCTTAACGTCGCACAAGCCTTTGAACAAGAACGCGAACAGTTGTTTGGTGCTCTTCCCGATAGCGATTACGACAGCGATGAATCGCTGGTGGTCAGTGTGGGAAAAACCCCGTATGCACGGTTCGATCTGAACGACTACTCAGTACCGCATCAGCAGGTGCGTCAATCGCTGAGTGTACGAGCGGGCGTTGATCAGATCCGCATCTTCGCAGGTGATGAGAGGGTTGCAGTGCATGATCGCCACTATGGCAAGGGGGAGTTGATCGAAAACCCACAGCATGCGGAAGCTCTGCGGAAAGCTAAAAAACAAGCCAGAACACATGAACCGCAACACCGGCTGTATCAAGCAGCACCCGCCAGTGAAGCGCTGCTTCACCAGGGCGTGGAAAGAGGCTATCCGCTACAACGCAGTCTCAACGAGCTAACGTTGTGGTTGGAACACTATGGTGCCGTCGAACTGCAGGCGAGTATCAAAGAGGCGTTAGATAAATCGTGTTATCACACCGCAGGCGTTCTGCAAGTGCTTGAACGACGGCGTGAGTCACAGCAGCGGCCGGTGCCGTTGGCCAACGGGCTCTGCGATAAAGCGCTTGATCACCCAACGATCAGAACAGCTTCTTTGCGTGACTATGATCGGCTTCATGAGTCACTTAACGATGAAGACAACACAAGCAACACAGGACATGACGATGACTGATACGCCAGCGGTGTTAACCGACATGTTGGCACAGCGTGCCACTGCTTTGAAGCTGTACGGCTTACTGTCTCATTGGAATGAACTTGATCCCGACTCCCCGTGGGTCGCCACGCTTATCGATTGGGAGGAAAGCGAACGCAGTCGCCGCGGGCTAGAGCGGCGTCTGCGTAATGCCCATCTGGGTCGATTTAAACCGTTAGCTGACTTTGATTGGCAGTGGCCCAAACAACTTGATCGATCTTTGATTGCCGGGTTAATGCAGTTGGACTTCATTGCTGATAAGAACAACGCCGTGTTACTCGGGTCCAACGGCGTTGGCAAGACGATGATTGCCAAAAACCTAGCTCATCAAGCCGTACTTAAAGGTCATAGCGTACTGTTCACTAGCGCCTCTGAGATGCTTAATCTACTTGATGCGCAAGACGGTGCGTTGTCACTGCAGCGGCGCTTAAAATACTTTGCACAACCTGAGTTATTAGTCATTGATGAGGTGGGTTACCTATCCTACGCCAACCGCCACGCAGACTTGCTGTTTGAAATTATCAATCGTCGATACGAAACCAAATCCACGATCGTCACCACCAACCGGCCCTTCTCCGAATGGCATGAAGTCTTTCCTAACGCCGCTTGTGTCGTCTCATTGGTAGACCGACTAGTACATCACGCACAGATCATTGCGATAGATGGTGACTCTTATCGCATGAAGGAAGCTCAGGAAAAATCAGTGATGGCAAAAACGGCCAAAAAAACCAAACCCCGAGGATCTAAAACCAACACCACCAAAAAGGAAATCTGAGCATGCCAATGACATTCATTCAAATGACCACTCACTGGGAAGCCGAAGAAGCACACAGCGTCATCGAGTTTCTGGATCAACTGCGCGACGCACTCTGGCAACGCCACGGTGAGGGGATCACACAGATGCAGCGCGAAAGTTCTACTGTTCATAACGACCGTCAACATGACTTGCCGTTTGATGATCCATTGGACTTTTGATTTACATCTCGACAGATGCTCGGTATGGATTAAGTCCATATCGGGTATTTTTGATCAAAACCTGCGGCATTTATCCGCGCTTTAACTCCGGCGCTAACAGCGGCCATAAGGATGCATAGGTAAGAAGTCTATTAGGTCAGAATCTATGCGTTTACTTAGCGATAC
>JALZUP010000125.1 GCA_023301505.1 Robiginitomaculum sp.
GGCAACTTCTGCTACCAATCCTTTTGGTTGGAATACAACATGCATTGGTACATCAGATTCTAGTAGTAGTCCTGCGGCAAATGCGGCGGTTCCTGTAGTTATGCCTATTCTCTCAGAGTAAGGTGCTAGTGGATTAGTGGAGTTCCGAAACAATGTTACTGTCGATACCGTACCGTCAGATTCTGTCACTGTCACTACTGCTGGCCGGTCAGATACCATTGCCACAAACTCAGACGGATGAACAATCAAGTGAGTGTCGCCCATATATTCTAATGGTAAGAATGTTGTATTATTCGAACCATCGGCGTCGGCCCTCGAAAAAGCATTCAATCCGGAGCCTTGTAATCTAACCGCAGATCGTCTGTCATAAAAAGAATCTTGGGTAGATGTTACTCCGTCTAATTCATTGACTGTGAACACTGTTGTTGGATTAGTCGCATTGATGTTAAATACCACATCGGACTCAGTACCGTATGCTGATACTGTTGCCCCATTAGGTGTTGACATTAGTGATACGCTTTGTGATGACCAACCTATTAAGTCATTTGATGGTTCGAATATTGTACCTGTATCTGTTATAGTTCCGGCAGATGTTTGAACTAGTATGTCGCCGTCTGCTTGGACCAAATAAGTGGAAATTGTTGTCGTCGTTATTACATCAGTAACTTGACCTTCGGTTAATGCTACTGTATTGATTAATATGCCGTTTTGGAATATATCCACGGTAGTCGCTCCTAGACTTAATATCTTAAATCGGGGGGCACCTGTTCGGCTGTTACTTAATCCAGCACTGTCAGCGATAACGTATTCAGGAATTAGTTCGTAGTCGGCTGATCCGTTTTTAGCGTTACCGAAAATAGGCTTGTCCGAAGAAAACGATTCACCTCTTTGAATGTCCGTCAGCAGTACTACTTCTTGCTTGTCTAACGAGAATCTCCGAGTGCATACGCCCGCAACTCTAGCAGTAATACACGTCCCGTCCTCAATTGCACCTATTCTGCCAATGTTTCCATTGACGTTATGGATTACAAATTGTTCTTTGCAGCAATTTTTAGGAAATCTGTGTAACATGTTAGATAGATTGGACCGATAGAGTGTACTGAGTTCCAGCTTCTGGGGTGATCACATACTCAGGGTAGACGTATCGGCAATTTCCGTGATTGAGTACCGGCAATACTAGTGGACTACAAGGTGTGTATGTCGCTCCGTTAATATCTACGCTACCTGTAGATACTTGGACTGTCATTGACATAAATCCAGTTCGAGCCTGAGTGTCTGCGAACTCTCCTTCTTCAGTTATTAGCGTTTTTTCGCTGATCCCGGCTGGAGGAGCCCCGCATATTTGTGGTGGGCAAAGTACTGTTTCTGGACCAAGCAATGCTCCAGTCATGGCGTCAACTAGTAGATTCGATTCAGGGCAATACTTTACCGGGCAAGCACTGATTGTTGTCTTTGTAGCAAAGAGTTGTGCAGCAGGTACTCGTACCCAAGTAACGCCTCCGTCAGTGGAAATCTCGTAGTCGACTCCGCTAAACGCACTGAAGTCGTAAATCTCAAACCCAATGAAGTGGATTCCTGCGTCAAGGTCTACGTCGAATACAATAGATGTATCCGCACCCTTTTCGGCAACTTTGATTACTTCGCCGCAGCACTCGCCTAGGTAGTAGTCAATCGCTTCAGCCGTTGCCCGGTTTTCTCGAATTCGAACTGGCTCAGTTGTATAAAAGTAAGTCCAACCCCGCATTTGAGATTGATCATCAACTTCATCGACAACTAATAGGTCAGTTTCGACGATCACCGGAGTATCTGGAGCACCGTTAGCGTGTCCGGGCATTGAGCTATAATCGACAGGCTCGGTAAATACGTCACTTGCTCGATTTGAATTGGTTAATCCTGTAACAGCATTTACTGACCATCGCTCAACGTTAACGCCTTGAACTCCTTGCGGTTGGTAGGCTGTTAGAACTTCCCAATCTTCGCATTCGGGAATGATTGGAGGATCTGGGATTGGATTGCCGTTAACACACTCGACAAAAGATACTGCACCAGTAAATGTCGCTTGATTAGGAAGACCGAAATCAGTGAAAAACGTGATTTCTGGAATGCCATTGGTGAATACTGTTTGACGAGTCAAGTTTATGTAGTTTGCAGGATCTCCATCAACATCATTACATCCTTCTGTGAGGGATACTTCGATGTCATCAGGTCGATCTGCATTTAATGCTGCGGCAAACTTTTCCGCCGAGAGGCAAGCCATAGCCTCTATATCACTGCTTTCGCCGCCTTCGCATGTAGGTTCGCACCATTGGTCTTCGATAGCTACGGTGATCACCTCGCCAGTCACTGCATGGAGAATTAAACCAGAATCAGTACACTTAATAACAGGCGTACATACATAGGCAGGTTTGTCTTGGTAACCAATTAGCGGTCCCCAATTAACTCCACCGTCAAAACTAGCCTCTAGAGTTAGGTTCCACCATGCCGCAAGATCTGAGATTAATGCTTCTGCATAGTGGATTCCTGCTGGTAGTTCTAGGTTATTAAATACTCCACGATCGTCTGCGACAGTGTCTTCGGTCCTCTCTGCGATCAATTCCAATTGACCAGTACAGCATGTGTCTAGCCAAATTGACCCGCGTTCCCCAGTACGGGTTCCGCCATCTCTTACAAGTGCGTCGGCTGGTAGATTAAAGTGGGCTGATAGTTTTGCTTGATCTGTTCCGGTAGTATCGGCAGTTGTTAGTCCGCCCATTCCGGTTAAGAAATCAGATGCATTAGATCCCTCGACCGAAAACACTGGTGAGATATACGAGTTATCAGCAGGACCGCTAACATGATTGAGAGTGTCACCATCAAGGCTGAAAATGTTTGAAACACTATCATGAGCTACAGCAGTTCCCGCTTGTGTGCCGTTAGGGTCAGCCCACCATTCTACTAGTGTTCCCGGAGCCGGTGGCTGAAAGATCCAAAGATTCCCGAGCGAAGTAAAATCCTCACATATTGGAGGTGCTTCAACAAAAGGTTCGCCCGTTGAGCAGACCAATATATCTCCGACAACTTGGTATTCGACCAAGCCATCTGGGTCTGTTGCAGTGTTGTAACTATCTAGTGTGTATCTCTCAGTAGTTACAACTGCATCACAAGTGGTTGCGATCTGAACAAACTGTACATCTTGAGCAGGGTTTGCCGGATTGACTCGGTCGCACAATGTGTACTGTTTTGTGCTGCAAGGACTTTCAGCCCCCGGAATCAGTACTGGAGGGAAGATGTGATCACAAGGTACGAAACATTCTACGTTGTCAGGTGTTTCTACTTCGGAGTAGGTTTGTCCATCAGCGTTTTGAATCCAATACCTAGTTGTGATGTTGCCGTCGCAATCAGCTTCTTGGCTTCGATAAACTGTCTCGATTATTTCAGTGTAGAGCGTTGGGTATACTTTAAATGTTACGCCATCGTCTCGTTGGATTTCCCAAACGCCGTATTGAGCATCTGGGTTGCATCCGATTACTGACCACCCTCGCCAAGTTGGAGTGCCGTAAAACTCAAATCCGTGTACTGAGTTGTATGGATCGTTATCGGTCCCAAATGTAGACCAGCCTGTTAATTGAGGACTCCATCCACTATATGGTCCAATTGCTTCACCAACACCTACGTCTCCAGCACCAGTCTCCCAACTGTTTACTTCAAATGTCCATTGAAATCGAACGATATCATTTCGCTCTCCACCATCGTTTGTAGACGATCCGGGAGTTTGCCCGTTATCGTATACAAATTCAAAGGTTCGCTTTTTAATGCATTCTAGATTTGCAGGAGTTACACAGCAATTATCCTCAAGGAATACTGGGATTGCGTGCTTAGAGCCAATGATTCTAACGTCTGTATCATAAGCCTCTGCGATTACTTCTTCTTCGCAGTTTATTTGGATTCCGTCTACCGTCGGTAGGTCGATTGCTATTCCGGTAGCACAATCCACGAAATCACCTTGAAGTTCGTAGACCACTAGTGCTGAGTCGTCACTATTGTCGACTTGGAAGTAATCTACAGCAATTTGCTTGCCATTACAGATGGTAGCTCTACGTGTAATTGTGTTAGTAAAATCTACTGTGTTTACTGAGTTGTTGTTATCACAACCTACCGCTAAAATGAACTCACATGCTCTATCTGGTGGTGCGTCTGTTAGTGCTAATGTTCCACAAGGTTCCCAACAATTAGGAATCTCGCCCGCTTCTGCTGGAATCAATTCGCCCGGATTATCTTGGTCTTCTTTCAACCACTCCAACGAACCTGATTCACTTCCGCAATCTGTACATAGCCAGAATCTTAGAATTGGGCCTAAGACCGCACCTGCTGCTGTAAGGATGAACTCGCCATCTCCGTACCTTTGTGATGTTTTACGGAAAGCCCTTGTAGGTACAGGTTGTCCGGGACATATCTGGAAGTTGACATATCTCCGAAACATTCCGCCGTTGACTAATGCTACGGCAATAGGAACTGAAGGTGCTCCCGGCAATCCCGATGGGAATCCTCCGGGACCATTGAGTGTTCCGTCAATGCTAGTCGGTGTCACGTTGTCAACAAACCGAGGTTCAACAAACCACTCTAGTCCTGCATCGGTTGCAGCGGTTTGTATATTGGTAGCCCACTCAGTTAATTGTTCGTCCCATGCAGTACTGTTTCCGCCTTGTGACCACTCTAGTGTCGATCCGTCTGAGAGTTCTAGGCAATATGTTGCTACATCTTCATAATGCGTTCCGGTATTATCAATACCGTATGTCCACTCTTGAGATTGTACACAATCTGGTTGCTTGTCTGAGCATTCCTTGGCGTCAGTCAGATCTGGGGTAGGAATCTGAGTTCCTAGTACGTCTGTGTAATACTCCTTCTCATACTCAGCATTGCATCCGGGGCAATCCTCAGCAGCCATACGAAAAACTTTCGTACCATCCGCAAGGACGATACAAAATTTAGTGTAGTTTGGTGTGTTTTTGTTAAGGAAGCCGAAATCCGACATATTCTTACCTATTTTGCATGTTTATGTGTGTATGTTGTTAAGTAATTGTAGGTAATCCCTCTTACTTCAAGAGGGATCTAATTCAACTACTTTCGTAATTTATTATTTGGTAACTCAGTTTGTTTCTGAGAGATGTGCTCACCTCACTTTCAAAAAGTTAATTTAGTAACTTCCCGAAAGTGGTTAGGGCACTAGTGCGATAGTCCCACAACAAGGTTGGTAACAAGAATCAAACTCAATTGATTGAACTTGACCTGTTGGGACAGCGGCGGGAGTAAATACACCAGCAGCGTCAACGTTTCCAGTCTCGACTTGAACTTGTGCGATCAAGCCGGTAGGGAGCGGAGAATGCCGGTTCTTCTTTACTAGATAAGGCACTTCTAGCAAAACCAAGGTATCTGAAGTACATACATCGCAATCTTGACCGTCGACATACGAAATTGTAAGTCGGAGATCCATACAGCCTGAGTTGACTACATTTCCCGAAAACAATGCGACATCACCTGTGGCGAGTGCTGGGACTAGATCTTGAATAGTGTCGCCGGTTGCTTCTGGAATATCTAGAAAAGCTTGAGCAACTACAGGTGCGATTGCTTTTGTGCAATCTCCTGATGCCTCTTGATTGAGGAAGGTTTGAAGTGACATGTTAATGCCCTTTCTAAAATAGTGTGATAGAAATTATTCGAATCTTTATTCGGTTCGTTCACTAAGTGTTAAAATCTTCGAGTCGTGTAATATTTATGAAATCTAACAACTGAAATTGTCGTTAAATATTGAAATCAACTCATTGGCAATCTGTTCTGATCCTAGTTCATTTAAGTGAATATCATTAACTGCATTCCTGAATTGCAAGTCAGTGAAGTTGTCGCCGTCTAGATCCAGTAGTGGGTAAATGTCAATTAGAATCAAATCTAAATCGCTAGACGCGACGAAGGTTCTAATAGCGTCGTTCACATCAAGAATCAATTGCTGAGTATCTTCTCGAAATCCACCGTTGTTTACAGAGGAGAACGGTGGAACAGTTCCTACAACTATTGTCGTGGCACCTGCTGCTAGAATTACATCAATAGCGGCTACTAAATGTCCCATAAAAGTGGGAATGTCGGTTGATGTACGACCTATTAGATCGTTTAAACCTCTCATTAGTAATACTACAGAAGGCAATTCAGGCTTACTATTTAAGATAGTCTGAGGGACTTGACTTAGTGTTGACCCTGAAATTGCTAAACTTAGATCCACGCTAAACGGCATGGCTTGATCTAAAATACCTGAAGGTTCTGCTGGAGAATTATTGAAGCTGTCTGCGATCGAGCAGACGTTGTCGGGACAGCTTCTTAGTTTCCCAAAGTCACTGACCCTTCTACGTGATCAACGCCATCACTATCGGTGGCTGATACGAAATCACCGCAAAGTGTTTTGACGATAACACCCGGTCTACATAAAATATGGCCCATTCGGAGGCTGATAGCGTCAGATCGAAATACATTGAAAAATCCGCTGAAATTGATCCCGTCTTGTGAATCAGTTATCTGAACTATCTGTGTTATTTCACCTGTGGAGTCTACTGGTGTCCAGAAATCACTTCCTTGTGGTACAGTTGCTGGGATGAGTGGGTTAGATGTTATTTCAAAATCTGAACCAGCGTAGCCTCCAACGTAAGTTCCATAAGGGCCTGAAGGTAGTGGGAAGCTGTGCGTCAGTCCTCCGGGACGAAGTTCGAAAATGTTCTGTGAATCGCATTCGTTAAAACTTAGATCAGGAAGACTTGTTGTGTTGAAGAAAAGCTCACCCGACCAACCTGCGTCAATCTCGTATGCTCCGGGATTGAAGGTTTGTAGCGATTCGAAAGATATTAAATTATTTACATTGTCCAATGAGGTAATATCGCCAATCACTGTTGGTGGGGAGTTTTCTCCAAATACTTGGAAGTTTCTAATACCCCAATTAACTACCTTATCTCCCTTATCCGTGACATAAGTTGACTCAACAGTGATTGATGTGTCATCTAGGGATTGAACGAGGTGATTAGGTGCTCCTGTGCTAACTTCAAGACCCAGACCACACACTTCTTCTACTAAGCAAACTGGTACGTTCGCAGTAGATCCATCAGCAGCAGCTACTTGTCGAGTAACTGGATCTAGAGTTGTTCCTGCACCGTAAGTTGCTACAGCCCAAGCAAGATAATCTTCTTCGCTTTCAATTAGCGTATCTAGTCCGCCGTTTCCATCTGAGATAGCGATTGGATTACCGGCAGCAAATGCTGCGTTGATGTCTACAGCATTGTCTGTTTCAGTAGCATCGCCGTCAAGGAAGAAACCTAGTGTTAGTACTTCTTCAATCTCGATGATAATATTTGCTTTGTCAGAATTGCCGCTGGCGTCTGTGATTTCATACGGGTAGGTATGTGTTCCTGCTACGGCATCTGGATTAGCGGTGAAGCTTAGAGCCATTCCTGCTACTACTTCGAAAACACCTTCTGGCACTGTTACGGTATCCCCCACAGCAGCGACTGTTGAATCTCCAATGCCCGTGATTGTGAAAGGCTCGTTTTCTGGGTCCAAATCGTTAGCCAAAACGTCGATAGTTACCGATGCGTTTTGAGACACAGTTACTGGACCGTCATCAACAGCCACTACGCTGTTTTCGGGCACTGTCCAAGTGATGGTGTTTGTTGCGGTTAGTCCGTTACCGTCTGTTACGGTGTAGTCTACTGAACATTGTTGCATTTTATTTTCCTGAGAGTTGTTA
>JALZUP010000126.1 GCA_023301505.1 Robiginitomaculum sp.
TATCGCGCGCGATAGAGCTGGCCAAAGAGGCGGGCGGCATTGACGCCGATAGCGCCGTCAATATCCGTCAATATCCGCGTAATAAAACCTTGTCAGAAGAGATCACTGCGCTTATGGGCGGCACGGTGAAAGCGGGCCAAGGACTTGGCCAAATCAGCACGCAGATAAATACTCTCTTATCAGACCCCGCCATTGGCGCTGCAATGGTCGCCAAAACGCAAGCTGATCTGATGCAGGCCGACAAGTCCCTGCTCGCCGCGCTGCCAAGAATTGATTAGACGCGACCACCTCGGAGCGAACAGCTCGGAGCGATTGACTAAAAAAAACAGGACGCGCCATCGGCGCGCCCTGCTATCTCATAAGCTGACGATCTCATAATAAGTTTTAGCGCTTAATAAGCGTATGACACCCCAAAGCGAACGCTGCGCGGGCTTTGATAATTTGACGCAAGGCCATAGCTCTCAAGCGGGGCGCCCGATACGCTATCTCCAAATTCTTGCAAGTCAGTCTCGCCTTGCGCGTTAAAGACATTAAACAAATCAGCCCGCAATGTTATAACGCCCTGTGGCAAAATATCTGGTGTTGCAATGAGCGATAAATCAAGATTATTGATCCAATCGCTCTCTAGAGCGCTACCGCGCTGTACCAGCTCACCGCCGCAATAACGCGTCGTATTTCCGTAAACTTGACTGACAACAGCGCTGACATCGCCCTCAAAAACACCAAGGCACCCAAAGCTACGCGGTGAGGTGAGGCTATAATTGCCGCCCATTCTAAATATGTCATTTATCTTATATGTCCCGCGAACCAAAAATTGATGGGTGTGATCATTAGGCAAGTTACCGTCAGAGCCCTCTGTCAATTCTGGTAAATCAAAATTTTGCGTAGAACCGACATCTGCTTGGCCAATATCAGATTTGACCGAACCTTCGAAATTTCCTTCGCTCTCGGATAAGGTATAATTGGCGCTAATGTTGCCCCAATCAAATAATTTGTCTGCCGTAAAACGCGCGCCAATATAAGTGCGGTCTGGCCTCGGTATGCCAATATCTTCGGCGCGCAATGTTAGGCGCAGCGCCCCTGTACCTTCTCCGCCAATCGCGTCGCCATCCGCCTCAGATGTAAAGACAACGAAATCTTGCCCCGGATTGGTCAGCACATATTGATGCGTTCCATTCCATATCTGCTCACAGCCCGTAATACCTTCACGCTCACACCATGCGACAACGCCGCGGTCAATACTAATATCTTCGAGTGTTTCTCTCAGGTCCCGATAAGTTAGCGAAGCCGATACATCCCATCCATCTAGCCAGTCTAAAGGCGAGTCAAAACTATGACGTACGCCAAGAATAAACTCATCTTGGAACATAGGCTCTATATCTTCACTCACGAGCGAGGAGGTATCCCCTACCTCTCCCGTACCAATGCGTACAAAATTATAGCTCTCACTTGTCAATATAGGCGTGCCATCATCATTGAGCGTTTCTTCTATGTCGAAAAATTCGCGCGTAAAATCATCTGCACTCGCCAAACGAATACTCGCACTGGTTGGAACAGGGAGATAATAACGCCCATAATTTCCAAAAAATTGCGTCTGGTCATTAAGCTGATAGCCAAAGCCTAACCGAGCAGCCCATTGATCCGTAATCTCGATAAAGTTTTCACCATCGGCGTTTTCATTATCAAATGTTTCATTACGTATGCCCAGATTTAAGGTCAGCTGATTATTTACCCGCCATGCATCTTGCAGATATAATGCCCTTTGAACCGATTCATATTCTCCGCCCGTAGCGCGGAGCTGAAGGCGTCCACAAAATGACCCCGGCGTATGGGCCGGATTGCCATCTGCAAACGCATCGCAAGTCTCAGCGTCAAAATAGCGCCAAAAAAGACCGCCAGGATGCTCTCCGAAATTTTCAGTTTGTAGCGTTTCTTGATCAAGCCCAAGCCTGAAATGATGGTCTCCCCAAAAATCAGCCAAATGATAATCAGCATCAATGCGCAAAAGCTCGCGCTCATCCTCGCCTGCCTCTACAAAAAAGTTTACAAAGCCAATAGGGAAAAGCGGGTTGCCTTCAATACCGCGATCATCCCGAATGACAGGAAAAGCGTCAAAGGACGAATTCACTGTTTGGTCAAATGTCTGTTTTCCATAGAGTGCGGAGAGTGAAATATTATCGCCAAATGTGCCTGTATATTTGAAGATATTGACTCGCCCGCCCGAGAAGTCATTGCCGCTCCCATCAACGGCCTCCTCGTTTAAGATATTGCCAGATTCATCATATTCAACATTGGCCGTACTTGTCCGCGTATTATTTTCATCCTGAATGAATGTATATTCAAATAGGTGATTATCTGTCAGGGCCAAATCAAGTTTTGCCGCATAAAACGGATCATCATTTTCTTGCGTAACGCGCTGCCCCGTTAAAGAGACGGGGTCAAATGTGTATGTCGTGCGTTCAAAATCGCGCGGATTATATAAGCCGTAGAAAAACAGACGGTCTTTTATAATCGGGCCAGAGGCCCATAGGTTATAATCTGATTGTGAAAGCTCTTCTAATCCGCCTATCTCGCGCCCTGTTTGACTATAGCGATCAAGCACATCCCCGCGCAAATTATCTGGCTCCCAAAAGCCGCTGACGCCAAAGTGAAACTCATTAGAGCCAGACTTACTCACCGCATTAATCACTCCGCCCGTTGAGCGGCCAAATTCCGCGCCATAGCCGCCAGTTTTAATCTCAACTTGATCATAAAACTCAAATGGAACCGTGCTCGACTCGATAAGGTTACGCGAGTCAGTAATGTTCATCCCGTTAATATAATAGACATTTTCAGCCACCGATGAGCCGCTAATAGACGGCAAATCACCAAAGGCATTATCGCCCGGCACGGCTCCCGCGGCGAGCAAAGCCAAGGACGTCGCATCACGGCCGATAGGTTGGCTTTCAAAAAGAAGATCGACATCATTAATAAGACCCAATTCAGCAATATTGAAATCGCTTTTTGCAGTTTTGCGTCCTGTGGCAACAATGTCAGCCATCTGCGCGCCAAAGGTAAAGTTGGCCACAGACAAATCATTGACTTGAACATCCACTTGCTTGCTAAGCGTATTTAACCCCGCAACAGCGCCGAGTTGATAGGTGCCAATTGGCAAACGCGCGAAGCGGTAATGGCCGCCCTCATCGGTCACGCTAGAGCGGCGCAAACCGCGGGCTTCATCTTCAATGGTCACGGTAATGCCGCTCGCGGCTGTGCCATCTGGCTGACTTAAAATACCCTCAATGCCGCCGCTTGTATAATCTTGCGCAGAGGCTTGCGGGGCGGCAATAAGACATAAGGCTGCGCCTGAAATTAATGCAGCACTGCTGTAAAAAATAGATGTAAACACCAGACCTTTTAGGCCTGTTTTCGTAGACGTTGCTAACATGAGCTTGCCCTTTTCAAAGTGAACGCTAAATAGCGATTCGGCAGGATTAAACTATAAGTTGCATACCCCACATAGGCAATTTCTGAAAAGCGATATAGCAAGAAAAGGTTTATCAAGCCTTTCAGCGCGTCTTATTTTGGGAAAAAAACGCATCAATTTGGTGTATTTTTTATTTAACTACAGCTTAAATTTGAAGCTGATAAACTTACACGCGCAAACTGGCCGTAAAATTTACGTCCTGTTAAACTCTCATCGGTGCTAGGGAGCATTATATGAGCGGGTTTAGTTTGCCTCTAATTCAGACGGCACATCTAGGCACATATAGCGCGAGCGGTGAAGGTCAGAAATATTGGGCGTCCAGCCTTGAACAATCGGATTGACCAGATTAGCGCTAGAGCTAAACCATGTCGGCGCGAGCGGCATATCGTTGAGCATTATGGCCTCAGCATCCGCCAGCACTTTGGCCCGCTCTGCCACGTCACGAATTTTGGCTGATTTTGCCAATAAGGCGTCAAATTCTGGCTTATTATATTTGCCATAATTCATTTGCCCTGTGCGGGTCTCAAGCAAAAACAAAAAGTTTTGCGGATCATTATAATCGGCTATCCAGCCCGCATCTCCAACTTGGAAATTGCCCGTGCGCAAATTATCATAATGGATTTGCGTCTCCACAGATTGCAGCGTTGCGCTGACCCATGGCGCGATAGAATTCCAGCTATCCTGCATGACAGGTGTGGCGAGTGGATTATCTCCGCCATTTCGATGTGAGAACTCAAAATTTAGCGGATTATTTGGCCCAAAACCGGCCCCCTCCAGCAAACGGCGAGCCTCTTCGCGGCGGCGCTCTAGGCTCCAATCGGCAAAGATGGCGCGCGGAGCTTGCTCAGACGGAACATAATTATCAATCCCCGGCGGAACCAAACGATAGGACGGCACGCGCCCGCCTTGGATAACATCATTGACGATAAATTCGCGGTCAATCGCCATGGATAGGGCCTGCCTAACATCGCGATTATCAAAGGGCGGCTCATTGCCATTAAATACCAAATAGCTGGAGACCAGCATGGGATGGGTATGCACATAGCCCGGAAGGCGTTCGCGGTAAAAATCAATTTTCTTACCCGGAATTGCACTATTCATATGCAACTCGCCCGTCTCTACCCTGCGCATGGCTGTGTTCGTATCCGTCGTCGGGTAAAAATAGACATTGGATAAGCACACATTTTGCGCGTCATAAAATCGCTCATTCTTTGTGATATGCACAAAGTCATTCGTTTTCCAGCGCACTAATTTATACGCGCCGCTAACCTCAATATTCTCCGGCCTTATCCAATAGCTACCATGCTCTGCAACGACATGAGCGGGCACAGCATAAGAGGTAAAATGGGTCAGTAATCCGGGCAGAAAAGGCGTCGGATCATTAAGGGTTAATTCAAGCGTATAATCGTCTATGGCCCGCACGCCCAGCGTATTGGGCAAAGCCTTTGCATTATTTATCGCCTCAGCCCCGACAAGCGGATAAAGCATGAAGGCATATTGGGATAATGTCTCAGGGTCTAAAATACGGCGCAGCGAAAAGACGAAATCATGCGCTGTAATCGGCATGCCATCTGACCACTCGGCCTTGCGCAATTTAAAGGTCCATATGAGGGCATCCTCGCTCACCGTATGATCTGTCGCCAAACCATAAATAGGCAAGCCGTTTTGATCCTCGGTAAACAGCCCCATAAACATGTCGCCAATAATATGGTTCTCCCACCCGCCAGACGCCAAATGCGGGTCAAGGGTTAAAGGCTCTGCTCCATTGCCCCTATGCAGGGTCGTTGCCTCTATTACGGGATCACGCGGCGCGCCGCAGGCCGTTAGCAGCATCGCTGCACTCATTGCAGACATCATAAGGGGTAGAAAACGCATGAAGTCTCCTAACGGTCTTTTGGATCAAGGGCATCGCGCAAACCGTCACCCACAAAGTTAAAGCAAAACAAAGTCAAAATCATAATTAACGCAGGAAAGACCAGCAGCCAAGGCGAGGTGTCCATATAGTCAGCCCCATTTTTGATAAGCTTGCCTAATGAAGTTAGCGGCTCTTGTACGCCAAGGCCGAGAAAGGATAGAAAGCTTTCTTGCAAAATCACACCCGGAATGGTCAGCGTAGCGTAAATCACCACCGTCCCAATCAGGTTCGGTACAATATGACGAAAAATAATGGTGAGCGGCTTTACGCCCCCTGCGCGCGCGGCCTCAACAAATTCCATATTTTTAAGCGCCAAAGTCTGCCCGCGCACAATGCGCGCCATAGTCAGCCATTGCACCGCGCCGAGCGCCAAGAAGATACATAAAATATTCGCGGTTGGGTTTCCCTTTGTATAAGGCCCAACCATCACAATCAGCAAAATCACAAAGAAGATAAAGGGCAAGCTATACATAACATCGACAATGCGCATCATCACCATATCCACGCGCCCGCCCATATAGCCAGCTATCGCGCCATAGCTCACGCCAATAATCATAGACACACATGTCGCAATGATTCCAACCGCCAAAGAGACGCGCAAGCCTATCAATAAGCGTATAATCATATCGCGCCCTTGGCTATCCGTGCCAAGCCAGTGCCAATTTTCAAATGTTGGCCCAATGGCCGTGGCGCTTTTATCAATAGCATCAAATTCCCATGGCCAAATAAAAGGCACAAAGACGGCGCAAAATAAAATAAAGCCGAGTATGTAAAGGCAGATCATCGCCGCTTTATTACGGCCAATACGGCGGCGCGCATCCTCCCATAAAGAGCGGCCCGCAACGGGATCTCCCGCCACATCCCGCATGGCCTCGGCGGCGCTCTCCAGCGCGGCCTCTTTGCCCATATCTAAGCTTACCCGATTAGTCATAGCTCACCCTCGGATCTAAAATGCCATAAAGAACATCGGCCAGCAGGTTAAAGGCAATGATCAGGCTAGCATAAACAATCACCATGCCCATCACGACCGTATAGTCGCGTCCCAGCGCGCCAAATACAAATTCTCGGCCTATTCCGGGCAAGGCGAAAACCTGCTCTATCACAAGGCTGCCCGTAATGACTTGGGCCGCAGCAGGGCCTAAAAATGACACGATTGGCAAAACAGCGGCGCGCAGGCCGTGGCGGCGAATAACCGCGACAGATGATAGGCCCTTGGCCTTAGCCGTGCGAATATAGCCAGATTGCAGCACCTCGATCATACTGGCGCGCATAAGGCGGGAAATAACCGCCGTATAGGGCAACGCCAAAGTCAAGACAGGCAGAAGCAAATGGGTAAAGCGCATTTCTCCGCGATAAAGCCCCGCCGAGGGAAGCCAACCTAATTTGACCCCAAAAACGATAGATAGGACAGGGCCAATCACAAAAATCGGGATACATATCCCGATCATCGCCAGCCCCATAACGACATAATCGCCGCGGCTATTTTGTTTGAGCGCAGCAAATATTCCCAGCACAGAGCCAACGACCAAAGCCAATAATAAGGCGCTTATTCCAATCGTTGCTGTCACGGGGAAGCCTTCGACAATGATGTCTTGAACTTCTTTATCTTTATATTTCAGACTTGGCCCTAAATCGCCTTGCGCCAGCGAGCCGAGATAATCAAAATATTGCGTAGCCAAAGGCTTATCTAGACCATATTCAGCCATGACCTTTTTCTCAATGGCGGGCGGCAATTTGCGTTCACTATCAAATGGAGAGCCGGGCGCAAATCGCATCATAAAAAAGGCCGCCGTGATAATCACAAGCAACGTCGGAATAGCGATTAATAGGCGTTTTATAATAAAGCGAAACATAGGCGCAAAATTGCCGTGATTGCAGCCCCGCTGTCAATGGGCGAATGCCCTCCTTGAGCCTTTGAGGCATGATTGCGCTATGCTTCGCTGATAAATAAGCGCGTGGCAGGCTATCAAGGCGCTACCAAGGAGCTATTGCGGGCTGTTGATGAGCGCTCAAAAGGAACGCCGCTGGGCTAAATTTGGTAAAATATAGCCATTTAACGCTCCGCATATCCTGAGCTTGCCGCTTGCCCCGCCCATCGCCCTGCCTTAAAGGCTGTCTGACGTCAATTTACCAAGATTAATTATGCGCCCAGCACATTTGCTATTTTCAGCGGCTATAATGGCCAGCTTAATGAGTGTCCTACCCAGCGGCGCTGCGGCGCAAGCGCCCATACCCGCCGCGCAATTCCCCATAGACGCAACACAATCACCCCTACCTAAAGGGTTTCGGCTTGAGGGGTTAATCACCAGCTATGACGCGCTAAGCCGAGCCAATGATCCCATACAGGCTGCCATTAATGGTGACCGCGAGGCCTTAAAAAAGCTCGCCGATGTCAGCGCGCAGGCTCAAAAAGAGTATGACGCTCAAATCCAATCCCTATTGGCTGAGCACCGCGCTATAGACCCGCAAAATTTAACGCCGCACGAGCGCCTAGATTATGACCTATTAGGCTTTACCTTAAGCCAGCATCAGCTGTTACAGCCGCTTGATTTAGCGCGCGTGCCCTTTACCAATGATAGCGGCTTTTATTCCAAAGTGAGCGCCATTACGCGCTTTGGCATATTTGAAAGCGAAGCAGATTACGATGCCTATATTGCGCGGCTGCGTGATGTGACCCGTTTTTTTGATCAACATATCGCGAATATGCAGCGCGGCATTGATACGGGCTATATGGCACCCGCAGACATTATGCCCGGGGTCATTTCCAATATTGAAAACCTCACCGCCATCGCGGCGCGCAAACACCCCTTAGCGGCGCCTTTTTTTAACATGCCCGAGGATATCAGCGCCGAAGCCCAAGCCCGCCTTTTAAAAGAAGGGGCTGAGGCTATGGAGTCTCATGTCATGCCCGCATATCGTAAATTGCTGGCCTTCATGGAGCTTGATTATTTGCCCAAGGCGCGTCAAGCGCCCGGCCTGTCATCTTTGCCTAATGGCCGCGAGCATTATGGCGCACTGGTTAAATATTTCACCACTTTAGATGTCACGCCTGAGCAAGTTCACCAAATTGGCCACACAGAAGTTACGCGCATTCGCGCCGAAATGGATGTCCTTATCGAGCGCTCTGGCTTTAAGGGTAGCTTTGAAGAGTTTTTATCTTTCCTGCGCACTGATCCGCAATTTTACGCAAAAACTCCAGATGAGCTGCTCACAAAAGCGGTACATATCGCCAAGCGTGTTGATGGGGTCATGCCTCAATATTTCGGCCGCTTGCCCCGCCTCTCCTATGGCATCTCCGCTGTGCCGAAAGAGTTTGAACAGCATTATACGGCTGGGCGCTATTTCCCTGGTAATATTAAACACGGCAAAGCGGGCAATTATCTGGTCAACACATATGCCCTTGATCAGCGCCCCCTTTATAATCTTCCTGCCCTCACGCTCCACGAAGCCGTTCCGGGGCATCACCATCAAATATCGCTCGCGATGGAACAAATAGATGTACCGGCTTTTCGCCAAAGCCTCTACCTTCATGCTTTTGGAGAGGGCTGGGCCCTTTATGCAGAAAAGCTGGGCGTAGAGATGGGCGTTTACCAAACAGTCTATGAAGATTTTGGCAGGCTCACCTATGAGATGTGGCGCGCCTGCCGCTTGATTATGGATACTGGCTTACATGCAATGGAGTGGAGCCGGGAACAAGCCGAGCAATGTCTGCGTGAGAACACAGCTTTATCAGACCGCAATATACGCTCAGAGACAGAGCGCTATATGTCATGGCCCGGTCAGGCGCTCTCTTATAAGATGGGCGAGCTAAAAATTTTAGACCTGCGCAATTTTGCGCAAGCCGAGCTTGGCCCAAAATTCAACTTAGCCGATTTTCATGACGCTATATTAGGCGATGGCGCCTTACCGCTTCTCATATTAGACATCAAAATCAAAGATTGGGTACGTAGCCGTAAAGCTCGCCCTTAACCCAAATCATCCAGCCAAATAGTTATAAAGCAAAAAAACAACCCTGACTTAGCAAGTCAGAGCTGTCCCCCTTATAAATAGGCTCTATGGCGAGCCATATTTACACACCCATTTTAGAAGCGGTAACGTCCGCGCAATGTAACTGGAATACTCCAGCGCGAGCCATCGTCAGCGCCAGCAGCAAACGCGCCATCTGCACGGTTAAGCTCGCCCGCATAACGCAAACCTGTTTCAATACCAACCGTTGTACGGTTAAACAGAGGTGTTTCCACACCGATCAAACCCGCACCTGTTGGAACCCAGCCGCTCTCATATAAGCGCGTCGTTGCACCCGGAACGCCTTGGCTTGTGACTGTTACATCAATATCATCTACTCTTGATGCGCCCAGACGGCCTTCAACATAAGGACGATAGCCAAAAGATTGGCCTAATACTCTAGGCTGAAAATATTGGCGCAGGCCAGCTTCAAGCGTGATGCTTTCATAATCGCTAGGCGTGAGCTGCAAATTGCCGCCGCCTGAAGCGCCCGTAAAGTTACCAATCGTGTTACGGTTACCATTTGCGCTTGTATAGCCAAGCGTACCTGTAAGCTTGCGATTAGGTGATAAGGCATAAGATGTACCAATAGAGCCGTGAATAGCCGCATCATAAGCATCTTCTATATCAATACCAGTAGCAGCTCCGCCGATTAGGCCTGGCAAAGCTACGGCTGATCCATCAAAAAGGTCACCGCCAACTTCCCCATCAATACCAAATCCACCTTCTAGGTTCCATTTAGACAATTGACCGCCGCCCGCACAACATGCTGCGCCTGGATTATAAACTCCAGCTGATGTTGATTGGCCATATGGGGCCTGTATCTTATTATTATTATGACCAAAGATGTTCAGGACTGAACATCCTGATAGCGCCATACTCGATACGCCAATAGCTAGAATAGTGATAGTACGCATAGTTACCTCCAAATGTATGATTTCGGCACACTCAATGAACCGAAACGTGATTTGCTGAAGGTTTTGCAAGTTGGGGGCCAAGTTCAGGCCTGTAAGCCAAATCCAAGCCTAATAATCATAAAAAGAGTTAGGAGTTTTCAAGACAGTCGATCTGACAACCGATCTGCAGGCAAAATAAAAGGCCCGGTAAAATACCGAGCCTTTAAAACTTTAAATTTTGGTCTGACTAGAACGCCATCCGTCCACGAACTGTAAGCGGAACGGTCAATGTACTATCTGAGCTTAGATTTGTATCACGCTCATCTGTCCAGCGAAGGCCAGTTTCAACACCAATGGCCGTATTTCTACCAACAGCATATTCCGCGCCGATAATACTAGCAGCCGTTACGCTCCAATCTTCTTCAATAAAGACTTGGCTCTCTGGCGTCGGGACAGTCACTCCGCCAGCTGATGTCGTCGTCAATGTAACTTCATCATTATAAATGAGACCCGCTGAACCGCCAACATATGGGCGTAGGGCACTATTACGGCCTAGATATTTACGCAAGCCTAATTCATATGTTGTTTCTTCAAGATCGCTGAATGAATAAATACCAGCCTCTGTGACATCATCGGCTGTGGTCGCCGTACCGAAAGTTTCGGTAATTGTGCCATTTTCAACAGTTTGGCCATCATATTCAGCATAGCTAACCGCTGCAAATGCTGTCAGGTCAGGAGCTAGATCATATTCAAAGGCACCGCCAAATGTTACGGCATTATCAAAGGCGTCAGAATATGAAATCGACTGCAATGCTGAAACTTCACGTGTTGTAGGGCCTGCACTACCTGGATTATTTGAACTAATCGTCGCCAGCTTAGCGTCTTCGCCTTCAAACACATCGCCATCTGCAAAGAAAGATCCGCCGCCAAAGAGTGCCAAACCAAATGGTAAGGCCGCTCCGCCAGTGCGTAGACGTGGGGCTTGATAATAAGCTGGATAAGGCTGTGGTACATAGATTGGAGCGCCTTGAACTGTTTGAACGTTCGCAAAATTATTAGCACCTAGTGTCTGGTCAATAGCAAAACCTGTAGCGCCAGCGCCAAATGCGCCGCCTGCTAGGCCATTTGCGCCAAAGCCATTAGCTCCAAAACCATTTACGCCATTAGCTCCAAAACCATTTACGCCATTAGCTCCGAAACCATTCGCTCCGAAACCGTTTGCGCCATTCGCGCCAAAG
>JALZUP010000127.1 GCA_023301505.1 Robiginitomaculum sp.
CCCTATCATGGTGGCTGGGCAGAAAATCTATACGACGGCCGCTGGCGCTACTGGGAATTTGATGCTGAGTCATACGTTCAGTGTGAAATAAATTAAGCCATTAATTAATCTGTTTACAGCACAATCAACTATTTAATAAACCAGCTCCACAACTAGAAACGCAAACTTCTTCAGGTCACGATTACTTCGCGACCTGAAGAACCCCGCTTAGCTTAAGGCTTTTGCTTTAAGCGTATATCGTCTCTGATTAGTGCTTTCAGCAGTGATATCCCCATCAATATCATTATAAACGAAAACGGTATTGCGCCAATAATCATCGCTGACTGAATGGCATTGAGACCTCCAGCCAACAACAGCGCTGCAATAACCGCCGTGAGTATCAACCCCCACATAATGATGTGATGCTTAGTCGCCGCAGACGGTGAGCCACCAGCACTGATCGTATTAACAACCAACACCGCCGAATCTGCCGATGTGACCAGATAGGTCAACAACAAAACTACAATAAGAACTGACAGCATAGCTGCGGCTTCCGGCAACATAACGTTGATCGTCTGATACAGCTGCGCAGTCAGGCTTTTGGCAAAGATGCTGCCTTCCGCCGCACCGTTAAGTTCAAGATCGATAGCAGTACCACCCAACAACGCAAACCATAAAAAACACATAAGTGCAGGTGCGACTATAGAACCAACAACAAACTCACGAATGCTACGGTTCTTTGAAATACGGGCTAGAAATATCCCCACAAACGGTGCGAAAGCAATCCACCACGCCCAGTAAAATATTGACCACCAGCCCTGCCATTCACCGGGGCTTCCAGCACCAGCAGCCGGAAACACCTGGAAAGTAATCGCCGGTAAGTGAATGATGTAATCCAGAAGTCCATAGCCAAGAATTTTCAACGCAAACAAGGTGGAACCAAACACCATAAAAAACGCCAGTAAACTAAAAGACAACACCATATTAATGTTACTTAACCACTTAATACCCTTACCTACACCAGACAATGCAGACAACGTTGAGCACACCATAACCACCGCCAATGCCAACAGCATAGAGCCGGTACTTGGCACCAGAACGCCTTCAGCGTTAGTCGTCATCAACCATTCGGCACCACTAATGTTGTACAGACCGGCAGAAAACGAATCTAACCCCAAGCCTATCGTTTGGCTAATACCCAGAATAGTTGCAACCACAGCAGTAATATCAACAATATTGCCTATGGGGCCAGAAAGAGTTCGCCCGAACAACGGTGCCAGCGTTGAACGTATCGTTAGCGGCAGACCACGAGAGTAAGCAAAGAAAGACAATGATATCCCCACAAGCGCATAACTGGCCCATGCCCCCACACCCCAGTGAAGAAAAGAATACCGATAGGTTGAGGTAATTGCTGACTCAGTCTTAGCAAGCACCAGATCAGGAAGTGCGGCCATGGTCCCGGCTGCCACTTGTGCGTTATAGGTGGCCATCGCGGTACTACCCTCTGCGATGGCAATGCCGGCGGCGTCTAATGCCGCTTGAACTTCAAGGGTGCTCATACGGATAATCGGGTTATCACCAATATGCCACATTGGCTCCCCAGTGGCATAGCCAAGCATGCCAATGCCGATACCGGCACCAAACATCATTGAAAACCACGAAAAGTTAGAGAACTCCGGCTTGCCGCCGTCCCCCAATACGATTTTTCCCCACCTGGGGTGCAAGGCAACCACTAGGCAGACAATGATGAAAAACGCAACAGACCACGTATAGTAATAGTTTAGATTATCGAAAGACCAGGTCCTCATGGCCCCAAGGACCTCACCGGCTTTTTCAGGAAAAGCAGCAGCCCAGACCACAATCAGCGCTATCACTACTTTAGATGCTAGCGAGACAAACTGATTGAAGTTTACGTAAAAGCCACTGCCTTTAGTAGCAATGGGTAAGTCGTGTAACGGTGGCTGTATCGCCATAAGTATCCCTCCGCAATATGTGATATCGCAAGCGTTTGCTCCTAAAGCAAAGGCTTACTTTCGTCAACTTACACATCAACTCACAGATCCACTTACCACAACTGCCATCAAAACACTCTTGCAGGACCAAGAAGCCAACTGCGTAAACGCACAAGCAGCCTAGCACACCAAAGGCAGCCATTGGCGTCCAATGCGACAGTCTTATACCCAATAGTCACCTATATTAGAGTGACCGATTAGCTGCGGACAGAGCAAAAGCAAAGCGCACATGGGTGGTTTCTGAACGCCTCCCTGATACGCTTTCAAGCGATAAAACAGTACAACCACCCCGAAGGGCCATAAGGCCGGCTGTAACTAGCCCCCCCCCCTAAAGACACAAGTTGATAATCGACAAGGGGGCTTAAAATGGCCCCTGCTCACAGAGACATCTAACCAGGCAACCAGACTACGGCGCCTCAGGGACACTATCTAGACATCAGCCTCCGGTAGGCTCAACAAGAATCCATACCCCCGCTTTTTCCTGTATAATCGACTGGTTTATCAACGAAGATTTGTCATGCCTACCGCAGACACAAAAATGTATCTTCCACTCAGCGAAAATACATTGAATCAGCTTGTTTGTGACACCACAGACCTGGAATACAAACTCCAGAGCCTGTCACTGGCTGAATACACCTCACTGTTTCTA
>JALZUP010000128.1 GCA_023301505.1 Robiginitomaculum sp.
TTAGTGGAATACAAGTCTATGTCGGAAGGCAACCGATATATCCTCTCGGTGATTGATCACCTCACCAGATTTGTCATTTTGATAGCCATCAAAAATAAAGAGGCCACCACTATCGCCCGAAGTCTCGTCGAACGTGTGTTTTCTATATTCGGACCACCGGAAACCCTGCACTCCGATCAAGGCACTGAGTTTGAAAACCAGCTTGTTAAAGAGTTGCAGCATGTCTTCGGATACAAGAAAACTCGCACCGCTGCCTACCGTCCCCAAGGAAACTCTGTCCTGGAGCGCGTGCACAGTACGGTCCATAATATGGTGTCTATGTATAGCACCTTGGCGTGTGATAATTGGGCAGAGCTACTACCCTTTATCCAGTTAGCTCACAACACTGCTTACTCTTCGACACTCGAAGAGACTCCCCACTATCTGATATTCGGACGCGCCGCCGTACTACCTGTCGATCTCATTCTGGGCGTGCCAGCCACGACCCAACCCCAGTCCCAACTCGACTACTCACGCCGCACGGTCGAAAATTTACAGCTCGCGTACGAGTTGGCCCGCCGTAATCTCAAAGAACGAGCGGATAAGCAAGCAACCATGAATGAGAAATTGTCTTTTCCGAGTTTCAAAGCGGGCGACCAAGTCTTAATACATCGCCCATACCACGAAACCGATGGCCCCAATCCCAAGCTATACAGTCCTTGGCACGGCCCATTTACTGTCAGAACCAAGCTTTCTCCCGTCATTTACCGGGTCACCAAAGATGGTGCAACCACGGAAACTACTGTCCATCTCGGTCGTATGAAAAAATACAATGTCCCTGCCTCGTCCCCGGTCCCGGACCTTGATGCAATTGACGATATGTTCCTCGGAACAACCCTCCCTGTCCCCGATCTTGAAGGCTCAGTGAACAAAGTGTCAATCGGACCGTTCACTGTGGAGAAAATAGACGGGCATAAACGAGGGGTAGGAGCCGCTTCGCTTGCAAATTTCCAATACCACCTTAAGCTGAAAGACCACCCTCCCCAGCTAGGTGTTTGGCGTCATTTTAGGGTAATCCCACAGTGTCGGGAAATGATAGCTTCATACCGTGCTGCACTTTTGTCACAGGATCCAGCAGCATTCGACCCCCCTAAACGACAGCCACGTCCGTAGCCACAAACTAACGAACAGCATTTTGTTTTGCTATCTGTCCGGGCTTGTCTCGCGCCGCGCACTGTCGTGTCCGTGTCAGTCTTCGCAACCACTGACACACGCCCATGTTCGTTATACCGGTATCCTTTGTCACGTCACTTTCCAGCATGCAGTGACACCGTTTGTGCCGTCCTACGCTATTTCCATCTATTATTTTTTTTCCTGTATTTTTTCTGTCGTGTAGACGTACCTCTCCGCGTCGGGTTCCGATACCCCATGGCTTGAGGGCTATGTACCGAGCACCTCTCCTTTATTTTTTCATATGAAAAACGGTAGGTCCCCTAGGTTACAGCGGACTTATCTAGTCTGTATGAGCTGTACGAGTTATTTATTTTCACACCGGCCAATATTTTTATGTCATCCTCGTCGCCGATGCTGAACGTGTGCATGATGTCGTGATACCGTAATACGCCCGTCTTACCATCGGCATATCACGGCTGTCTATACCTGTGGTCACGACAGCACACAGGTCGAAATAACCACGGACGTGTTGCTATTCTGAGTTGTAGTTTCTCACACACGCGTCCGACCGCTTCCCACCGTCAGTTTTGGGGTCCCTCGTGTTGAAGGCGAACAAACCGGGAATGAATGGTCACAACCTGTCGTTTATGTAGTTTTTCGGAGCACGCCTATTTAAGTTGTTGATACTTAACCCCGAAAAACGCGACACGTACACAATCGAAGCAACACGACCACGGGTCCGTCTGAACAACCATCCGTGACCTTGTTCCTTTGATTCGTAGTACTCTTTTTACACCCATACACCTGTCCACTCTTCTTGTCCCGTCGTTCTGGTTTGTGCCTGTCAACGACGCATGAGTGCCAGCCATGTGTTTTTGTCTACCGCGCCGTCTGGCAAACGCGCCCGGTACGTGCTTTGTCAGTTGCATCCCCTTGTCGGCCACGATGCAACCCCTGTTGCCAAGCACTCCCAATGTCAGGATTACCACCATGAGATTTAGTCATGACCTATACGTATTTGTCCGTCCCGTATATCTCAAGCCCTGCAGGCCGCAGAGCCCCGACTATACCAGAACGCTGTAGCGTTGTCGCCGCACTAATCTGCGTAACGAGTATATACATTGTCAATGTCCACAGTCCCTCCTGACCCACCTCGTGTGACCTAAAATACCTGAGCACGTAAAGAATATATTGGTTTTATTTTGTCTGTCAACGGTACTTGTCACATTCGTTTGAAAGAATGTCCCGCAACTGTATAGTCCTCGGACATGCTATACGTTGCACGTGTCCTCCCCACTGTCAATGTCGGAGCCTGTCACATACATGTTTGAGTCCCCAGGAAACCTGTCTTTATTTTACTTTCTTAAGTTTTGGTGGAGTAATAAACGTAAACACCACTAAAACTTGGGGGGTGATGTAAATGCCAGGTCCCCTGCAACAACATGCCTACTCCTATGTAGGAGAACCCCTTGATGACGTGTAACCGACTTCAACTTCAAGGCGTCCGTCCTCTCTCGGGATCTCTGATACCCCACAGGATTGAGCCCCGAGGAGCTTCTTTGTACTTTGTCTCTTTATCCGCTAGAGGGAGTCGTGTCCCCTATCATTCAGCGGACCCCTTGTCGGCGCGACGAGCGGGCGGGTGTGATTCTGTACCCGCTCGCTCACTCTGTTTCTGTCCCGTCCTGTTGTCCAAGCTTGCACGAGCTTGCCCATCATTCGGCTGCTTTCACGTGTATCCTCGACGATTATCGCCAGAGGCTGTGGTGCTCGTAACACCCACGCAGCGTTATAGCCAAGGTCCAAACCACATTGGCGTCGAATCGGCTACTCTTGTAAGAGATCTGAACCTGTCCCTGGCCTAGCACCTGCTTTTGTCGGTCATGTCAAGCACCATAGACCACGCGTCAAGCACCCCACAGGATCAGGGCGTGGAGGAATCCAAGAACCACGACCCTCCAACCCAAAACACCACCCCACACCGCACCACTACCGCTGCCGAAGAGGACGTCGACATGGAGCTAGAAACACCACGTTACCCGGACTCCGAGACGGACTCCGTGGCTGTTGACCTGTCCTCCACTACGGAGAAGCTGAAGCTCATCGTCGAGGCGCAGCTGGACCTGGCTCTGTCCGGGGGGAACCCCCAGCTCTCCAAGCAGACGGAGCTGCTGATAGAACGTCTGGTGAGCATGTCGGGTCCTACGTCGAGTACGAGTTCTGTCAACCAAGCGTCGGTTTTGTCCTCGTCTGTCCCACCCCTGTCTTTCGCTCAAGTAGCAGCGACCCCCAAAACCACTACCTTGACCGCTAGCGATGTACGTAGGCTTCCGCGCCTCGATGGCAGTCCGGATGCCGATGTCCCTGCTGTTTTGTCCCAGTACCGCCTTGCGGCTGGTTTCAAGGCGAAGGGTGTCCGCCCCGACGACGTCCCGTACGCGGACTGTCTCGCGTTCGAGCACCTGTCGCTTATTTGCGATGGGCCTGTCCTCGCGCTGTACCAACAGCTGTCGTCTGGCGCCATTGACTGGCGTACAGCTGGGGCTTCGAGTGAAGACTCCAGCAAGTCTGTTGGTGCGTTTTCCCCCCGGAAACATGTCCTCCTTGACTTGCTAATGCCTTCCAATAGTGTCGAAGAGTGTGCCCTCAAGCTAGCGAGCTTCAAGCAGGGAGCGACCGAGTCTGTCCCGAAGTACACGTTCCACTTCCGCACGATCACAAACCGTTTTGAATCTGCGGTCGAGCGCCAGACCAAGGGGCGTACCCCTTGGGCTGCGTTCTCTGTCACCTTGTTTCAGCATGGTCTTATCCCGTCGATCCAAGGCCTCCAACTGTCCGACAAGCCGGTCACTTCGCTCCGCGAAGCTGTCGACCGCGCTCGTCACCACGAGGCTGCCAGCCTCGCTGGAGGCACTGTCACCACCTTGTCATTTACCCCTGTCCCCAACCGTGCCGCTGTATCGCAGTACACACACCACGCTTGTACCGAGTCGCGGCCTATCCGCTCGATTTTGCGTGTGGAGACCAAGGTTGGTCTCCAGGTGGAAAATAATAATACAAACAATGTGTGGTACAGCTCCTCGCTGTCCCAAAAACCAAATTTTCTTTCTCTGTCTTTTTCGTCTCGACGAGTCCGTGTAGACGGCTCAGTCGATGGCCACACCGTGACCAACATCACGGTAGACACCGCTACGGATGTGTCTGTTGTCTCGCTTGCATGGTTGAAATCTCACCCTTCGCTGCGATCTGTCCCCCTGAAATCTGTCCCCCATTCGGCCGTATCACTACGAGCCGCAAACGGGCTACCCCTTGACGTTCTCGGATTTATTGATTTTCCCTTGACTCTTGGAGGAATTACGTGTACTGTTACTGCACTGGTGGTCCCGTCGCTCGGACCTGACTCTTTACTGCTCGATAACCACGTCATGTCTGAATTCGGCGCAGTATTAGACTGGGACCACCAAATCTTGTCATTTTCGTCATCTGGTTCAAAAATACCAGCTGTCCATCGTACGAGCAACCGTGCTCCCCACGCTGACCCCTGTCCCCCGGCGACTAGTGACACCCAGCCTTCTGTTGCCGCGGTTCACTGTGATGCCGAGGCAATCCCTGTTACATTGCGCGAACGTGTAGACCTTAAACCGCTGCACGAAGCCCTTGTTGTCGTTTTTACCGATTGTCTCCCACAACAAGACTGTACCGTGGTGGTAGAACCGAAAATTGTCTCGGCCGAAGATATTTCCGCCGATAATAGTCTGGTCGCGTTCAACAAAATAATTGTCGCGCGTACAGTAGCTACATGGAGCGCCACTGATGGTTCAGTAGTAGTCCAAGTAGCCAACCCATCGAGTGATGGAGTCGCCTTGCCAGTTGATCTATGTCTCGGCCACGTTCTCTCAGTATCGATCGTGTCACCCGACCAACTCCATGTCAACGCCGTCGCGCGTACCCCCACGTCGCTTGTAGAAATCAACAGCGCAAAGTCGGAGCTAGAAGGTCCATTGTCAGGAGCGTTCGAAAATACAACGCTCTCACCTGTCCAAAAAGAGGCGGTTCTCACGCTGTGCGCGAAGTATCGTCCCGTTTTCTCATTGTCTATGTCAGAGTTAGGGCGCTGCTCCACTGCAGAAGCGACCCCTCCTCTCCCTACCGATACGAGGGCCGTCGATAGAGCCCCGTATCGATCAAACCCGCGCACCTCGAGCGTCATTGATAAATGTGTACATGACATGCTCGAGTGGGGAATAATAGAGAAACGCCCCAGTCCCTGGGGAAGTCCCGTTCCTATCGTCGCCAAGAAAAATGGCAGCCCACGTTTTTGTGTTGATTATCGTCACACCCTCAACCGTCACATCGTCCGGAAAAGCTGGCCTCTACCTAACCTCGAGACCTGCTTGGACGCCGTGGGCACCGCCGCCTTCATCTCGGTCGCCGACATCCTCAGCGCATTCTGGCAGCTACCCGTCAATGAAGATCACGTCGAACGGACTGCTTTCGTCACACCCACCGGCAAGTACTGTTTCCTTCGTATGCCTTTTGGAGTGTGTAATGCCCCGTGGCTATTTCAGCATATGATGTCTATGACCCTAGGTCATCTTGGCCCCGATTCAGGTGTCCTTTCGTACATGGATGACATCATCGTCTTAAATCCGACGTTCGAAACCCACCTCTCGTCTCTCGAACACCTGTTTGCTGCGTTGCAAGCAGCTGGCCTCACGCTAAAACCGTCTAAAGTTCAGTTTGGTCAGAAAGAGATAGAATATCTAGGTCACGTCATTTCCGCGAAAGGTATTTCAGTGAGTACCGAACGCGTCCAAGCAATAACTCAATTGCCTACGCCCACATGCATCAAGGACCTTCGGTCAGTCTTAGGCATGGTTAATTTCGTCCGGCGTTTTGTCAAAGATTATGCTGAAATTACAGCACCACTTGTCCTACTCACGGGTAAAGATTATGTCCTCAAAAGCCGTTTTAAAAAGGCTTGGGGTGCTGAACAAGATAATGCTTTCGCACGCATAAAACGCGTACTGTCTTCAGCCCCCGTCCTCCACTTTCCAGATTTTTCTCGGGAATTTGTCGTCCATACCGATGCATCCGAACTTGGTGCAGGCGCGTTCCTCGCCCAACCAAGTACCAACGGAAAAGACCTGGATATCATCGCGTATTATAGTCACCGGTTTTCTAAAAGCCAACGTCATTACAGCGCAACCATGAAAGAATGTTGTGCCGTTGTCTGGGCGTTCGTCCACTGGCGACCGTATTTATGGGGTCGGCACTTTACGTGTTGTACCGACCACCAAGCATTGACCCACTTGTACCAAATGCAAGATACCTCGAACATGTTGACGCGATGGGCCATTGCCCTGCAGAACTACGACTTTACCGTACAACATGTCCCAGGTAGACTCAACGTCGTGCCAGACGCCCTGTCTCGCGTGTTTAGCGAAGTCGGCGGAGAAAACATCCCGTCCGAACCTCGGCTTGCAGCGATCTGTCGGAATGTGCCAGATAATCAGCCATTCCACCCACCCGCCCCTCGCGATTACGAAGTGTCCGCTCACAACTTGGATGAAATAGCGCCTGTCGAGAGTGATCGTGAATTATTTGCGAGTGCCGTGTCTGTCTTTCCAGTTGTCGACTCTTCCAAGCTACTCGAATCTCAAATAGAAGAATTTGGGCCGTATTTCGATTTCCTCAAGCTGCCAAAATCAGCACCAGTTCCGTCGAAACAATCAGAACACACAATGAGCCATTTCTTCCTTCGAGAAAAACTCCTTTTCCGATCGTACCTCCCGGGTCACTTACGTAGGCGTAGTGACTTTCGGGACCAACTTGTCGTACCTACGTCACTCCGGAAATTGGTAGTAAACTCCTGTCACGACCTTCCCGCCTCGGGGGGTCATTTAGCTTTCAAGGGCACCTTTGACAAGGTCCGTGACCGTTACTGGTGGCCCACCATGCATACCGATGTGCGTCAACACGTCGATAACTGTTTGTCGTGTCAACACCGCAAAACGTCCCGGCGCCCCCCTAAATTACCCGTCGGGCACCGGCCAGTCTTACGTTCCTTCCAATGTATCGCGGTCGATTTAGTGGAATACAAGTCTATGTCGGAAGGCAACCGATATATCCTCTCGGTG
>JALZUP010000129.1 GCA_023301505.1 Robiginitomaculum sp.
GGCCGTCTCTAATTACTCACCGGAATATAAAAAATCAGGGAGTCACGGTATCCCCATGACTCCCTGTTAAAAATGGTGCGCAATACAAGATTTGAACTTATAATGCTTACTTTAGAATAAGCATCCACACCTTCGTCCTGTCTCTTGTCCTGTTTTAAGAGCTTGCTAATTGCACATAAATGCAGCTAAGTTGCACCAATGAGCGGCAAGAAGAAAAGAGTCACATTGACCCCGAAAGAAGGAACCAAAGCGGAGGATGACAAGGCCGTTGTCTATCCATCAACCTACAAAAAACGAGGCGTTGAATATTTCTGCTATATCGTCCGAGGCTGGAAGAAAGACGGCAAATGGCAGCGCAAGCAATTCGTGGATAAAGCCAAGGCTGATGAATATGCAGCGACCAAGAATGTTGAGTTACTAAACGCAGGGCGCAATCGGATGTTAGTCTTAACCGCGCTGAATGAAGATCAGATTCAAGAAGCTGAGAACGCTTTCAAGGATCTGGGTGAGGTCTATTCACTTTCCAAGGCCGTGAGCTATTTCCTCAAGAATCACAGACCACCGGAATTCACCGTCAACATTTCGGACGGCTTGAAGCTGTATATTGAGGCCAAAGAAAAAAAGGGAATCAGGCCTCGATCTATCGACAATATGAAATTGACCCTGAACAGCTTCGCAGAGGCTACGGACAACCCCATGGTGCATGAAATCACCAAAGAGACGGTTGAAGACTATCTCAGCGGAATGACAGGCAAAGACGGGGTAACTCCCGCAAAGCGCAAAACGTGGAATTGTGTCAGGGCTGACATTGGCCAGTTTCTGAAGTGGTCGATGATGAAGGACAAGACCACCAACCGGCCATGGAGGTTTGACAACCCAGTTGAAGACATTCACGCCTTCAGCAACGAACAGGTGGCAGAGCAACGCGACCCCATAGCCACTACAGACCCCAAGGCCTTGCCTGACATCTTCAGCTACTTGATGAACTACAACAAAGGCGAACTCGTCAAGGCTTACGCCATTGCCTACTTCGCAGGAGTTCGCCCAGATGGTGAGCTTAAAAAGCTAGCTGCCAGAGAGTCAGAGCTAATCAACCTCAAGACCGGATTCATTCACATGCCCGCCGATGTAGCCAAGACCAAACAAAAACGCAACATCTCCATTTCATCCAACCTCAGAGCATGGCTTGAAGCCTACGAGGATAAGCCGATTATCCCTGTAAACTTTAACCGACTGAATGCCGCCGCTCGGAAGCACCTCAAACTCAAGCGGGACGAAACACGCCATAGCTTCGTTTCGTTCTATGTTGCCCTGCACCGCTCCCTTGGTGATGCAGCACTTCAGGCGGGCAACTCAGAAACCATGGTCAGGGATCACTACCTGAACCTTCACACGAAGGAAGAAGGCCAAGCGTTCTTTTCCATCGTTCCGGACATGGAGAAAGGCGAAGCCATCTTCAGCAGCACACCACCGGAATCAGAAGACCAATTCAAGGTAGTAGTCTAACCAGCAGGAAAACATTTCAGAACTGATACCTTGGCATTCATGGCTATTCATCTATCTTCACGGTCATGCCTGAGTCTGCATCTTCTCTCTACAAACTTCTCGATCAATACCGAGCCACTTCCCACAGCGAGCGCAACAAAGGCACCCGCTTTGAAGAGCTGGCCAAAGTCTACTTTGAAAACGATGACCTCCAGCGTCAGGAATTTGATGAAGTCTACTTCTATGGAGAATGGGCAGAAGCTCATGGCCGATCCAAGGCAGACACAGGCATCGACCTTGTAGCCCGCTTACGTGACGGACATGATGGCGATTCACTAGGCTATTGTGCTATTCAGTGTAAATTCTACGCCAAGGATCACGTCATCCAGAAACCTGACATCGATTCATTTTTTACCGAGTCAGGAAAGAAGCCCTTCACCCGCCGTATCATCATCGATACCACCGAGGTCGAGTATGGGAAAAATGCACTCGCAGCCTTCGATCACCAGAACATTCCTAGCTCACGTATTGGCCTTTCTCAGATTGGACAGAGCCGCATCGACTGGGCGCAGTTTCTCAAAGAGGACAAGATAATCTTTGATAAGAAGAAAACGCCCCGTGAGCATCAGCGCGAAGCCTTGGCAGCGGTAGAGGAAGCATTTAATGATGGTGAAGACCGAGGCAAGATCATCATGGCTTGTGGTACGGGCAAGACCTACACCGCCCTCCACATTGTCGAAGAACTCATCGGCAAGCCCAAGTCCAAAGCAGGAGAGAGCGGCCTAGTGCTTTTCCTTGTGCCGTCGCTTTCTCTCATGTCGCAAACCGTCACCGAGTGGAAGAACGACGCTAACGATGATTTCAACGCCTTTGCTGTGTGTTCTGATAGTCAAATCGGTATCCGTAAGAAATCCGATGACATTGGCGATCTCGAATCCCACGACCTCGCATTTCCAGCCACCACCGACGCCAAGACCCTTGCCGCCAAAGTAGCGCAGCATCAAGGCTATGAGGATAGCAGCCTAACCGTCATTTTTGCTACCTATCACTCGATCCAAGTCCTTTCCCAAGCTCAGAAGAAACACGGCCTGCCTGACTTCGACCTCATCATCTGCGACGAAGCCCACCGCACCACCGGAGCCACCCTAGCAGGCGCAGAGGAAACCAATTTTGTCGCCGTCCATAAAAACGACTTCATCAAGGCCGATAAACGTCTCTACATGACCGCTACCCCGCGCATTTATGGCGAGCCTGTGAAAGCCAAAGCCGCCGAAGTATCCGCTACACTCGCCTCGATGGACGATGAATCGCTATTTGGCAAAGTCATCTTCCACCGTGGCTTTTCATGGGCAGTGGAAAACGATCACCTCACGGATTACAAGGTCATCGTGCTTGCCATGGATGAAGGCATCGTCAGCGATAGCGTTCAAAGCCGACTTAGCGAAGGCGCAGAGCTTACCCTTGATGATGCCACCAAGATCATCGGATGTTACAAAGCCCTCACAAAGGAAAATCTCCGCACCGATCTCGAACATGATCCATTACCCGTCAAGCGCGGCCTAGCCTTCTGCAAGACCATCGCCGCCTCGAAGACCATCGAAGCCGAGTTCTCCGCCGTGGTGGAGGAATACCTGACTCACGTTGAAAATGAGAAAGCTGAAAACGCTCAGCAGATCGGCCTCAAGGAAGATCAGAAACCCTACAACAGCATCCAATGTGAAATTCAGCATGTAGATGGCTCATACCGTGCCAAGGAGCGCACCGTGCTTCTCGATTGGCTCAAGGACGAGCCGGAAACGAAAAACACCTGCCGCATTCTCACCAATGCCAAATGCCTTTCTGAAGGCGTGGACGTTCCCGCGCTGGATGCCATCATGTTCATGCACCCGCGCAAGAGCCAGGTGGACGTTGTTCAGTCCGTAGGCCGTGTTATGCGCCGCGCCCCAAATAAGAAACTAGGCTACGTCATTCTCCCCGTCACCATTCCCGCCGGCGTGGAACCTTCCCAAGCTCTCAATCAAAACGAACGCTACAAGGTTGTTTGGCAGATACTCAATGCCCTCCGCGCCCACGATGATTCCTTTGATGCCAAGATTAACCAAGCCAGCCTTGGCGAGGACATTAGCGACAGTATCGAAGTCATCGCCGTATCGAATCATCTACCTAACCAGCCTAAGCCTAAGCAGCCATCCGGTATCGGCACGGGAAGCGGTGACGACACGGGCGACGATGATAAAGACACCGTTACAGGAGGAGGCGGCACAATACCTTTACCCACACAGGCCGACTTTGTTTTCGATGAATTCACCAAGGCCATCATGGCGAAGATCGTCAAGAAATGTGGCACCCGTGATTACTGGGAAGACTGGGCAAAAGACATCGGCAAGATCGCCCAGCAGCACATCACACGTATCAAGTCCATTGTTAGTAAAGACGGTGACAAGCGAAACTCTTTCCTCACCTTCCTCGAAGAACTCCGCGACGATCTCAATGGCGAGATTACCGAGGATGAAGCCATCGAGATGCTAGCCCAGCACCTCATCACCAAGCCTGTCTTTGATGCCCTTTTCCAAGGCCACAACTTCACCAAGGAAAACCCCGTTTCCCAAGCCATGCAGATCGTCTTGGAAATCCTCCAAGAAGACAACATCGATAAGGAATCCGCCTCGCTGGAAAAATTCTACGCATCCGTCCACCGCCGAGCCAAGGACATCAAGACCGCCCACGGACGCCAACAGCTCATTGTTCAGCTCTATGACAAGTTCTTTAGTAAAGCCTTCCCTCGCCTCAAAGAGCGTCTTGGCATCGTTTATACCCCCATCGAAGTGGTGGACTTCATCATCCATTCAGTCAATGACGTACTGAAAGATGAATTTGGCCAGACGCTAGGCTCCAAAGGCGTACACATCATCGATCCTTTTACTGGCACCGGCACCTTCATCACGCGCCTGTTACAAAGCGGCCTCATCAAACCCGAAGAACTGAAACACAAATATAAAAACGAGATCCACGCCAATGAAATCGTTCTCCTAGCCTACTACATCGCCGCCATCAATATCGAAGCTAGTTTCCACGAACTTGCAGAAGCTGAAGAGTTTATACCCTTTGAAGGTATTTGTCTAACAGACACTTTCCAGATGTATGAGAAACAGGACTTGATCCAGAAACTCATGCCCGATAACTCACAACGCCGCATCAGGCAGCGAGCATTGGATCTTCGCGTAATCATGGGGAATCCTCCATATTCTTCAGGTCAGAAATCAGCCAACGACAATGCAGCGAATATCGAATACCCGCACCTCGATCAACGCATAGCTGACACCTACGCGGCATCCGCATCGGCGAATGTTAGAAATCTTTACGACTCGTATATCCGCGCCATCCGTTGGGGCAGTGATCGCCTTGGTGATGCGGGAGTCATGGCTTACGTCTCTGGCTCGGCATGGGTCGAACGTTCCTTTGCCGATGGCATGAGGAAATGCCTCGCTGAAGAATTCACCAACCTCTACGTTTTTCATCTACGCGGCGATATACGCAAAAACATGCTCTCCAAAGGTGCTGCCAAGGAGGGTGGTAATATTTTCGACAGTGGAAGTATGACAGGAATTGCCATTACCCTCTTTGTCAAAAATCCAAAAGCCAAGCAGCACGGTCAAATTCATTTTCATGACATCGGCGATGACTTGAGCAGCAATGAAAAGAAACAAATTATACAACATTTCAACAGCATTCAGGGTGTCGCCGCCGCCCAAGGCTGGGAGGAAATAACACCAGACAAACACAATGACTGGCTAGATCAGCGTGACGAAAATTTTGAAAGCTATCCGATTCTTTATAAGAAAAATGAAGAATGTATCTTTTTGGAAGGAACTATTGGCCTGACAACAAATAGAGACACATGGTGCTACAATGCTTCAAAAGCTAACTTAAGCGAAAATCTAACTGGATTCATTGGTTTTTACGAAGAGCAGAGAAAACAGTTAAACCACCATAGCGAGGCAGGAACAGATCATGCAATTCTAGATAGTTTAACAAAATCAGACCTCAATAAAATTAGTTGGAGTAGAGGGCTTAAGAATAGCTTGAAGAGAAACATAAAAATTGATTTTAACGCAACGGCTTTAACTGTTTCTCATTATCGCCCATATACTAAAACATGGACTTATTTTTCACGGGATCTCAATGAGTATGTATATCAACTGCCACGTATTTTTCCTAGTAACGACGTGGAAAACTTGGTGATTCACATTTCGGGAACAGGTGCACGTTCCGGTTTCTCTGCGTTGATGGTTAACTGCCTTCCAGATATTCAGCACATTGATAATGGGCAATGCTTTCCCCTTAAACTCTACGAAAAAGCCGCACTGGACTGCAAGGACGAGTTATTCAGCCAAGAGAGTAGCACTGCCCACGAAGGCTACACCGTCAAGGACGGCATCACAGACTCTGGCCTTGCCTATTACCAGAACGCCTACGGAGCCGAGGGCAAAGCAATCAGTAAAGAAGATGTTTTCTACTACATCTACGGCTTGCTTCATAATCCAGACTACCGCAAAAAATACGCCAATAACCTAGCCAAACAATTGCCCCGTATCCCAGCGGTAAAGAGCTTTGCCAACTTTCAAGCCTTCACTATAGCTGGCAGAAAGCTAGGTGATCTTCACGTCAACTACGAGAGAGTCGAACAATACCCCGTCACGATCAACGGCGGAGAAATGACCTTCGAGAAAAAAAACACAGAATACTACCGATTAGAGAAGATGAAATACGGCAAGCTCAAGGGCAAAACAGGAGCCGCCGCCAAAGACCTAACAACCATCATCTACAACGGCAACATCACCATCACAGACATTCCCAAGGAAGCCTACGATTACATCATCAACGGCAAGCCCGCCATCGACTGGGTGATGGAACGCCAATGCGTCAAGACCGACAAGAAAAGCGGCATCACCAACGACGCCAACGACTACGCCAACGAAACCGAAGGAAACCCAGCCTACCCCTTGGAACTACTCCTAAGAGTCATCACCGTAAGCCTAGAAACCCAAAGAATCGTAAACAACCTGCCAAAGCTCACATTGAATAAATAACTTATGAAATCAGGTAAAATTATAATGGTCGTAATCTTTTCGGTATGGGGCGGATTCTTTCTGATCGCATCGCTTTTCGCTCTGTGTGGGAGGATAGATAGAATTGGCCAGCTTGGTGACAGCTTCAACATCTTGAACGCTTTGTTCTCAGGCTTAGCTTTTGCCGTTGTCTATTTGTCTCTTGAAACTCAGAAGCAACAAATTAGGGAGAGCAAAGAGGCTCAAAATCGCTCTGCTCTTATTGCTGGACTCACGGCGCAGATCCAATGGACTCTTGATAAAATCAATTCTGAGAAAGTTCATCTCTATGCAGTGGAGCCTAGCTTTAAAAATATTAGTTTTCTCCATAAAGGTGACGGCACTAAAACAGCAGCTTCGATCAAGGCTAGAGAAGAACATGCAGTGGCACTGGAAGATTTTATAGAAGTGATGAAAAATATTGAAAATCCTACTCAAGGTTTCGCTTCTGAAATTTCCAAAACATACCAAGACCTCGCCAAGCTAACACCTGCACTACCAATGTTGCGGCAGCTTAAAAAGCTCAATGAGAAACTATTCGAGAGCGAGGAGAAGTTAGAAAACCTCTTGGCTGATGCGTAATCTCGATCAAAATATTGCAGATACTATCAGTCAAATAGTAACGCAAGTCAGTGAAGCTGGCACCCTCATTGAGACGGGCTTAAATTGGCTAAAGTTTGACTTAGAGCAGGCGTTCCAAGATACAAAAACGATTGATGAACAATGCTGCCTCAATGCCACTGAGCGACTTTTAGTATTCTTAGCGAAAGATGGAGCATCTGAAAAAGTAGTCAAATACACACTTGTTTCGCGTGACCTCAAAACTTTCAAGAAAGTGCATGAGAATCTTTTTATAGACACTGGAGCATACGACAGAGAGTTTCATCTATGGCGTATCAGGGAACAACTTCGAGATCAAATTCCGCTCAATCACTTATTGCCAGGATACGCCAGCGTTCTTGCTGATAGAGCCAAAGAGGGAGATCAAGACTTCTTCAAAAGATTTGGTTTGATCGTGAAGGACGCCGTGGATAGACCAGAAAAGTTCAACCGTAGTATTGAAGGTTGGATAGTTAGAGGCTGGTTATGCCTCGCATTGTGGGAGGTGGAAAATGCTAATGAAGCGTATGATCGATGCCTGCCAGTTGGCCAATATCTTGAGATTCAAATGCCCTCTTATGAGCAGTTTGAAGCGGCCTTCAAAAAAGCCAAAGGGCGCAAGCGGCCTCAAGCTTAGCCAGATTGCTATACCTACTTGGCACCCTGTTTTTATTCAGTGATCATGCATGTCGTGTGATGTTACACGCATGACCGTTCATACACCCGACAACACCCAGCAGGAGCCGACACTTGTCGGCATCAAACCAGCCCTCGAAGCCGTATTCACTGATGAATCCACACGCCCAAGCCTAAGAGCATGGAACGATTGGAGAGCGAAGGGATATTATCCTTACGTGAAAATCGGCAAGCGCGTGTTCATCGATCCAGTATCAGCTCGTAAAGCACTCGAAGCCCGCTTCACCATTGAAGCTGCCAAATGAAAAACCCGCCCTCACATGGAAGCAAGGAGCGGGCGTAAAGTGTCTTTCGAGGGACACATTCAAGCTACTCCAATCACTGTTTTCATCAAGGGCATAATCACCAGATAGATTATGAACACCATCATTGAAGACCGCTCGGAACGCATGACTGTTCCGCATTTGATTCACAACCCATCAGCACCCCTAACGGATGAAGAACTTGAACAGTTTACACAGGAGGCAACAAGGATGCTTGACGAAGCCCTCAACCAGCTGGAAGCGGAAAGGTGGCAATCATGTTAGACCTTTCCAAGCTCAAGAACGTGACCCAGCGCGGAAACAAAACCATTGCCGCCTGTCCAGCTTGCAGAGTCGCCGGCGGTGATGATAAGGGGAACCATCTTTTTATCAATGGAACCGATGGCAATGGAGAATATGGATGCGTTGCCCATGAAGGCGATGGCGCACACCGGAAAGAAATTTTCTCATACGTAGGCATTCCAGAAAACAGAGATTTCACACCCGAAGAAAAGCGGCAATGGGCAGCAGACAAGCGAGAGCGCAAACAGGCCGCACACAGGGAGTATCTACGCATTACCGAGCAAGAGAAGCTTACGACACGCATTCAAGAGATTCTGGAAAGGAAACTAGCCCCGTATCTCACAAACGACTGGCAAGCCGATCTATGGCACTCATCGCCCATACGCTTTGACCACCCCGAAGCCCTTCCGCATGACTTCATACGTAGCCTGTTCAAGCCGGACGATATTCTATGGATGGGGGAAACATACGACACCGGAAGCCCACAACACGCCGCCAATTTCAAGACGTGTCGTGACTGGCTGAAGCTCGACACCTTGCCGCCACGCATCGCCGCCGGAACCTTCCACCAAGGAGGCATCAGCAGAAGCAAGGACAGCGTGAAGACCTCGCCTTTCATCTTGCTAGAAAGTGATGACCTGATCGGCCACAAGCCAAGCACACCGGAAGAACGGCAGCAAAACAAATCCCTCAGCAGTGCCTTGATAGGGTACGCGCAAGACAAGCTAGGCCTGACACTACGCGCTGTCATCGACACTGGGAACAAATCCCTTCACGCATGGTACGACCGCCCACCAGAAGCGGCCATGAACGCCATACGGAAAATGGCCGCAGGACTCCACATCGATCAAGCCATCCTAGAACGCTGCCAGTCCTCGCCCCTCAGAATGCCGCATTGCATTCACGAGAAAACCAACACACCCGCCCGACTTCTATACCTCAACCCAATTTAACAATGAAGTCAGCAACGACCACTCCCGCGCAAGCGGAACTCCAAAGCATTGAAAGCGACATGAAAAAAAATTCAAAGGAGAAAACACACTCCACCTCTCCACCCGCCGAGCAGGTATCATTCAATCCAGATGCCGTTTATTACTCCACGGAAACCGCAGCTTACTTGGTGGACACCGGCACATTTTACCGCCCCTACACACGCAAGACACCCGTGAAGAATGGCATCAGGAGAAGGCTCGAAGCGCAGGGACATTCACAAGGTGATTGCAAAGAGCTTATTGAAGTTTGCATGGAGACTATCGAGCTGGATCAGGCCGTTGATTGGAGTGGACAGCTTGCAGGTTTCCCCCGAGGAGTTGCCGAACTTAACGGCAGGAGCTTCTTAGTCACGCAAGGCTATGACATACCAAACGCAACGCCTGGAGCCTGTCCCTTGCATCGTGAGATCATCAAGCAAGCATTTCCCATCACTGACAGCCACCTTGTCTTCTGTGGATGGCTCAGAGACGCCGTGAGGGCAATACGCGCTAACATGCACCAGCCCGCGCCTATGCTGGTCATGGCGGGTGAGAGGAAGGCAGGGAAATCATTACTAGCGCACATCGCACAGCAAGCCATGGGAGGACGGGCAGCAAATCCTATGACGGCATGGACGGGGAAACTACCTTGGAATGACAATCTGCTAGGCTCGGAACTTCTCTTGATCGATGATTCAGTAGCCAGCACAGACCCACGCGCCCGCAAAGCATTTGGTTCAAGATTTAAGGAAGCTATCTATGCGGGCAACGTAGAGATCAACACCCGCCGCAAGTCATCCATCGAACTCCGCCCAGTATGGCGCGTGATGGTATGCTGTAATGAAACCCCCGAGAATCTATCTGTGATCCCCCCGTTAGAAGACGGCATCGAGGATAAAATCATCCTCTTGAAAGTGTCACCTGTAACGCTTCCCTTGCCAGCACAAACACCGGAGGAAAAACAAGAATTCCAAAGAGCCTTACGTGATGAGCTACCCGCATTCCTGCATTGGATCGACCAAGTGAAGACGCCCGAGCATCTATCAGACAACCGCTCAGGCGTGACCGCATGGCAAGACACGGAACTACTCGCAGCCATTACCGAACTATCCCCAGAGCAACGCATGGAAAGCCTCATATCCTTAGCCATGGCCAAAGGGTTTATGGGCATTGATCAAGGCGGTAAAAAATGGATGAGCGCAACCGAAGTTCAAGGCGTGTTACAAGACCGTGATAGTCAAACTCAGCAACAGGCAAAAACTTTACTGAGCTATGATGCAAACGCCGGACGGTACCTAAGCGCATTGATCAAAAAGGGCAGCGCATACGTCAGCGATAAAAAGACAGTCCACGGCATATCACATTACCTAATGACCCGCCCAAGCATCTGACTGGGTGGAGAGGTGGACAGCATTTTCCATATTCGGAAATTTAAACCCTTTAGGGACTCCGAAAACTCACCTCTTTAGGGACTTAAGAAACTCCACCATGAAACCCAATATCCTGACAAGAGAGAGTTTACGGATTATCGAAGCTGCCATCGATAAACATGGTGGAATCGTATCCGTTCGCTTTCTGGAACGGAATCATTACATATACTGGCGCGTCGTTGAGGAGGCCGTAGTGGGGGGCTACCTTGCATATCAGACTAGAAAACCACGCACTGGCCGCCCGTCTCTCTGCGTCAGAAAAGTTAGCAAAAGTTATCCGACGAAACTCCCGCTCTTTCGTCGTTCGCTTGAGGATTGCATCAGTATTAGCCATTGGAGATTTGCTTCTAACTATGTTCTTGGCGAATGCGGCTCAGGTCTATTCAGCTTTAAACGTCGGGCTTATGTAGCTTATCAAAGAACCTTCCCATCAGCCCGCAGCAAAGCAGGGGCAAAAGCCAGCGCAAGCCGACTATTACGCAAGCCCCGCATACAAGCAGCCATTCAATGGAAGTTTGCCAGCTATTTTGACCGCGAAATAGATTGCAAGGGGCTTTATCCGCAAACAGCCACAGAAATATGGGACACTTTACGCGCTCTTGGTAGCTTTCGAGCCAAATGGGCACCTTATAGGACACGGGCGCGGTGGCAGGCAGAAGCATTAGAGGCAGAGTAAGCCAACAGTTAAATTTCAGAAGGCTTCATTTCTCATTCAACTTGCCGCGCTCTTCTCAGTTAGCTAATATATACTGTAATGATTGACACTGAAAGAATGCAGGAAATCATGGTTGCCCTGACTCTTGGAAAACCCGTTACCCCAGCCAATGACGAGGAACGGAAATGCATCACCGATTTGAAAAAAGACATTGAGCGAATTAAAAAAGAGGGGCGTCAAGTGTTCATCCCCAGCGACTGGCCTTGAGCCGGATGCGCTGGACTTGGGATAAACCGGAAATGAGCGATCAGTCAGTAATCGTTAGCTTTTGTAAGCATTTCATTGATTGATTAGTCGATAGGAATGCCAGTATATTTTGACTTAGAATGAATTTTTTTCACCGATTGTTTCCCAAGCTAGGAAAGCGCAAAGCCATGGCCATAGCCAAAGATCATTGCCTATCTGATGACTTGGAGCTTCACCACCTCAAGCCAGGTGCCGAAGAGCCGATGATCTACAACAGACCGCAAGGCGATTGCTGGGTAATCTACGCGCCATGGATGGACGGTAAAGACGGTAGCACACTACGCTCCTCCCGTGTCATTCTGGTATCCAAGAAAAGCGGAGAAATCCTATATGATGGATCAGCCAATGACGAAGGCTAGGTGCATCGTTGCCTTTTATGGCGTCGGAAAACTCGAAACCTTAACAATTCTTAACTATGGTTTTCAAGGGTAGGCAACTTGAATTGTAAATTTGTCCTGTCTCTTGTCCCGCTTCAAAGAGTGCAAAAACGTGCATTTTGGGGGTATTTTGGTGCATTTTCAGCAATTGCACCAAGGCACAAAAAAACGCTGCAAACTTTTTAGTTACAGCGTTTTAGTCGGCTTTTTGGCCTGAAATTAATGGTGCGCAATACAAGATTTGAACTTGTGACCTCTGCCATGTCAAGGCATTGCTCTACCACTGAGCTAATCGCGCACTTTATAGCCTGAAGTCTCCC
>JALZUP010000130.1 GCA_023301505.1 Robiginitomaculum sp.
TTTCTTTTTCAGACTTGGGAGATTTAGAGACCGCTTTGCTGGCAGACCGCTAAAGCTGGGAGACTGATTCTCTTGAAATTCAACTACCTTTTTCTTTTTGAACTCGAAGTTAAAATAGCAATCCACTTATAATTTGAACAAGAATCGTAAGCGTTCAGCCAACCACATCTTGTTAAATTGAAAAGGTGGATTTAACTTTGCGAAAAAAAGATGAATCCAAGAAAGACAAAATCAGAAATGTATCCTTTAGTTGAAGAATATTTATCCAGTGATAAATCCTTGACTAAATTCTGTGAATCCAGGAAAATAAAAACGTATGTTATGAATTACTGGTTACAAAAATACAACAAAAAAGAAGCAACAACATCTTCGATTTTTGAACCTATCCAAATAAAAGAAGAATCTAGCTTGCAAAGTATTGTAATCCGTTATCCAAATGGCACAGAATTAACAATACCATTTCCATGTTAGGGCTTACATCTGCGCATAAGTTTTATTATTATTCTAAGGTTACAGATTTGCGAAAAGGCTTTGATGGTCTTTGCGGATTGGTACGTGGAGAGATGCAAGGTAACCCACTTGATGGCAGCGTTTATATTTTTGTAAATCGTAAAAGAGACAAGATGAAAATGTTGGTTTGGGAGCCGAGTGGTTTTTTGATGTATTATAAAAGGTTAGAGCGGGGAACTTTTGAATTACCGAAAAAGAATATCGTTACGAATAAAATGGAGTTGAGTTGGCAAACGCTAATGTTGATGATCCAAGGAATATCGTTGCAAAAAATAAAGCAAAGAAAAAGGTATAAACATGGTGTCTAAAAGCAATGTAATTTGTATGTTTGGAAGTGACTAAAAAATTACTTCAGAAAAAATATAAGGAAGTAAGTCAAGAGAATCTTGCCTTAAAAACTGAGTTGGCTCAACTCAAGAAACTAATATTTGGAAGCAAGTCCGAACGCTTTATTCCAGCTCAAGATGACGCTCAATTAAATATTTTTAAAGAAGACAAGCCAGAAGAACCAGTAGTTGAAAAAGAAGAAATTACCTACCAAAGAAATAAGAAAGGCAAACGCAATCATCCTGGTCGTCACAAATTCCCATCACATTTAGAAGTAGAGGAAATAATTATTGAACCTGATTTTGATACAGAAGAGATGATCGAAATTGGAGAAGAAGTAACTGATCGACTGAGCTATACAAAAGCTAGTTTAAAAATCCATAGAGAGGTTCGGAAAAAATATAAATCCAAAGAAACAGAAAAAATACATATTGCTCCACTACCAAGTCGAGCTATACCAAAGTGTATTGCGACCAACTCTTTGTTAGCTCATATTTTGGTTAGCAAAATGATTGATCACCTACCTTTTTATAGGCAAGCGCAGATGTTCTCGCGAGATTTTGAATGGCATGTCAATCGAGGAACACTTTGCCATTGGATGAAGTTAGTTTGCGAATTGTTGGAGCCACTTTATCAAGTATTAATCAAAAAAGTAACCGAATCCAACTATATAAACGCGGATGAATCCCCCATAAAAGTTTTAGAACATAAAGTCGAAGAATTAAAAGGCAAAGCACCACCAATGAAAAAAGTGATGCAGGGCTATATGTGGGTTTATCGATGTATCGTATCGGGATTGGTATTTTTTAATTACCGAAAAGGAAGAGGTACGCAAGGACCTAAAGAAGTATTGGTTGACTTTGTAGGTTATGTTCAGTGCGATGGGTTGTCTGTTTATGATAAACTAGCAAAAATTAATCCTGCAATTAAATTGGTCGGTTGTCATGCACACGTGCGTCGTAAATTTTTCGAGGCTAAAGATAGTGATCCTAAAAGAGCAGAGCACGTACTGAAAGTATATCAACAGATTTATGCTATAGAAAAGAGACTTCGCAAACAAAAAGCAACTATCCAACAAAGAAAAGACGAGAGAATAAACTTTACCAAACCATTATTGGAAGAGTTGAAAATTTGGATAGAAATAGAATGTGTGACGGTTACTCCAAAAAGCCCAATGGGTAAAGCAATGACCTATTTTCAAAATCAATGGCACAAATTATTTACCGTTATTGAAGATGGTAATTTAGAAATAGACAACAACCAAATCGAAAATAAAATTAGACCATTAGCTCTAGGTCGTAAAAATTATATGTTTGCTGGTTCTCATAAGGGTGCCCACAATTTAGCCATGATGTATTCTTTCTTCGCTTCTTGCAAAGCTAAAGATATTAATCCACAAACTTGGTTGACAGAAACTTTGGATGTAATTGCTGATCATCCCGTTAATAGGTTGGAAGAGTTGTTGCCAGGCTATGTGGTTGCTTGAACGCTTACGACATAAGGGCTAAGGAAATAACTTCGAATAAGGCAATGACAACAAACATTCAAGTATTAAAAGAAGGAATTTTATTTCATTAGGAAGTCGTGGTGAAAATTAAACAATATGTTTACAAATCAACCAGAAGTGACAATGAGAAAACAAGAAAACAGAAAAATTTATGAACTATGAACCTAAAATTCTAGGAATTTTACTAATGGGTATTGGAATATTTCTTTGCTACAAAAGCGCAGAATTGTATTATCTATACAATTTTACCGATATCAATTTCTTCTACATGCTTCCCATCTATGAACTTTGTGCAAGATTTATTTTAGGATTATTTTTGATTCCAACTGGAAGATTAATTTTCTTAGAAAGAAAAAAAGGATTTGATCGGTTATATAAAATTGCGTGGGGAATTATATTCTATAGTGCCCTAATGTTCTCTGGCAGCGCCATCAGATGGATTGAAGAATTTGGATTTATTTATTTGTTAACTGGTTTATTATTTATTCTGATTGATAGGAGGGATAGGAGGAGTAGGAGGGAAATTTATTGAAGCTTGATTACAATAAGCGTTAAATTTATAAAAAAAAGTCCACTCACCGTTATCGTACTTTCCATTTTCAAATGGCATACAACCAAGCTAATTGACCAATCAATTCTTCTAAATGCGTAAATAATGTTAAGTAAATCTTCGTACTTAATTAAAACACAAAGCAACAAATAAACACACTCACCGAAATTAATCCCCACAACAAGGAACTATTCAAACCAAAAAATGGTAGATAAAAAGTAAACTTAATTTTTATCAAAATACCAGGA
>JALZUP010000131.1 GCA_023301505.1 Robiginitomaculum sp.
TTCTGTTACCTCTTTACTGCCAAAAAAATACGTCTGAATGCACCCTATCACCCACACGAATTAATGCCTGTAAAATCCATCACAAACGTTCGAATTAAACGAGCGTTTAATTCATACACTTCGCCGGGATGCGTATAGTGGTGGTTTGTCCCTGAATTCAAACCGTATCGCCTGCCAACCATGGAAGGTAACGGGCGCTCTTATCAGGAAAGTTTACCGCCGCTGGTCAAAGCCCCGGCCATCGATCCTGATACGGTATTTAATTCAGTAATGACCTGCTACCCATCGCCCAGTAATTTCAATATAGACGTTGAATTACGTGCCCAGCTGCGCAGCGAGAGCGGTGGTGACGATCTTTTCGAGACAACAGACATTGGCAGCAATTACGTGGGTATTGTCGCCAGAATGCCGCTGTACAGCTACACGGAGCTAGATAGAGAACGGGACCGCGAATTTCACCGTCGTACCAGTGCAGCAACTTCTGTTGCACAGTTCATTTCCGCTGTTGCCACGCGCAACCATGCCATCCGTGAGCTTGCGCTACACCGTGCCCTTGAAGCCAGAGCCGCCATTCGAGTACGCAAAGGCGTAGCTGGCGCAAGCGAACAGGTGACATACCTGGAGAAAGTCGCCGGCCAGCGAGCCCTGATCAAAGCAGAAGCCGAAATCATGGAAAGCCGCCTAACAATGGCAGCACTGTGTGACCCTGAAAAACAGCTACGAATGAGCCAATACCTGCGCTTAGTATCAGCAGTACCCAAACGACCCCCAACAGGCGAGTAGAGCCACTGTGTTACCCCGGCACAGCACTATCACCACATAAGGTGACGCCACAAGCCGGATTTTTCCCACTTAACACCACACCTTCGCACTTGTGCGTTTTGGGAGTCGCTGCAATGAAATGGATTAATCACATGGCAATCGCTGGTGCGACCACAGCCGTGATCGCCCCACCAATGGTGCCAATCGCACTACTAGGATCAACCGCCCCCGATTGGCTTGAATGGGTAGCGCAAGCCGCCGGCAAACGCGTTAAGCATCGCACCGTGACGCACTACGTAGCCGGCTGGGCAATTGGTGTTCTCGCGTTCTGGTTTCTATGGGACTTCCACAACATTGGCCTAGCGTTCTTCTATGGTGGCTTAACGCATGTGCTGACTGATGCACTAACCGTATCCGGTGTACCGTTCGCACCGAACAGCGATCGACGGTTTCATTTGTTTGGTGGAAGACTTAGAACCGGTGGAGCAGGGGAGTACGGCGTTGCCTGGGGAATTGTGCTGGCGTGTGTGATTGTTGGTTCGCTAGTGCATACCGTGATCGGGTGGTATCCGTTCTTTTATGACTGGGCTGGATTGTATGAAGCCGGGATGATTGATGGCGGAGTGGAAGGCTAATCGATTTCGATTTTTGTAAAAAAAGTAGAGTTCATCTACATTAGTACATCACATGATCACATTTCGCACCAAGCGATAGACAGTTTCTTTTTTTTGGTCCATTCAGAAAATTCCTTCCCAACCACTGGGTATGGCGCTGACCGGGGAACTGTGTTGTCGTGTGCGATTGTTCGTTCACTAGTGCATACGGTGATCGAGGTGATCACAGATCATCAAATACACCGAGGTGAATTCCATAGTCTCTTACTTTAGGAAGAGCGGTATCAGCGCCATCGATTTTAAATTTAGTATTCAATATTAACTCGCCATTTTTTGCATCACTAATACTAATTGACGCTGTCTTTGATTTTTTCATATCTGAAAAAAGATCGTGATTAAATGGTACTAATACGGAGAAACTGGTGTCAGGACTTATGTAGATACCAGTCAGGTGTTCAATGGAACATGTACCCGATATTCTATGTTTAGCAACTTCCATATCAATCTGTACATCTACTATTTGATTTTTTTCACATTTATTTTTTAACCGGCTTATTAAAGACCGGCTAATTAAATAATGAATCACTACCCTAAAATAACAACCGTTCTCACATTCAAAGCTTAGTTCATGAGACCCCTTAATATTTGCGATAGCAAATACCTCATTTACTTCATAGTGCCATTCGCCAACTTTCCCTATGTCAAATACTTCTACTCTTCCATAACGGTCAGCTACAGATAAAGGGCTTATTAGAAAGCACGCGATTAAGTAAGATAAACGTAGCTTTTTACTATGTATTTCCATATTCCCTTACTACTCACAGCAAATATGGGAAGGGTTGCGGCTATATACAGAGTTCCTGTAATTATTACTCAATGAAATAAAGGTGCTTATAATTACGAGGACAACACGATCCTTACAATTTTGAGACACATCTAACAAAGTCCGCCCTAGAAGCCAAACCCATCACAACTCAAACACATAAAGTTCTTTTTTTATAGACCTTTTGTTCTATTTGCAATATAAATTGGAGTCGTGGAATTCACTAACCATGATTGCCGCGGAACAATCCTTATAGATATCAATTCCACAAGTAAGGGTGGCGCGGCCAGGAGAAAACAAATGATCCCTAGCAGCGCTTGCGCTTGGCTAAGAGAAAAAAAGCAAAAAGCTATAACACTTCAGCTATCTGCTTTTACAATAATAAAGAACCAGTGGAAGAGAGCGTTGCCATATTTAAAAAAGGCTATTCGCTACATGCTGAGGAATCCAATAACGTTTTGGGTTTTGAGAAAAGCATTAAGCTGGGGCGTAGAAGAAGTTGACTGCCATTTGATGGCAGCTTAAACCGGTAAAAGACATTGCCTTCGGAAGAACCCGGAGGCAATGTTTTCTAATATTGATAGCAACGCTGACAATTCAGAACAGCGGTGCTAGCAGACTAATTTAAGGCGAATAAAATGAACAATGAAAGCAAAGAACTAATGGGGAGAAACAAAGCATTAAAGGCTTTCAGAGTGTTCAATCGGTTAACACAGAAAGGCCTAGCGGAGAAACTTAACCTTACAAAATCATTCATTTCAGAAATGGAGAATGGAAAAAAGCCAGTAACTATGCAACTGGTTGATCGATATGCAGAGTGTTTTGAAGTGCCAGACTGGGAAATACTTTATCTTGGTAAGGCTTACGAAAATAGATTGGTAGGCAACAGGCTGACTGCGAAGTTACTGAACTTGATCGATTGGATAACAAATGACGACGCTGAAGAATCGGTAAAGCTTAACTTAAAAAAGAAGCGCAAACAGACGCCACAACGACGAGCCAGCGATCGATCCCCAAAACGGAGGGATACTGATAGGGATACTGATTTAGTGGGAGTTTGATTTATGTATGACAGCTACACAGAGTTGTAGCTGTCATAACCTACGCAAGTAGGCATATTTGGATAACTATGTACCCATAGTTGTCGTAGGTTGGGCGTATTTTTATCCACCTTGCCAATCATGCCATTTTCCGATTAGGCGCTTATCAGCGATAAACTCAAGCATGTAGCGCCTTGCAAAATGACTAGCCATACCTGGGGCGCTTTGGTCCCCCATCCGCTCAATCAATGTCTTTTGTAGCCAACCCCGCACGGCGACATGAGCTTCTTCTGTTTCAGGTATTTGATTGAGCTTAATGGCTAATAATTCGGATAACATTGTATCCAATGATATCGTGGTGCGCTTATCAGCAAAAGTAATATGATATTTGTCGCTGTGTTTATTGCCTGCCATATCCCGTCAACTTGATTCATTTTTGGATAACATTGTATCCGATTAGCTTTGGCCTTGCGACAGGACGCCAATGTCGCGATGATCGATTGCTTTTGAAATCCGTTGTTCGTCAGTGACCGGTGAAATACCCATAAGTGTCCTATATCGCCGGATATCGATCATTGTGGGACATTACAACCTATCTCTTATCAACTATGTCTTTTAAATCAGTGGCTTATGGCTGAGTGTCCCACAATGGCATTGTGGGACACTCTGAGCTCTAATTTCTAGCCTGTAGGAAATTTTCCTACAGACGAATCAGATTCCATTTTTT
>JALZUP010000132.1 GCA_023301505.1 Robiginitomaculum sp.
TACTAGTAGACTTCACCAACTTGCCTACAAGGGACTTCCACCCCTAAGAATAATTTACTATCTTACAATAGTAGGACCCATACTGGGCACACACAACGTGATATGAGATCAGACTTGCTAACGCTGCATCCGATCCACATCACCGATCCACATCACCGATCCGTTAGCAATAATTGTCAAGCCGTCCCTAACTGACAACCGTAATGAAATGAATTAAGAAAAGTAATCAATTCTTCTTAAACCTAAACAAAAACACTTGTGCTAACGTAAAGCCTCAAATTTGTTAATTTTAAATTCATTAACTATTGAAAATCAACAAAACGGATTTATGTTAGTCTGAATTAATTGATGAATAAAAAACACTTAAAAAAAAATTCAATACAACTAAAGTACCATAATCACGCATTAAACAGATAAAATTAATTTCTTATGATCACGAAAACAATTTTAACAATTACTTTTTTTCTCTCTTGATTTCTAGCTGTGAATCGCCATCAGAAGAAACTATTAATGGAGTCAATTTAGACTTACAAGAACTTTCTAATAAACTTTATCCTCTAAATCTAAATGATATAATTATTCCTTTAAGTGCAACAATACCTTCATCCATTCCTCGAAACAGAAGTGATTTGGAATCAATGAAAACAATTGTACAAATTTTTAATGGAAATCAAAATGCAGGAATAAGTATTCCTGCATTTGCTGGATTAACCCTAGGGAGGGAGCAATCAAATCTAAATGTGTATTATATAGAAGCAAAAATTGTCGAATCATCTACTGATACAATCGTTTATGGAATTGGCTACTCTATACATTATTTGTTTAGTAAGGTCAAAAAAGGAATTGATGTTAAAAATTTGGCTAGTGTTGCTGCTTCGGCCCAACTTCAAGGTAATAAAACTTCAGTTTCATATAGTTTACAGTCATATGGAATAAGTGGAAAGGAATTAAGCAAGTTTTTCAAGCCAGAAGTGAACAGTAATTTTGATGTTGATGGATTTGGTGTAATACAATCTAAAATTAATGGCATACACAATGTGATTACAGATTCTCTTCTTTCTTCTCGTACAAAGTTTACTCCTGAAAAATTATCATTTTTAAACACTAAGAATTAAAAGGAAGAACTATTGCTAACAATAGGTAATGTTTTCGCATATCTGTTAGTACCTCACAGAGACGACGACATACTATCATCCGTTAGTGACAAAAAGTAATGAAAAACATTTACCGAATATTTATTCCTGTGCCGAATAGACATTTTATTTGATCATCCATTGAATGCCAATTTTCTAACTTCTTTTTTTTAAAATCTTTAACGTTTAAATTTCTAATTATTACGACTGATTCAGATACCTTAGATTCTTTTCTCTTGTTTCCTTGAGCAACGTTACCGTGTTTATATATTCTGCTTAACGGAAAGTCAGGTCCTTTATTGCAATTAGTAAGCAACACACTTCCAATAGCTTTACTTAAACTTTTTGCAACTCTATCTAATGCTCCATAATTTTCAAGATATGTTGGTACAATCAACATATCAATATTCTGAGAACTTTTGGCAATCATGGTTGAACTTGAATAGTCAACCAACTCTAAACATATTAGAAATGATAATTGTAACCCAAATGCTTTTGTACTAAAAATAATTCTTTGAGAAGGAGTATAAATATCTTCACCAACTCCGGTGGCGCTAATGTTTTTATAAAATGTAATAAACTCTTGATCAGTTTCCTTTTCCTTGTCAGGGAAAAATATGTAGCCTCTGTTCACAAATGTGTCTTTACAATGATTAGAACCTGCTACAATTAAGCAATTATGCTTTTGAGCCATAGATTTTGCAAATCTAATAGCTTCCTTATGTGTATTGCCAACGGAATTCAATGGCATACCCAACTCATTAATACAAATAATATTAGCTTGTTTTTGACAAGCATATTTAATTGTTTTCTTAAATTCTTCTAACAATTGTTTTGAGAACGTTCTTTTCCATGGAACTACTTTTAGATTAAGTGGGTAGTCCTCTTTATTGCTTATTTCTTTGAATTCTGAGTTTATTCCAGGAAGTGATATACTTGCAATTTTAACTTGGTCAGAATCTTCCAATTTTTCCAGTGAAGTACTGAAATACCTAATATCACATATCTTTGATGCACTGTGACTGAATGGATTTTTGCATATCAGCTTAGGTTGAAGTTTACTTTTAATTTTGTTTACAGATGAGTTGATTCTATTTGAAGACTGCATATTAAAAATAAATTATATCTCTTTTGCGTAATACCTTGCGATTCTTAAAGATGAGATATTCGCTAATGCCCCATCACTTGAAGTGTCATGACCTAAACCAAAAGCAAATATTTTATTTTTTTCTATTCTAATATTGTATAACACATTACTTTCTTCTATTGAACCTTCTTCATCCTTGAACGAAGTACTATCGGTAAGCCAGTAATTATTATCAGTTTCTTCAGGTTGCAGTTTCTTTAATCCAAATAGCTCATTATAAGAAGTTTTAAATAAATTCTTTGCAGCCTTATCATTGGTGATTAATTCTTTAAATTTTAAATCTATATCATCAAATAAATCTAAATACTTTCCAATATTTGAATTACTGATGCCAAATGTAAAAACTGTAAAATTCCCAATTCTTGAGGGTGTATCTTTGAACTTATTCTCATAAGATTTTACAAAAACTTTTTCTCCTACATTACAACATTGATTTGCTATTAAATCATATATTTTATTTAACTCTTTGAAATCCTTATTATTAATCTCTATCCCATCAATTAAAGAACTTCTTGTCCATATTTTAGTTGACGACTCTTGATAACAAACTGCAATTGAATTTCTAATTGATATTTTGTGATTTTTATACTCAGCAATAATTAATGGATGATCTACTACGAATGCGGTGAAACCTTCTTCTTCAACTCTACCAAATTGATTATCAACAAGTTTAATATTAGTAAGATTTGAAATTTCTGATAGAGATTCTATTAGACCTTTGCAATTCTCCTTCCAGTTTTTGCAAATATTTGATGATAAATTTCTAGCTTGGACTTTAGATAGACCATTAGCGGGATAACTAAACGTTGCTTTCCTAAGCACAGGATATACTTTGTCTTTCATGTAAACTACAATAGCATTAGTAGCTTACAAAAACCTGTAAGCGTTCATAGTTAAATATATAACAAAAACACCAGAAAGTAAAGGGTTTTTCGTTTAATAGTACAATAATACCGGAAATTTAGCAATAAACTAAATAAAATGTTAAAATTTTGCCGCTAAATCGAGTAGACGGCCTCGACTAGAGTTACTAGCCGAGGTGCGCCTCTCACACCACCGTACGTACGGGTCTCGTATACGGCGGTTCGGGTACCCATAAT
>JALZUP010000133.1 GCA_023301505.1 Robiginitomaculum sp.
TATTTTTTAGATGGTACTCCCGAACTTCGAGCCACAAGCCACAGCATCCCAGCACGAGTCACCCTTTAAGGGTCGGGTTCGGGTTCGGGTTCGGGTTAGGGTTAGGGTTAGAGTCCTGGTGGAGGTGCGTGCGGGCCGGGCACACCGGCGTCGGTCGTCGACAGCCACCCAAAAAAACAAATCCCCAAAACTACTGGTGGATCAGCGTCTTCGGATTCTCTCCAAGGTCTGCAAGCAGGAGGAGGTAACCGCCGTGCCGTAGGTACATGCTGTTTCGTTGCTGGTTTGCTTCACCTGTACCATGGGGTCCCGTACCAGGGGCCCTGCGACTTCCCTGGTTTTTAGACCATGTCCGTCGCAGCTCTGGCACAAGCTTGTTATGCTGGTAGAGTTGTGGTGCTTTGCGCGTAGTTGGTCGCAAGCTTGACAGCTGTATTTTTGTCATACTTGGTACACGTTTTTGGGCCCGTTTTTGTACCCGGTACAGCAGCTAGCACAGCTGCACAGGACACCAGGCGTACGAGTACCCAGGAGTACTGAGGTATCCATTATTTAAATTTGGAAACGTGCTCACACACTAATAGTAGCACATTTTCGACTACGTACGTACTCGTTCGCGGCAATACACCGTACACACCGTACACTTAGATATTTTCGTATAACAAAAAACATGCTACGACTACGGGTATACGTATGTATACCAGGGTATCATACTTATCTGGCAACAGCAGTACACTGCACACACACCGAACTCTCTTGCTCGCATGTACCAGTAGACGAGTAGTGATTCCCGGGGTTTTTTTTCCTGGTGTGTACCAGGTACATACGTACACAGAGTGGTACACACGATATGATATAATATCATGATATCATATTTTCATATGTACGATGATACGCGAACATTAAGGCAAGCCGAATGCCGCGGTAGGCGCGCGTCCTCTCTGGCATTGCGGCCTCTCGCTTGCGTTCCTCCCTGCGAACCTCTGTTGCCTCTTCAGCAGGTCATGCCAACCCGGCTGCCAGGACAGAAGGCATTTCTCGGTGAAATAAAGGAAGCCATTGGGGTGGCAGCACCGCGGCACAGGCTTGTCACCAAGTACCCATACGAGGGTTGCTGGGTGCACCCGCCGGGTCCTACGATGCTCAAGACCTTAGATGTGCCTACGTTCCTTTTTTGCTTGGATTCCGGAGCTCACACACCCTCTGCGCTTGCCGGATGGGCGGCCGCCTCGTTCACATTGCGAGACGACCCATCGCATCATCGTCAAGGGATGGACGCAGAAGTTGTCACGTCGAGCTATTTTGCGAGATGCCTGCTGCGACCTCTTGGGCTACTTCTATAAGTACCAACAATGTGTGGACGATAACAAGGAAAAATCTAAGGTTAGTCTTGCGCAGGACGTCCTATCCTTCGGCGTGTCATACTTGCGCGGTGCTCAAGAGGTGGAAGTGATTGGATCTCACCCATCGCTAACCAACATTCCTCCCTCCTTCCCTTCCTCCCTTTATTCCTTCCTTTCTTCCTCTCTTCCTTCGTTCCTCCCTTCGTTCCTTCCTCATTCTCTCCCGCTGTTTGTTTTGCGCCGTCCATGCACCATCCTCCCAACAAGGACTGCAGCACACGAGTGACGGAGACGCTCCAGAGTTGGGATGCAGGAGTGCTCGCGCAGCCCCCCTTGTTTGTTCAAGAAAGAATCCCACTCGTTTTGACTTAAACGTCAGCGATCCTTGTCAACGTGCTTCTGGAGCTGTCTGACAACTTGGTTCACTTGAAGGGCTTCGCGGCGTCGAGTGAAACTCTGCAGCAGGCACACCTGAAGAAGTATCATGACGCGGAGGTCAAGTACTACAGCATGGCTTTGTGGCGAAGGCAACCTGCGCTGGCTCCGGTTACCACGGAACGCAAGTTTGGAACTTTGGATGACCCAGACGGGTACAACTGCTTCTTGCCGTCAGCACGCTACCTCAATACGGCATGCGTTGGTTTCGTGCGAAAGAGGCCAGTGGCCAGGCTCGACAAGCCGGTTCAGGAGGTGCTGGACGAGGTGAGCTTGGAACTAACCCCGGCTCGTTGCTCGGAGAAGACAGGGGGTATGCTTGTCAGCGTAGAAGATTTGTAGAAGAAAGCAATGAGGTCGAACTTTTGATATCATTGTTTCTGTGCCGTCGTGATGGTTCGTACTCACTGCGTTTGCGCTCCTAACAGCCCCTTGCTTTTTTTTGTTTTTAACCATAGGTAGAGTGGACACGCGAGGGCTGCATACAGCGGCGCCATTAACACACCGACGTAGTAGTGATAGAAGTCGACGCGTCCCACAAGCTTGTCAAGTTCGTACGCGTGTATACTCCTGGTGTCGGTGCGGATACGAGGCCCATCTATGGCATCGTCGCGATCTTCAACGAGTTTGAACAGGTGTGCATTCAGCAGGCAAAAACCATGTATGAAACTGTACTAAATTGCAATACAGTTTTGGGTCGCTAACAAAAAGAACCTAGTGTGAGCAAGGCTTGAAACGATGTTGTAACACCAACTACGACCAACCTCGAGCATTGGCGATAGCCATTTACTGGAACGATTTAGTATAGCGCTCGCCGCTGAGCACGATGTCTAGGTCCAAATGTCTTAACGTCCCCCAAATTCTGAGCCTGACGTTCTTGTTAGTTTTTGTCCTTGTTCGAGGACCTACTCTGTACCATTGTTTATCTCGCGCGCACCCAAACACATATATACATGCAGGTCGTGTTTCAGAAAGCCTTGCAGTCAGCTTCCCTGAGGGAAATCAAGGTTGACCTGAAAGTGTTGTTTGTAGCACGGTACAAGGGACGCGGCTTCAAGCTCCCTCAGGTCGTGTACAAGGACATGTGCTGCTACGATTGTGCGCTGTTGGCGGATATCTTAAACGAGCTGCAAGAGGGAGGACACGATCTTGTCGTCGATGGTGATTTGCCATCTCCTCCCGCTGGCCCGATTTTAGACCTGCCGGTCGACGTGCACTCTGCGTGTATACCTGCGAGCAAGGATACTCCTGTAGTTGCCGCCGCAGCTCAGAACATTCGAAGGCAGGCAGAGGCCCACGGCCGGGTGGTCGGCTTAGACCTCGGATGGGAGATATCTCGCGTCGGTGCGCCCGGAAACCCACCTGCCACAATTCAGCTGGCTGCGGGAAAGCAAGCGATGATTTTCCATATCCTACATGGTCAACGATCGTCGCCGGTAAAGCTGCCTTCTGCGCTGGTCGATATTTTGGAAGATGCTAGTATAATGAAGGTGGGGGTAGGGAATAAGGTGAACTGCACGCGGCTCTCTAATTTATTTTGCGTGACTGTGAAAAACGTGGTGGATTTTCCTGCGCTGGCACTGTCGCGCAACGTGGATCTTAGATAGAGGCGTGGTTTTGCGGACTTGTGCGCTCACCCGCTAGGGAAGCGCTTGCAGAAGGAACAACATTCGAGGATTTCGAAGCGGAATCAGCCAACGCTCTCGGGAGATAAAAAAAAGTAAGAAGGGGACGAGAATCCGAAATGCCGCCGAGCTGTTGACAAAAAGTAGACTGGCATGACGATAAGTTTGTTGCACGCCTCGCGTTGTATATCGTCCCATGGCAGGTCGTCGTCGTTTGTTTTGTACTCAAGAAAACTCGTTTGAGCTCCCCCTCCCTCCCGCGTTCCCATTATTTGTGTCCAACAGATATGCCGCGCTAGATGCCTACGCGTCTTTTCTACTCTACGGGCGTATTGTCGAACTGTCTGAACCTATTTTTGCGGACGCCAAGGAGCTGCATGCCGGGAACTATGTTCGTTTATATACCCGGGGCGGAAACGATTGCGTGGAGGAGGGACACATCGTTGAGTACCCGGAGGAGGCGTGGGAAACGACGGGCGTTGTCATCTCGCCTCGCTGCTCTACCCGAGGCCTCACGCGTCGGTGGGTCGTGCGGCTGATCAAGGTGCATGTGCACGGTGCGGAAACCTTGTACCCGAACGAAAGCGACAACCTGCATACGCAAGCCACTGTGCATGTGGGAGATCGGAACGACCAGCTGTTGTTGTGGAATGCGGGCCGCCTTCGAAAGGTGGCGTTTAACGCCGGAGCCGCTACGAGCGGGCACACAGCGGTCGACCGCGGCGGCGTCAACCCTGCGCTAGGGTCTCCCTCTGTGGCACCAAGTGGCGACGGGGGAGCCGTCGGTGTCAATGCTTCGGGAGTGAGCCCAGAAATGCCGCCCTACGCGCCTGCCGCAGCGATTCCGATGACCTCGAGTGATGTGGGGGGGGGGGTGTACTCATTTCTTGCATGGCCGTAGTCATAAGACCATAGACCCTCGCATCCCTACAATGCCGGGACGGAG
>JALZUP010000134.1 GCA_023301505.1 Robiginitomaculum sp.
GACTAACCAGCTAATGATAAGCACTTGCAGAGACGATGCCCGTGTGGGCACCATAAGCGCGGCACCACGTTATTATGGCTTCTGGAAAGATGCCTACCCGCTAACTGACGATGAGCTACGCACCGCACTGGCCGCCGATAAAAAGAACACATCAGGTATTCAAGACAGTGGCCGACAGCCACTGGACTATCACGCAGACACCAGCACCGCACAGACCGTAAAAGCCACCGGCGATGTCACGGCACAACAACGCTTGCTAGCGGGTATGCTCAATCACGATGGCTTTCTTGACCTGATGCAGAACTTTGTTCTGTTTGAGGTTGATGATGGCAAGCTGATTAAAAAGGTAGCGCGTTACCAACAGTACCGTGCCGTCAATAAGGTGATAGAACAGCTCAAGACCGGCAAGACGCGGCGTGAAAAATCAGGTGTGATCTGGCATACACAAGGCAGTGGTAAGTCACTGACCATGGTAATGCTGGCGGTGAAAATGCGGCGAGACTCTGAACTGCAAAAATACAAACTGGTGTTTGTGACGGACCGTACCCAGCTAGACGGCCAGCTTTCCGGCACGTTTACCAATGCCCAATCAGAAACGGTGAAACAAGCCGGCTCGGTCGCAGCGCTAAAAGACCTACTGCAAACCGACACCTCTGATCTGATCACCACCACCGTGCAGAAATTTGCTGACATGGAAAAGCAAGATGCCGAGACCTTTGCCAACCTGAACACCAGCGACCATATTATTGTGCTGGCAGATGAAGCGCACCGCACCCAGTTTGGCGGCCTTGCCATGACGATTAACGCCGCGTTGCCCAATGCGCCAAAGATCGGTTTTACCGGAACACCGCTATTAAAAACACACAAGATGGATCAGGCATTTGGTGGCTACATAGACAAATACAAAATCAATGAAGCCGTGGAAGACGGTGCCACAGTACGCATTCTGTATGAAGGCCGCCAGGCATTGGTTGAAGTGGCCGGTGAATCACTTGACAGCTTGTTTGATGAATATTTCTCTGAATACACCGATGAAGAACAGCGCGAGATCAAAAAGAAGTACGGTGTAGAGAAAGCAGTTCGTGAAGCCCCTGCACGTGTACGGCGTATTTGCATAGACCTGCTAAAACACTACAAAGAACGCATATTGCCAGATGGCTTCAAGGCGATGATTGTGGTGGGCAGCCGCCACGCGGCAACCGTCTATAAAGAAGAACTGGACAAACTCGGCGCGCCTGCCAGTGAAGTGATTGTATCCGGCAGCCAGAATGACGAACCCTATATCGCCAAACATACCAACAGCGCACATCACAAAGAAGTGATCAAAGAATTTAAGCGCCCGCTATCTGAAAACCCGGTGGCATTCCTGATCGTAAAAGACATGCTGCTCACTGGCTTTGACGCACCGATAGCACAGGTTATGTATATTGATCGCAGCTTAAAAGAGCACACACTGATGCAGGCCATCGCACGTGTTAACCGCACCTATGCAGGTAAGGAAACCGGCTTTGTTGTTGACTACTTCGGACTATCAGACAGTCTGGCCGAAGCACTGGAACTGTTCAGCAGCGACGACGTGGAAGGCACCTACCATTCACTGAAAGATGAACTGCCCAAGCTGCAAGCAGCGCACACTAAATCTATGGCATTTTTCACGAAGATAGATTTAACCGAGCGCGACGGATTAACCGTTGATGCCTGCGTGCTGTCATTGAAAGATGAAGAGAAGCGCGGTCGCTTTGATATCGCCTTCACTCGCTTCGCTAAATTAACTAACGTAATACTGCCAGACAAAGCAGCAGCGCCCTACCTGCCCGACCTGCGTTTTCTGGGCAAGGTACAAAATGCCTGCCGACTGAAGTATCGCGAACAAGGCATGAGCCTGGCTGACGCCGGAGCCAAGGTACGTCAACTGGTAGACGACCATATTATAAGTACCGGTGTCGACCCGCGCATACCGCCGGTCGATTTAATGGCCGCTAACTTTCGTGAGAAAGTAAACGAAATCAAATCTCCTGAATCACGTGCAGCAGAAATAGAAAACGCATTAAAAGATCACATCACCGTGAATCTGGATGAAGACCCTGAATACTACAAATCCCTAAGCCTGCGACTACGCGACATCATAGAAAAGAATGCCGGTAAATGGGAACAACAGGAATTGCAGCTACTGGAACTGTTAGGCGAAATCCAGAGTGACCGTGGAAAGGTCGCTGAAGCACTGGGATTGTCCGAACTGGAGCTACCGTTCTACAACATCATGCTGGCCGAAGTAGCCGGTGACGACGGCGAGGATCTGGTCGACCAGAACACCCTCGACGGTATTCGCCACACCACCAAAGCGCTGGTGCAAATGTTTGATGAAGCCAGTACTATTGTGGATCTGTTCAACAAGCCCGATCAGATCAAAACGATGAAAAAGAACATCAAGCGCACCGTGATTGATCAGCCCTTTGGCAATGCGCAACTGGTCAGTGCGCTGCAACAACGCTTTATTGAGCTTGCTAAAACCAAGTTTCGCAACCATAGCTAAACAACATCGTGACTGTCCGTATAAACGTAAAACCTGAATTGCTGGAATGGGCAATGGAACGGTCAGGTATGGACATCTTCGATCTTAGTCACCGGTTTTCAAAGCTACCACAATGGTTAACCGCAGAGATAGCTCCAACACTTAAGCAACTGGAAAACTTCGCAAAGGCAACTCACACCCCGATCGGTATGCTCATGCTACCGACCCCACCACTCGAGGTACTGCCGATACCCGATTTCCGAACGGTATCTGATCAAGGCGTCACCAGACCCAGCGTGAATCTACTGGATACCATATACCTGTGCCAACAGCGCCAGTCCTGGTATCAGGACTACACCCGAAACCAAGGCATGGGAATACTGTCTTTCGCTGGCAGTGTGACTACCACCGACAGCGTACCGGCGGTCGCAGAGACAATCCGGCAGACGCTTAACTTCAGCGTCGAGGACCGCAGCACCATGGGCAGTTGGGAAGACGCTCTACGGCAATTTATCATCAATGCGGAATCCGCCGGTATTCTGGTGATGAGAAACGGTATTGTATTAAACAACACCCGCCGTAAACTAAACCCGCAGGAATTCAGAGGCTTTGCGCTGGCCAGTGATTCAGCACCGCTGATATTTATCAACGGCGCTGATTCAAAGGCCGCGCAAATGTTTACCCTGGCGCACGAGTTAGCTCATATATGGCTGGGAGAGACAGGCGTTTCAAACCCTGAAGTATCTGTCTCCACAAATAGAGAAACCGAAAAATGGTGCAATGCAGTTGCAGCGGAATTACTTGTTCCGAAAGTACTTTTTAAAACAGCACTAAAAGAAGCTGGTGAAAACGTAGCTCTATCAATACTTGCGCGCAAATTTAAAGTAAGTTCACTGGTCATTTTACGCAGAATGCTAGATGTGGGTTTTATTACCAGACCAGAGTTTTTTGCCCGCTATGAACAAGAGTTACAGCGCCTAAAAGAGCTGTCCAATTCCAAAAGTACCGGTGGCGATTTCTACCGAGCGCAACCAACCAAGATCAGCAGACGTTTTGCGAAAGCGATTGTTGCCAATACTCTTGAAGGTCAAACACTGTATCGAGATGCCATGCAAATGCTGGGCATTAAAAATACCAACACGTTTAAGCAACTGAGCAAAAATTTGGGGATATCAGACTAATGGCCTACGTTCTGGATTCGAATGTATTTATTCAGGCGAACAACTTACATTATGGTTTTGATTTTTGCCCCGCATTTTGGGACTGGCTTGATCACTCTAGTCAGAAAAGCAATGTACTCAGTATCAGCCAAGTGTATGGCGAGCTGGTAGCAGGCAACGATGAGCTAGCCGAGTGGTCAAAATTACGGGAAAACAGTTTCTTTCGCGATATGGACAACAAAACAGTACCGAAGCTTGCAGAAGTCGCAGAATGGACTCAGAACCAGAATTATCAACCAGCGGCAATCAGTACTTTTCTGCAAGTAGCTGACTACTACCTTATTGCCTATGCGTTAGCACATGGACACGTAGTGGTAACTCACGAGGTTCCAGCAGATTCAGTCAGAAAAATAAAAATACCGAATGTATGCATTGGCATGGGCGTTAAATGGATTAACCCTTTTGAAATGCTGCGGCGGGAACAAGCTGTTTTTATACTCAAATAGAGCCTCATGCTTCATCCAATGGAATATATTCACAACAACAATTATATAGCCGAGGTAATTCGCACTGGAAGGTGTAAAACCGTCACCATCAACGTAGATGACTGTACCGTGTCTATCGTAGTGCCAAGGGAGTTATCGGAAGAACGCATTAAACGGGTTCTCACTGCCAAAGACCGCTGGATAAAGCAAAAAATAGCCAGCCAGCAATCACAACTGCCAGTCAACCAGAAACAGTTTATATCTGGCGAGTCTTTCAGCTATCTGGGTCGAAACTACCGGCTAAAAGTAAAGCGCGGAGACTACCAGCCCTTAAAATTGTTAAACGGCTATCTTGTCGCCACCCTGCCCGACGGCGCAGACAACCCGCTGATGGTCAGACACTCATTGGTCAAGTGGTACAACGCTCAGGCAAAGCCAAAACTGATCGAGAAAACTAAACGATACGCCGGTATTGTTGGCGTTTCACCCACAGCCATCGAAATAAAATCCTATAAGAGCCGCTGGGGCAACTGCAACGTAAAAGGCGGCATAGGCTACAACTGGAAAATAGTGATGGCACCCCAGTCCGTAGTTGACTACGTGGTGGTGCATGAACTCTGTCACCTGAAGCATTTTAATCATTCAACGGATTATTGGCGACAGGTAGAACGCATACTGCCCAACTATATGGATTCAAAGCGGTGGCTGAAGGAACACCGGTTTGAAATCGATTTCTAAACGTTTGTTACCTAGTGAGAAATACTTACTAGTCACCCACTTTAAACCCCTGGTAAGTAGCGACCTTCGGATGCTGACCTTGCAACTTCTTTGCAGGCCGTTGCCTTCAGTCACTTCGCGTAAAAGCACCCAACTGCCGAGTAACGCCATCCTCTGTCCTCGTTACAAACAGACCTGACGTTGAGTCGGTGAACTGCAGCGTGTAGTTCGCCACACCGATCGCAGAGTCAGACACAGAAATAACACCTTCGGTGTAACTGTAGGTGCCTGCTGAATTGATAACGCTAGACTGATCACCCCTGACAATATAGCTGTCAGTCTCAAATTCGACCAGAGCTTGACCAGAAGATGCCCACGGAGAAACTCCCCAGTCGATGTCGAGCACGATCGTCTTGCCGGCGATTTCCTCTACTGGATTTACGAAGGCAGTTTGGATATCGTCTGTTGAGGGGTTAGAGTTGCTATCAAAATTCGTGGAGGGAGCGTCTTCACTTGAACCACAACCGCTTAGTGAAACAACGACTACAAGGATAACCGCTGGTAACTTGCACACTATAACTTCTTACTTCCATATCAAAACTATTACTCATATTCT
>JALZUP010000135.1 GCA_023301505.1 Robiginitomaculum sp.
ATCGCCGATATTCTCACGCCTGATAAGGGGCGCTATGCTGGATTGGTCCATGGCGGAGCAGGGCGGCGTATGCGGCCTATTTTACAGCCGGGCAATAAGGTGCGCGTGACGTGGAAAGCGCGGCTGGCTGATCAGCTAGGGACATTTAGCCTTGAACCGCTTCAAGCGCGCGCGGCGCAGCTTATGGAAGAGCGGCTCTCATTAACGGGGCTGTCGGCTCTTTGCGCTATGTGTTGTGTGGCTTTGCCAGAACGTGACGAGCGCAAAGATGTCTATGACGCTTTTGAGGTCGTTATCAATAATTTGGATGATCCCGCTATATGGCCCGTCCTTTATGTGAAATGGGAAGCAGGGCTGCTGGCGGCGTTAGGATATGGCTTGGATCTGAGTTCCTGCGCGGCAAGCGGGCGCAATGATAATCTCACCCATTTAAGCCCGCGCTCTGGCCGCGCCGTTAGCGCCAGCGAGGCGCAGCCTTATCTGGATAAATTATTTGTCTTGCCTCCCTTTATGATGGGGCAAAGTCATGTCGGTATTGATGATGTCGAAAATGGGCTAAAAATTACGGGACATTTTATTGAAAGCCGTGTGCTATGGCCCGTCAACCGAACATTGCCAGAGGCGCGCTCACGTATGATTGAGCAATTACAGGCGATGAGCGTTTAGCTAGATTAAGCCAAGTGTGCGAAAACTCACCGTGCTTTCACGGCCAATGATGAGGTGATCATGCACGCTAATGCCAATGGCTTTTGCGGCCGTCACAATCGTATTTGTCATGGTAATATCAGCTTGGCTTGGCGTTGGGTCACCTGAGGGGTGATTATGAGCTAAAATAATCGCTGTCGCGCCCAGCTCTAAGGCGCGTTTGACGACTTCGCGTGGATAGACAGGGGCGGAGTCAATCGTGCCGCGTCCTAAAACCTCATCTGCGATCAGGCGGTTTTTCTTGTCTAGAAAAAGGACTCGAAACTGCTCTTTATCTTCAAATTGCATGGCTCCGCGGCAATAGTCGAGCAGAGCTGTCCAAGAGGATAAGATAGGTCTGCCTAGCACGGTTTCTTGGCCGAGTTTTAACGCGCCAGCTTGCAAGATTTTTAAATCAAGCGCGACCTTATCTGAAACGCCTTTAACTTCGCCCAGGCGCGATATGGGCGCGGAGATGACTTCGGCAAAGCTACCAAATTTGGCGATTAGCTCTTTGGCGATGGGTTTTACGTCACGGCGAATGATAGAGCGAAATAGGTAAAGCTCTAGCAGTTCATAATCGGCGAGCGCGTCGGGCCCGCCTTCGGCAAAGCGCGCGCGCAAACGATCACGGTGGCCATGATAATGGGGTTTAGGCGATGGTGTTTTGGCGGGCGGGGGCGCTTCACTCATCGCAGAGGCTCATTGCGGGCGGCTTATTCATTATAAGGCGGGCGATGCAGCTCTTTAGGGCTGAGGGTAAATATTTCACAGCCATCTTTGGTCACGCCGATAGAATGTTCAAATTGGGCGGTCAGCTTGCGATCACGGGTGACCGCCGTCCAGCCATCGGCCAGCACTTTAACATCTGGTTTGCCTAAATTGATCATAGGCTCAATGGTGAAAAACATACCTTCCTTGAGGGTTTCGCCTTGGCCCGGTTGTCCAATATGTAAAATATTTGGCTCGTCATGGAAAACACGGCCCAGCCCGTGACCACAGAAATCTTGCACGACAGAACAGCGTTGCCCTTCGGCAAATTGCTGTATGGCATGACCAATATCACCCGTTGTATTACCCGGCTTTACCGCTGCAATCCCTAGCATAAGACTATCATAGGTGATGTTGATGAGGCGTTCGGCCTTGCGGTTAATCGTGCCAACGGGATACATGCGCGATGTGTCGCCATGCCAGCCATCAACAATGACGGTGACATCAATATTGACAATGTCGCCATCTTTAAGGGGCTTAGGCCCTGGAATGCCGTGACAGATGACGTGATTGACAGAGGTGCACATTACTTTGGGATAGCCGCGATAACCCAAACAAGCGGGGACAGCGCCGTGGTCGAGAATAAATTCCATCGCCATATCGTCCAGCGCTTCGGTTGTAACGCCGGGGGCAACATGTTGCGTTAGCATATCCAAGCACTGCGCGGCGAGGCGGCCCGCTTTGCGCATGCCTTCAAAATCTTCTGGGCCATGTAGCTTTATGGAGCGTGTTCGCGTTTTTGGCGCGAGTGCGGCGTCAACATAATTCATAAATCATCCTCTGCGCATATCTGAGTGTTATGATGTGAGCGCGCATATTGTCTAGTCATGTTTTAATGCAGGCTGTACCCTAAAACTCTGCCTTAAGCTATCGTCGGGTTTAATCGCCTAAGGGGCATAGGTCAATTGATCAGAATATGGCTATGTCAAAAAATACACGGATTTTTACTTTCAAATGATGGGCGCGGCCCTATACAATATTTGATATTAGGAGAGCATATGAGCACGCAAGATAGATTTGTTATGGCTGGCATCATTTTGATTGGTGATGAGCTTTTATCTGGGCGCACGCAGGACACAAATATGGGGACGATTGCGCGCTGGCTCGCGCCTATGGGCGTACAGGTGGGTCAGGCCCGAATTATTGCTGATGACGCCGCCACGATCATTGACACAGTCCGTGAGTTTTCAGAGCGCTTTGATTATGTCTTCACAACAGGCGGGATAGGACCAACCCATGATGACATTACCGCGGATTGTATCGCGGCTGCATTTGGCCGCGATATTGATGTGCGCGAAGATGCTGTCACCATGATGCTGCGCCATTATAAGCGCGAAGATTTAAATCAAGCCCGCCTGCGCATGGCGCGTATTCCTGAAGGGGCCAGCTTGATTGATAATCCCGTCAGCCATGCGCCAGGCTTTCAAACTGAAAATGTTTTCACAATGGCGGGGGTTCCGCGCATTATGAAAGCGATGCTGGCTGATATAGAAGGCCGTATTGAGGGCGGAGCCAAGGTTTACTCTATTGCCGTTAATGCAGCGGGCATTGGCGAAGGCGATGCGGCCGCAGGGCTAGCCCAAATAGAGACGGCTAATCCGGGCGTGTCTATTGGCAGCTATCCTCATTACGACCCGCAGCTAAATCATAAGAGCGGTCAGGTAAAAGAAGGCGGGACATATCGCGTGCAATTTGTTGCCCGCAGCGCAAATGAAGCGCTGCTAGAGCAGGTGCGCACACAGCTTGAAGAGCTTGTTGTTACGCTTAGGGCGCAGCTAGGCTAGCCTAGGCCTAGCCTCTGCGGCTTGCGGTATCGTCGGTGTACGGCCTAAGCCCTCCGCCTTCGCGTGTATAACTGGAAAATATGAAAGTGGTGGGTTTCTGTTGCCAGCTACCCACCGAAGCCCGCCTTAACCTGCGACGGCTAAGGAGTTAAAAAGTCGAGAAAACTCGAACTGCTTACGCAGCCAAAGCAAACTCTTCAGCATTGTTGTCATTTGCAACTATGTTGATTGGGCATTTAACGGTACCCATACGGACGAAAGCTAACTTCTTTAGACGTCTGTCGATCCTATTTCGGCCCCAATTAAAGGCTCAGTAATCTGAGCCCTTATGGTGGAGCCGCCGGGTACCGCCCCCGGGTCCAGTCCGTTTATTACAAGCGCGTTTATCGTCATATCTGGCAAGCCAGCAAGGTAGATATAGGCGCTAAAAGGTTAAAATGTAAGTGTAAATGAGGTGCTTTTAACTAAGTTTTCTGATTAAGCTTTTGGCGGGTCTTTTATGAAAGCGGTTTATTGGCGACCGTCACGCTCCTCAAAAGTTGGCCGAACACGCGGGTTGCGCTCAATTGTTGCGCCGCGTCTGGCGACGCGAAAGGTAAGCTCTGTGCGCGATAAGGCATCATCGTCGTCCTTATCTAATCCTTCAAAGCTAAGGGTGAGGCGTCTTGTAAATTCAGCTTTAGATATTTGGCCATTTATATCTGTGTCAAAGGAGAGGCGGGTAGGGGCGGCATCATTAGCCCCTAGGGCGCTGACCATCCAATCTTCAAAATTGATTGCCCCGACATTGCCGCGAAAGCTGGGGTTCATAGAGGCCCATTCCCGGTCTATTCCAGCATTGAGTTCAGCGCGATTTACAAATTTGTCAAAATCACTGTCAAATGAGGTAAAAACCATAGAGATGGGACTTGCTTGAAGGATGCTACCGAGCTGAGCAATATCTTCGCTCGGCTCGGCGCTTTTAAGGCTGATAATCTCTTCTGGCCCAGATCGCGCGCCAGATTGTGAAAGAGCGGCGGGGGCGAGATAGGCCGTTAGAAGTAAGGATAAGCCAAGCGGTTTAATATAAGTCAACATAGGCGCAGTTTACGTGCCTTAACTGTGGCTGCAAGCTTAATTCTCAGCAAGACATCCGATTTTCAAAAAGACATTGGATTTACAACACATCAATCAGTCGGCGGGACGTTTTTCGCCTGAAGGTGAGTCCTTTTTTTGTGCAAGTTGCTAAAGATAAAGGATTGGCAATATTATTTGCGGAAATAGCTAGCTTATTGGCGAAAAAGTTTCATATTGCATTTGGTTTTACTGGCTCACTGATGGTTTATGTCTGATTTTTCCACACGCGCAATTGATTGGCTCGAAAGCTTGATCGCCTTTGATACCCGAAATGGTATTGGAGATGAGATCCCTTGCGCCAAATTTTTGCAAGCGGCTCTGGCCACGCATAATCCTGACACGCTTTATCTGGGCACAACGCCGCGCTCGCGCGGGCGCAGTGATGGCGCTTATATATTGGCAATATGGGGTACGCCGCAAATTTTGCTTAACGTGCATTTTGATACAGTGCCGAGCGGTGAGGGCTGGAGCGCAGACCCCCATATTATGCGCCGTGAGGGCGAGCGCCTTATCGGTTTGGGCGCAAGCGATATTAAAGGCGCAATTGCATGTGTTCTAGCGGGATTAGAACAGGTCACCCCGCATAATGTGGCTGTGCTTTTTAGCGGCGACGAAGAACAGGGCAGCGAGGTTATGCGCGACATTATTGAGCGCGCAAAGCTACCCGATGTGCCGCGCGCGATCATTTGCGAGCCGACAGGGTGCGAAATTGGGCAGCGCCATCGCGGCTTTATTTCCTACGCCGTGCATTTTGACGGGCCGGGCGGGCATAGCTCGCTCTCAGATAAAACCGCCGCGCCAGTTCTCGACGCCGCGCGGCTAGGCACGGCTTTGGGTGAATATGGCGCAGATAATCTCGCCATTGGCCCGACAGGCTATAAGGGGCTTTGCGTCAATATTGGCATGATTGAGAGTGACGGCGCACATAATGTTATCCCCAGCCGCGCCGAACTGCGATTTTCTCTGCGCCCGCCCCCTGGTGATGATATAGCTATTCGCGTAACTGATATTGAGAATATAAGTTCCAAAATAATGCCGCAAAATAAGGGAGGGATGAGCGTGCAGCAAATGACAGCATTTCCGCCTTTTGGCGTGCGCGACCTTGCCGGTTTTGCGCCTTATTTTCAGGGGCAAGAAAAACACCCGATTGATCTGCCTTATTGGACAGAGGCGGCTATGCTCTCTGAGGCTGGCATTGATTGTGTTGTATATGGCCCGGGGGATGTGGCCCAAGCGCATAAGGCGGATGAATTTGTAACCATCACGCAGCTTGAAACAGCAGGAAAAGTTTATATGCGCGCCTTAGCGGGTCAAATGGCAGGTCAAAGCTGATGAGTGTGCGCGATACAGTCATGAAGAGTTTAACCGCGGTTGGCGCCGCGCATGAGGCGGCCTTTTACGCCCAAATTTTTCAGTCGCAATCACCCGAACAATTTGCTCTCATCGTGCTTGACCCGCGCTGCCTTAAAAACCCCTTACTCGAAGCCTTAATCAGTGATTTGCGTATATTGTCGGATTTAGAGCTGACGCCCGTTTTGCTGGTGGGCGCGCTTGATGAAGACCGTGCGCGGGTGCGATTTTCTGCCTCGCGTCTGGGCAAAGAATTAGAGGGCGTTGGGATTAAAACCTTCAAGCTAAATTGTGCCTCCTATGGCTTGGTACCAGACATTCGCAAACAGACCGCCAAGGGGCGTATGGTTATCCTTGAAATGGAACCAGAAACGGCCCGCCTGCCGCTTAGCTTGCGTAAGCCTAAAAAGGGAACGGGCCGTGTTGATTTGAAATCTCTCGTGACGTCTATTGCGCC
>JALZUP010000136.1 GCA_023301505.1 Robiginitomaculum sp.
CTTTCGTAAACCGCTAGAGGGCAAAAAGGCGTTTAAAAACCTGACGTCAAACGCGGCGTTATGCGCTACTATGACATAGTTTTTTAAGGGTACAAGTTCACGCCTAAAGTAGGTTAACGCGTCTTTAATACTCATTGCGCTATCGTCAGTAAAATCGTTTAAAGTAAGCCCCGTTAAATCGGTTACCTTTTGAGGTATGACGGGCGGCGGGTCTATAAGGGTAGACCACTCTACTACTTTATTTTGGTAAGGCTTATAGACTACTACGCCTATTTCTAAAATGCTATCTTTCTTTGTGCTAAAGCCTGTAGTCTCTAGGTCTACCGCTACTACCGTAAGCATCTTAAAATATCTTTTTGCTGAAGCCTAGAAAATGCGTATTATTAAAAATGTCGTAGTTATAATTTACAGTGTAGTCTTTTCTAGCTACAAACATCAAACTTACTGACATAGTAGGCGCTGTATTCTTAAAGTCGTTACCTAGTGCCGCGCCTAAGTATAAGCCTCTATTAGCTTGCTTTATCGTTTCTGTCTTAGTTATTATTCTATCTACGTTTTTTGTGATAGTGAGCGGCTTTAATATGCTGTAGTCAAGCTTTAGCCCTATTAATTCGCCTGAAGATTTAGCGGTATATCCTATTTCTATAGTGCTGTCTTTGTGTACGCCAGTGTATTCAAATACTTCTACAGTATCTACTAGGTACACCGTGTCAGGAATAAAAACCGTCTGAGCGGGTAGGTACACTTTCTTTTCTAGCCAAACAGTGTCATAGCTTACGGTGTGTACGGTGTCTACCTGTACCGTCGTAACTACTTCAGCGTCGAAATTTCGCGTACAGCTTCTAACTGAAAATATCAAGTATATGACAGCTATAGCCGTGCCTAAAATACAAAGGTTACGTATTATCTTGTTAGTCATTAGTTAGCCGTCTGTAGCCTAGTAATCGGCTCTTAGGGTACGCCGTTATTTTGACTTGGTTATTTTGGTTACCGCCTAGTAAGTATATCCAGCCGTTAGCTTCACGTATGAAAATTCCTACGTGACCGCGCCAGTCGTTAGGATCGACGCGCCACAATACAGTTACGTCGCCTTGCTGAGGGGTTTCTACTTCGCGCCCTACCTTTAACCAGCTACGCGCGTTTAACTTGCCTGAAAAAGCTAGCCCTACTTTCTTAGCTACGTAATTCATAAAGGCGCTGCACCATGCCGTTTCATCTTTAAGCTTAGCGCCGTTAAAACCTATGTAGTCGAAGTACTTTAATACTTGCGGGTTGTCTACTTTGCCTTTAATCTCTTTTACTCCATACTCAGCAAAAGCTATTTCTAAAATATCCTTATTTGTCATTACTGTTAATTGTAGTAGATTGTGAAAACTGTTTTAGCTTTTCCATAAAGCCCACAGGAGGGAACGTACGCCCTGTCATCTCATAACTATTACCAAACGCGCTACCAGCGGGGTACAGAAAAACCATTAGCCGCAAAACCATTACTGTATAATCTTTCAGTATGCTTTCTTGAGCCATTAGCGTATTAAGCCCCTCAAATAAGAAGCCCATACACACCACTATAAAAAGCTTTAACATAAGCCCCGTAACATTCAGCTTTAACGAAAAGTCTTTTTTCCAAAACGCGTGGAACGCTGATCCTAAAAGGTGGTCAACTACTATAGCGCCTACTACGAAAGTTACGTAAGCTTCATTTTCTAAATGCCATATTGAAAGCCTATCTAGTAGCCACGTAAGCGGCGAAATAAATAGCGCTAAACTGAAAATACTATACAGCTTAGATAGGGCTGTACCGTGGTGCATACAATTTAAAACAGAAAATAAAATAGTCATCGTCTATAAGGGGTTAGTTTAGTACAAAAAAAATAAAGACGGGGTTAGCGCTTGAAGCTAACGCGCCCCGTCTCTAGGCAAAATCCGTAATACCTTTACTCAGTCTCTTCTTTAGCTTCAGCCGCCGCTTCTTTAGCTTTGACTTCAGCCGCTTTAGTTCTATTCGTAGCTTTTTTATTAGCGTCTCGGTATTTCTTTTGCTGGGCGTTTACTCTAGCCTCTTCAGTCTTTCTAGCCTTTTCACGCTTCGCCGCGTCTACGTCGCCTTTGTATGCGCTAAATTCTACTTCAGCCAAACTTAGAGCGGGGTTACCGTCTTTGTCTAACACGATAGATTTAGCTAGAAGCGTCTCAAGGGTAGTACCGCTTTGAGGGTTTAACGCGTTGCTTAATTTCTTAGGCGCGCCTTTAACCACTCTAAGGTAGTGCTTACCGTCTTCGTCTTTAGCGAAGAGACTTTTTAATAACAGGGTTTCCTTTGCAGTCATCTTAATTGTTTTTACTAGTGATTAAATTACGCTAACGGGTTAGGAATACGAACGGGGTGCTTATCAGTCCATTCTATTACACCTTCAAAGTAATTTAATTCTTTGTCAGATTCCGTAATAATGTGATCCATAGTAATACTAACAGGAATACCCGCGTTACCGCCGTATAAATAGTCAGCGTCAGGATACCAAACGTTAGGGCTGTACTCAGGATTTTCATCAAGAAACTGCAAAAATTCATAGTTTTCTTGGCTAGTTTCGTCAACCTTAAACGGTATAGTATGTACGGGCGTAGTGTGGTAATTCCTGTTTTGAGAATAAGGAATTTTTGTACGCTCAGGCTTAGGCTTGCTACCTATGATAGATAAAAATCTAATCTTAGTAGCGTCATCTAAAGTGTCGTTATCTAGTCTAGTATTCCATTCAGACAAACTAGTCCAGTCAGCAAAAGGGTTAGCCGCGTTACCAAAATAAAGGTCATTGATTCGCCCTAAAGTTAACTTAGGGTTACAAAAACTTACTTTCAGTTTAGGGGGTATTACAGGTACACAAATTTCATTAGGCATATCAATTATTTTTTAGTTCTAAATTATAAACAATATTAAGCGTTAAATAGATATTATAAAAAAGTTATACATTACTTTATGCAAGCTTCACAATATCTAAGCGGTTGCTTTCTAGTCCGACGGTAATAGAAGAGTTGCCGCCGCCTACAAAAGGTAAATCAGCTATTCGTACAACGGCTGTATTATTGCCGTGTCTTCTAAACCTGACGGCTACAGCGGTGTTAGCGGCTAACGTTGCGGTAAACTGCACCCTTACAGAATCTTTATCTACGCCGTTAACGTTAGGAATAAACGCGAAGTCTGAAGGGACGCTAGAAAAACCGCCGTTAAAGTAAAGCTTACATTCTACGCTCGCGTCTACCCCTGTACTTGTTAGTCTAGCGGTGTAAGAAATCATGTACGTACCCGCGTTAGTTATCGTTACCGCTCCACTAGCAAGCGTAGCTAAGCTACCTGTAGAAGTTCCGAAAGTCATATCTGTCCAAGCTACAGTATTTAAATCTTGTACGGCATTTTTAACATAGCAAACATGCGTATTAATATCTATTAAATCTGATACGGTTGACTCTTTTACGTTACCACTTGCGTTAACTGTCAAAACTTTAGTAGGCGCGGTATCGGTTGCTAGCCCTGTAAAATTAACGGCTGCACTTGCGTTTAATGAGCCGCCAATATAAGCTGATCCGCTTGCTACTAAAATGCCGCTCACCGTAGCGTCACCTGTTACGTCTATGTCGTTAGAAACTATGTCTTCTACGAATAAGTCGCCTTCTATTGTAGCGTTGCCGTTCTGATCTATCGAAAAGCGGGTTACCCCTTGCGCGCTGCCTTCGTGAAAGTTTATCTTGAAAGTTCCCCTTCCTACTGTTGTTCTTTCTGCTCCTACAGAATATCCATAGTTGTCGCCTGTAGACGTCGCGTAAGTAATGCCTACAAAGCCGCCATTGTTCGCGGTGCTTTTAGCAGAAAGTTTTATGTGAGGATCGGCGAAGGCGCTATTCACTCCGTCGTTAGCGTCAGCGTCTACAACTACATTGCCTAACACTTCTAAATCTTTTTGTATCTGTAAATCTTCAAAAACTTGTACTGAATCTGTATTAAATCGCATTAAAAGCGTACCGTTCACGTCTACCAAAATCGGGTTTTTAGCAATTATGTAAGCTTGATTGCTTGCCGTGTGACTTGACCCCGTACCAGCTCCGCCCGCTTGCCCTATTTCCAGCCACGTTAGTTTCCCGTCTTGCTCAAACCTTAGAAACGTTCTATGTGTTTCTTTTGAATTTTGATTATTTGGATCGGCTTCGATTAAAACGCTTGCGCTCGAATCCTCATTTAAAATATGAGCGTTCCCTTCTACTTTTATATTTGTATTTCTTTTTATGCTTCCGTCAGCTTCAGTAGTCCACTTACTTGATATTTCGTCGGAAGCTACTACCGCTCTAGCTGTAGGTAACGTGTCAATGCCTAAAATAGTAGCTGTTACATTTTCTAAAACATCTACTATAGATATGCTCCATCCTGTAGACCAGTCCGTAACACGTGCTGTTTTAAAAGATGTTGTTACGTTTCTTATTTCGATATGTTGATAGTCCCACCTTGTGTCAATTGCGCCTATGTATACGCAACAAGTATCGCCGTCGAATCCGAAATTAAAATCAAAAAGCTCTCCCATGCTAGTTAAGCTTATGACGTTTGTAAGAAGCCAATTTGATGACTGTGAGCGGTTATACCCCGTTATCTGAAAAATAGACAGCCGATTAGAGGTTGCGTACTCTTTTACCATGACTTCAAACGTAATCATAGTACCTGAAAACGCTTGAGGCATCTTTATTTTAATAGCGCCTACGTTATTAGCCGTTGTGTCTTTGTACACGTTGCTAGCGGGTCTACCGATATAAGAAGCTCTATAGCTTTGCGCGGTTACTATTTCACTGACTTCGCTGTCAGCAAATTCTACTACGCCGTCATTATCGCTATCGTAAACGCTTACATCTAAGTCAGCACCGTCAGCACCGTCAGCACCGTCAGCACCGTCAGCACCGTCAGCACCGTCAGCAC
>JALZUP010000137.1 GCA_023301505.1 Robiginitomaculum sp.
TTTTGCGCAAAACCGCCAAGGATCGAAACATAATTATTATCGTGATATAGGCTATCTTGGTAAGAGCTGACCGTGCTGTAAATATCCCAGCTAAAGTCATTTTCAGTATAGAAAATATCATCTTCTACGGTGCTTGTATCTTGATAACGTGTGCTAATCAGGCTTGATGTTGTGGCGCTGGCCAGCCGTGGTGTTTGAAACCACATATAGCCATCCCCGCCTTGAAAGCTGGTCTCATGGCATAGATGAATTCCGCGCTTGGTAAATTGATGCACGGCCCAAGGGCTCATCACATAATCAACCCGCTCTTTAATTGTGCCGGGATGACCGCCGCGTCCATTGCCCTCGCCATGTGTGTTAAACACAATTGCGGTAACTTCAGAGGCGTCATGGCGCTCTAATGCGGCCGCGAAATGAGACTGCAAGCGTTCAATCGCCAAGGTAGCGGGTATCTGGCCCATAAAACGGCCCGCATCAGAAAAGCCTGTCTGTATCGCAAAACATCCGCGCTGTTTGATATAATCGCGATAGACCTTGTTGGATAAAAGTTTGTTGATGATCCGCCCACCATTAATAAGGGCGTGGCTCGTCTCAAAGAGCGGGGAAATATCAAGATGCTGATCAAGGCCGTAGCGGCGCGCCAAATAGAGCATACCCATACAGGTTAAGCTATCTTCGGTCTCCGCGATTAAAAGACGGATCGGGGTTTCTCCGTCAATATATTTATGAATTTGCGCGGTGAGGATCATTTGCTGATGAGCTGTGCTTTTTTCTAGCGCCAATGACGCGAAATTGACGGGCTCTGGCGTGACATCTTTTGTTAGTTTGGAAGCGCGCAAAAGCAGGGTGCGGTTATCGGCGGCTTCATCTTTGATGCCAAAAACGGCTTTAACGCCATTAATAACATGGCGCGTATTTAGGCGAAAATGAATGCGCGATGTTCCAAGCCCGTAAGCTTTCATCATAGAGCGCAGGCAAATAAGCTCTGAGGCTATTTCATCTGTATGGGCGCTATTGACCGCGTCGGTGACTAATTTGGCCGCGGGTTCCATTGATAAAAGACGGCGCGTGGACGTGCGCGTTAGATTATTGGCGGCGGCAACCAGATTAGACGGGTCTGTTAAATCCTCGTTAAATAGCTTAAGATCACGCTGCGCGCTTTCTTCGGCCACGCTTAGGCTGTCGACAAGTGCGTCTAGAGCGCGCTCACCCTCAGCGCTAAAACATCCCGTCTCTGCATCATCAATATTGCAAGCCCGATTGCTTACAGCCAGAGCCGCCTCTTTATAGCGGCCTAATTGCGTGGCTTTTTCTAGCAGGCGCAGACGAATAGCGTCGCTCCAGCTAATGTCAGTGCGTCCATCAATATCATAACCAACCCAGCTATAGACGCTGGCTAAATTGGGCGTGATATGCGTCCATTGATCGGGGAAGGCTTGGCGCGCTACGGTTAAAATTTTCGTATAAACTCCCGATAGGGCTTGCTGGACGCGCAATATAGCTTGCTGGGCGTCATAATGTTCTTCCTGCAAGGTGGGCGCGCGCTCTGGCAAATAGGGCAGGGTCTTTAGATGTTCTATTTGCTGCTCGCGCAAGGCCTTGTCTTTGCCAGCAGAAGCAATTTGGCCAAGACAGTCGCGAATGGCGCGCGAGAGTGAAAATGTGGGGTGAGCCGTGTAGACAATACCAAGGCCAGGTTTTTCCGCCCAGTCTTTAAAAGCGCTAAAGCCTTCCTTTGCCTTTTGCGCCGCCATATCGGCAATGGTTTTATCAAGCGCCAAAATATCATCTAGCCCCGCGCGGTTTGCCAGTCTGTCGGCGCGATCAAGCGCGCCCTCATCAGAGATATTTTTGATGAGAGTTTCAATATCCCGAAAGGCAATTTCGCGCTGTTCGACTTTTTTGGAAATATCATAAGCCAGCAATTTAATCGCATTAGATTGCGGGTCGCTATCTATATGCTTGGCATGCTTGCGTAGCCGCTTGGTTAAATCATCTCTAAGTTCGGCGGGTGTTAATTTTCTCATTGTCTTTATATCTACCTGTTTGGATAGGCCTTTTAAGGGGCAGTAACTCTCCCTAGCACAATTTTTTGTACTCGGCGCGAATAGTTACCTTGTTCCACCACGAAATGACAAGGCTGTCAATTTGGATAGATAATTAAATGGCAGATTGGATAATCAGAATAAGGCGCTCAAGGGTGGGGGTTATATTTATCTTCAGCGCGTGCATTAGCCAGCTAGGCTTGCAGCTTTCGATCCCAATGCCTTTGTAGGACTTTAATGGCGCGCTCTGGCTCTGAGATATGGTGCAAATGCGCTTTGAGCCAATCAGGGGTAAATTTTGCGTCTATCATATGGGCTAAAAGCTCTATTAAAGGTCGCCAATAGCCATCTTGGTCGACAAAGATAATAGGTTTGCGATGCAGGTCCATACGCAGCCAGCTTATAATCTCGGCGGCCTCTTCAAGCGTGCCAAAGCCGCCGGGTAATACGATAAAGCCATCGGCTTTGTCATACATCATCGTCTTACGCTCATGCATGGTTTCCACCACAATATGAGGCACGACGTCATAGCTAATATCAGGCGTGTCTAAAAATTTGGGGATAATGCCCAATATCTCACCCCCCGCTTCATGAGCGGCTTTGGCTGCTGCGCCCATAAGCCCGATGCCCCCGCCGCCATAAATAAGTCGGTAGTCATGCTTGGCTATGCTGCGCCCCATGTCTTTGGCAAGAAGGGTATAATGCTCCGCGGCCATTTTAGAGCTGCCGCAAAACAAACAGATAGAGCGTTTTTTGATTGCGCGGCTATTGGTTTGACGCGGCTGTGACATGATTTTCCCAATCTTGCGGCTTGTTATCACTCTTTATCTGAATAAAGTGTCGTTTCTAACTCGCCATATATAGGCCAAGCGTCAATGATTAAATCTTCGCGTAAATCCAATCGCTCTTCGCGCTTTTTCTGGTTCGCTGTTTTAGCAGCCATAATAGGGGTTGGCCTATGGGCATTTGCAACAAGCCGAACATCACCCAGCGCGCCAATTTTGGCGAGCAATGTAGATATTGCTCCTGAAGACCCTGTATATATTCCCGTTGCCTTTGATCAGGCGTCTTTAAATGCAAACACACTCAGCCTTAGCGGGACAGCGAAATCATCCAATCGTCTGCGCCTTTATGGCCAGAGAAAAATAGGGGAGCGGTTTTTATTAGCCGAGCTTGAGAGCGGGCCAAATGGGCGCTGGCAAACGCTTGTTGATGTGAGCGCCTTTAATGAGGTATTAGACCCTGCTTTACTCGCTAGCGGCACGCTTGGCGGGCGGGCTTTCTCTATTGATCTTGAAGCTATAGATTTGGATGAGACATTAATTCCGGCGGGGCAGACTTTATTTGTGGTTCAGGCCGCAATCATGCCCATTCCACCTGCACCTATTCAAAATGGATTAGTTGAGCTTGAGTCTGAAGCTGAGCCTATCCAAAATGCACAAGCCCAAAGTGATCTTGCCCAAATCCAAGACGAGCTAGAAATTGGCTATGCCATTTTAATAATGCGTCCCGGCGGGCCGAGCACGGTGCTTCGGTCTCCATTCGGGCCGAGCCCAGCTCAGGACGGGCTAAGCTTACAAGCGATTGATTATGATAATGCGGGCGGACTTATTGTGAATGGCCGCGCCCTTGGCGGCGGGGCTGTGTCTGTGCTGGCGAATAATACGCTTATTGGCGAGACGGGTATATCCAGCGCAGGAGAGTGGACAATGATTGCGGGGTCAACCTTGCCCATTAGCTTTTATGATTTGACATTTATCTGGCGAGACGAGGACGGGGTAGAGCGCGCGCGGCTTAATATGCCTTTTGAGCGGTTTGCGCCAGATACGGCCTTTGCGCCTATATTGGGCCAAAGCCGAATGGAGGGCATATTAGCAAGGGCTGGAACGTGGCAATTGCGCCGCCGTCTTTATGGCGGAGGGCAGCAACAAAGCGTAATCTTCGCGCCTTAATTTATCACGGCCTTATTCGGACGGGCGCGGGGCTTGCTTTGAGCGCTTTGCTTTTAACTCATCTAAATTCAGGATGAGGCCTTTATCTGCCATCCAGCGATATAGGTTTTTAGAGCGTTGTTTCATGACATAGGGCATGGCGAGTAAGACGGGCGTAATGATAAGGGTCAGGATTGTTGCAAAGGCAAGACCTGCGGCAATAACATAGCTAATTGGCGCCCAAATTGCGGAGGTCGACGTGCCTTTGGTTGAAAACTCGCCCGTGAAAATATCTGCTTGCCAGCCTAAAATGAGCGGCATTAAACCAACAATAGTGGTCAATGTTGTCAAGATAACGGGCCGTATGCGCTGCGCCGCCGTCATGATAGTGGCGCGCACGGGTTCATAGCCGCGCTTGAGAAGAATTTGATAGCTGTCGATCAGAACAATATTATTATTCACCACAATTCCAGCCAAGGCGATGACGCCTGTCCCCGTTAAAATGATACTGATATAGGGATAATAGGTCAGGCCTAATATAACGCCAAAGATGGATAATATCACGGCTAGCAAGGTTAAAAAGACATGGTAAAAGCTGTTAAATTGCAACAGCAAAATCATGCTCATCATGAATAAAATGGCGAGGCCAGCTATACGGAAAAACTCGCCAGCGGCGGCGTTCTCTTCATCTTGGCCTAAAAACTTTACCGTAACATAGTTGGGTATAGCGCCCTGATCAGATTCAAGCCAAGCGCGTATCTCCTCGACCTGAAGATTTGTTGCAAAGCCCTCGGCCGTATTGGCCTGAACTGTGTAAACAAGCTCTTGGTCAATGCGGTCAATTTTATCTTGGCTGGGCTGCGCGCTGCGATTGACGACTGTTGAGAGCGGCAACGCGCCCTGCGAGGTTTGAATGCGCAGGCTATCTAAGACGCCAAGATCGCGGCTTGTGGCAGGATAACGTAGCCGAATATCAACCTCTTCATCACTGCCGAGCGGGCGATAATATCCAACCAGACTGCCTTCAGTTAAAAAGGATACAGCCGCGCCAATACGCGAGACATCAAGGCCAAGCCGCCCTGCTTCGGCGCGGTCGACTTCCAGTTGCCATTCAATTCCTGGTAAGGGCAATGTATCTTCAATTTCGATCAGCCCGTCAGTTGCGTTGAATTTATCGCGCAGTTTTTGAGTGGCGCGTTTTAAAGCGTCTGGGTCATTAGATGTGAGCTGTACGGCTAAGTCTTTGCCGATGGGCGGGCCTTGGGATACGGAGGTGACTTCGGTATAAATACCCGGAATATTTGAGACGCGCTCGCGCAGCTCATCGACAATCTCATTGGAGCTTGGCCGGTCATCAAAATCAAGCAGCTCTGTATAAATCTTGGCGACCGTATCTGTTGGCACATTGGCAGGCCCCCTTAAAGCTGCGCCGCCGCCGCTAGCGCCGCCAGCTCCCGCCCCCGCCACGCTATAGACGGATTGTATGCCAGTTACATCGGCAATGCGCCGCTCTATATCTTCGGCAATGGCCAAAGCATCAGCGGGCGTTGTATTGCCGCGAGAGCGCGCCAAAATATAGATATTATCACCTGCATCTTGGGTAAAGAACTCGACCGGTTTAGTGGTCTCTGACATGACCGTTTTAAAATTCCCGACAATGGCTAGCATTAAAATGATCGTGCCCAATATGACTAAAATTGGCCATTTCACCAAGGTGGAAATCAAACGCACATAATAGCCTGTTAGCCCTGTAACTTGCATAGGGTCGCCGTCACCGCCCGCCAGAGCTGCGGCGTTTTTATTAACTTTGGATAATTTTCGCGGGCCGATAAGTGCGCCCATAGTTGGCAGAAAAATTACCGCCATAAGCAGTGAGGCCGTCAGCACGAAAATCATTGTGCGCGGAAAATAGGACATGAATTTGCCCGTCAAATCATCCCAAAATAAGAGGGGAAGAAAGGCGGCAAGTGTTGTGGCTGTTGAAGATACAATCGGCCAAAACATGCGCTGACCCGCGCTTAAAAAGGCAGTTTTGCGATCCATCCCTTCGGAGAGCTTGCGATTGGCATATTCGACAATGACGATGGCGCTATCGACTAAAACTCCGACTGAGAGGATTAAGCCAAACATGATCATCATGTTGAGTGACGCCCCCTGCACGTAAAACATGAACAGAGCCATTAAAAAACTGGCGGGAATCGCCCAGCCAACAAATAAAGCGCTGCGCCATCCTAGCGCGGCAATGCAGACGATAAAGACCAAGATAACAGCGTTGATAATGGAGGAAAATAGCGAGCTTATCATTTCGCGCGTGTCGCGCGAGCGGTCTTGGCTATATTCAAGCTGCACAGTTGAGGGCCAATCGGGCATGGCTTTGATATCATCGACTAAGACGCGCACGGCCTGTATCATTTCAATGATATTTTCGCCTTGGCGTTTTGAAACTTCTATGGAGACAGAGGGCTTGCCATCAAAACGGGCATAGGTATCAACATCCTTATATCCCGCGCGTACATTGGCAATATCGCGCATGCGAATGATAGAGCCGCCTTGCCCCGTGCGGATAACCAAATCGGCCAGATCATCCGTATTTTCAATCAGGCCCGGTAGCTTGACGTTAAATTTCCCATTTTGCGTCTCAAGCGCGCCAGCCGCGATCAGAGAATTATTGCGCGCAATGGCGGCGGAGATTTCATCAAAGCTAATACCCGTGCTTTCAATTAAGGCGGGATCTAATATTGCTTCGAGTACATCTGTGCGCTCGCCTGAAATTGTGGCCTCTAAAACGGCTGGAAGGCCTTCAATGCGCTGCTGTATATCTTTGGCTAGCTCTTGTAATTCGCGCTCTGGCGCATCGCCGAACAGATTGACAACAATGACAGGAAAGGTGGAGGTGGATAATTCCTCTACAAAAGGCTCGCGCGTTTCTAGCGGGAAATCAGCTTTGGCGCGAGAGACCTTTTCATTCACCTCTTGGACAGTTTGGTCTTGGTCAAAACTCGCATTAAACTCTAAAACCACAAGGCCGACATTGGTGGAGGCAATGCCTTGCATTTCCTTCAAACCTTCAATGGATTTAAGCTCCGTCTCCAAGGGGCGCACTAAGAGCCGCTCGGAATCCTCTGGCGAAATGCCCGGCGTGACCACTTGTACGGTAATAAAGGGCACAGGAATATCTGGCTCAGCGTCAACAGATAGACGGTTAAGCGCGATAATGCCGCCAAACACCGCGCAAAGCATAAGCCCAAGAGTCATGCGCCAATTATTGATCGCAAAGGCGACAATGCCTGTCATAGCTATAGCTCGCCCTCAATTGCCGGGGCAACTTTTACGCCGCGGGCGACATAGTCTTGACCTTTGACGATAATGCGCGTGGTTTCAGGAAGTCCTGTGACCCACAGGCCTGAGCTGTCTTCGTCAATGGCTGTGACTTGGGCGAAGGCGACCGTATCATCATTATTTAAATAGCGTATGCCTGTATTTCCCGCATCATCAATGGTGAGGATTTGTGACGGTATGTTTTGAGCTTTTACTGTGCCGCTAATGACAGAAATATCGGCTGTGACGCCAGACTTTAAACTGTAATTTGTGTTGGGCGTGCTGATTTCCATGCGAAAGGTGCGGGTGGATGGATTGGCCTTGGCTTCGATCAGGCGGACTTTACCGCTGACAGTTTCGCCCGTTGCAAGGGAAATATTGGCCTCTTGCCCCACCTTGATCTTGTTGATTTGTGTTTCTGTCAAATCACCTGCAATGATGAGCGGGTTAAGCTCCACCAATAAGCCGCAAGGCTCGCCGGGGGAGAGATAATCGCCAACTTCGGCCATTTGGCGTTCCCATATGCCCGTATAGGGCGCGCGCGTAATCACATTGCCAAGTTCAATTTCGGCCTGTTTAATGGCCGCTTTGGCCGCATCCATTTGCGCTTCAATAGCGGTGACGCGCGTGGCGGATTGAAAGCCTTTTTCAGCGAGGATTCGCGCGGCATTTAAATCCACCTCAACAGCGCGTAAATTGGCGCTAGCTTGGTCGAGCATTGCTTGGCGCGCATCAATATCTTGGCGGCACAGTACATCCCCTTTTTGAACTATTCTGCCTTCGCGCGCGGGGGTTTCAATGATGACGCCCGTGGTTTGCGCTTTAATGCTAACCTCGCGGGCGGGCTCTGTGCGTCCGTAGAGGGAAAGCCGATTTACATGATCTTGAGCGGTGATGCGGCGTATAACAACGCTGGGCAGAGGCGCGTCTTTTTGGGCTTCGGCGCGGCTTTGTGCGGTGGAGGTTTGAGCGGGCTGCGTGTCATCATTATGGAGCAAAAACCAACCAATGATTAAAAGGGTCAGGACGCCTGCAAAAATGTAGGACGAGTTGATTTTCATAAATAGGGTTCCTGTGACGAGCGTGAGCCTTGCCCTAGTGTTTATAGTGACGCTTATGAAGACAGATTTCAATGTTCAATTGTGATGGGCGTCATATCATCTACGTATGCGAGAGCTTGATAGACGCTGCGTTGTTTTATATATGGGTCAATGACTGGAGCAAATTATGCTAAACTCTAATAAAGAGCTTGCTGAGCTTAAAACTATATCGTCGTCTTTAATTTCAGAGCTGGGCCCAAAGCTGACTCCAGAGAGGCGTGGCAAAGCTCGCACTATCTCTCTTTGTGTCTCTGAAGGAAAAATTGTCGGGGCGGCGGAATATTATCTAGGCCCAAATGAGACAGCTTTGATTATTGAAGCGCCAAACATTGCCCTGGAATCCTCTGAGCTAGCTAAGCTTAGCGCGCGAATAAACCCGCATTTAACAGCTGATTTGACGGCAGAGCTAAGCCTGCATATTGATCAAAATGGCGCTGCTCATTTTGCCTTTATACGGGCGGGGAATGGGATGGCGCGCCAGATATGCGATTTGGCTGATAAATATGGCTGGGCGGTTGGCGCAGAGCCTGAGCGTAGATGGGGCGAAGCTGACGAGAAAGATAATGCGCCTATTGCTAATGATAGAGCCGTTTTAGAACGGGATTCATGGTCAAATCCGATCATGGCTTACGGGGAAGATCGCGGCGTCGCGATTAAGAAAATTCACCATAAGCTTGACCGCCATATTGCGCCGATAGGGGAGAGCCATAAAGAGCTTTTATCTGTCATTTTCGGCCATGAGCGCTTTGAGCGCGGCGATATGAATAATGACTTTATGGCCGAAGAATTTCCAAAAGGCTTTGATATTGTTGACTTGGGCATTGGCCATTACCGCTATATTGCGGCCATTGCGGCGATTTTAATGAGCCGCGCGCAAGAAGCTTCCCAGAAAAGCGCCCAGAAAAGCG
>JALZUP010000138.1 GCA_023301505.1 Robiginitomaculum sp.
ATCAAAAAGGACGGTAAGAGCGGTAAGTACACCGTAGTAAATAGCGGCGACGCTGCTAGCACTGACCCGCCTGAAGAGGTAGCAAACAGCAACTATATAAAGCTGATTGAAGACGGCAAGAAAGCGTATAAGGAAAAGAGATACGCCGAAGCAAAAGAATTATATACGCAAGCTGGCGAAGTAAAGCCTAGCGCGCATATCACTACTACTTTAGAAAAGATTGAAGCAAAATTAGAAAAAGAAGCGTAAAAGCTTTTATTATTAAATCATATTAAATACATTTGTAATGCTAAAAGAAATTGTGCTTAAATACCTAGCAAAAGTAAACGGTATTTCTGAGAAAGAAGTAGCAGCGCTTCTATATCCTAAAGCTGAGAAGGGCGACGGTTTAGATGAAACCAAGCTTAACGATGACGTACTAGCTACATTATTGTCTAAAGATGCAGAACGTGTAAAGGCACTTAGTAAAGAGCCTGACACAACTGAGATTTTTAATAAAGCCCATAAAAAGGCAACCAAAGACGAACGCGAAAAACTCGAAAAGACTTTGCGCGAACGTTACGGCATCGAAGACAAAACACTACAGCTAGACGATTTACTTACTACTATTGACGCTATTAAATTAGAAAAGTCAGGCGGTAAGGGTGACGACTACGACGTTAAAAAAGACCCCGCGTATTTGGCTTTAGAAAAATCTAAAGTTGACGAATTAGCGGCGCTTACGGCTTCACACGAAACGGCTAAAACCACGTGGGAAAAGACGCAAGCTGACAAAGAAGTACTAGGCTCAGTAAAAGGCACGGTACTAGGTTATTTTGACGAACTACGCCCCGTACTATCTAAGGACGCAAGCAAAGCAGCAAACCAGCGCGAAATATTCGCTAACATGTTTGACAGCTATGACTACCAGCCCTCAGACGTTAAAGGTGAAGACCCTTTAATAATTGACAAGGCTACAGGTAAGCGCCTAGAAGATGGACACGGTAACCCTTTGAAGCTTAAAGATGTTGTATCTACAAAAGCTTCTAGCTACTATGACTTTGCTAAGCAAACCGATAAAGGCAACGCGGGTAATACTGGCGGCGCTGGCGGCGCAAACGTCGAAGTACCTGACTCACGTGAGGCGTACGACAAAGCAATAAGAGAAGCTACTAGCGCTGAAGAGCGCATAAAGATAGCTGACGCTTATGAAGCTGAAAACGGCGGTACTGAGTAAATTGTAAATGTCATTCTCTTAAATACTTTTTATTTCACAATTTTTAAATTAAGAAAAATGGCTTTTCAATCAGGAGATTTTAGCGAATCTCAATTAACGACTTCATTGGTCACGGCTGACCGTATGTTTGCTGACCCGCTTAGAAAAGCGGATTTTGAAGCAAACATAGATCTTTTTAAAACGATCAAGACCGAGCAATCGGCTAACGTTGACATTTTACAAGAAAGCGAAAAAGACCGCGACGTAAAAATCTATTGGGCGACAATGTGCGGCGAAGAGGCTGTAGATTGTGTAGATAATGGCACTGGTGACGATGACTGTGATTTAGCTGGTAATGAGTTAGGAAGTGACTCTAAAACTTACTCTTTAACCAAGTGTAAAAAGTGGAAGTTTTCAGTAGACGAACACAAGTTTAGAACTAACAACCTCCCTATGGAAGAGGTAGTAGCTAAGGGCTTTTTAATGGGCGACAAAATTTTATCTGAAGCTGTAGCGGCAACAGGTAAGGCGCGTATTGAATCGTTTAAAGGTACTAACGTAGTAACTAACGGCGTAGGTACTCCTAACGCTACGACTAGTGAAACTGACATAGCGGCTAACGACTGGAATGAGCGTACTTTTGCATACCTGTATAGAGTGGCGAAGCTTAACGGCTTTAACAACCCGTTTCTATTGTCAGGTAACAACATGTTTGAAGAGCGTTTAATTACTATGCTTAGTCAGGCTAACGCTGAAGGCAAAGGCGCGGCGGCTTTATACAAGCTTATGCGTACGTACTTTGATCTTGTTAACATTGACAGCGGTACAACCGAAAAGACGTACATGATTAACAGGGGCGCTATCGCTTTTGCTTCTAAAGTGTACTACGGCGCTACCCCTGTTAAGTACAAGACTCAAGACAGGTACAGTATCGCTTCGCGTAACATGGACGGTCACCGTATAGATGTGTACTATACTAACCGTTGTGAAGGATCAAAGATTATGCACGATTTTCAAATGAAGATCAAGTATGATTACTTTTTGAATCCTACAGGGTGTGACGCTGGCAAAACTGGCGTACTTGCTTTCAATAAATTGAACGCGTAAAAGATACTTTCTTTTGGTAATTTGCTCAGCCCTACAGTGTAACGACTGTAGGGCTGTTTTAATAATAACTACATATTATTTTTATCCTTAATAAATATGCCTAATTTGCGACTATGTACAAATGTTATGACTATATTTTTGGATTTACGCGCGGTGAATGCGCTTGCGACGGCGTAGAATGGACTGAAGAGCAAAAACAAAGCACGTCAGGGCTATTTTTAGACGATCTTGCACCTATAGACACCTTACTACAATTAAAACACTGTGAAGGCTCTTTAGCTGACGCTTTCGGCAAGGCTCGAAACGAAGGCATAGCTCAGCTAGTAAAAGATACTAACGCCTTGTTAGGTAAAAAGTACGTGCTGAAGCGCGAACCGTTAGCTAGTACCGCGCTAGGCACGATCAAAGCAAAAGAATTAGCTAGCGTCTCTAAAAATTATACTGTCACCGTCCTAAGCTGTAGCCCTATACGTAGCGGCTACTTAACGCTTGAGGGTATAGGTGCTGTCTTCAGCGGCACGGGTGCTATAAGCGTCGCGCTCTATGATAACGAAGTAGGGCTAATAGATACTTTTCCTATAAACACTGTAGCTAATAAGCTTTCTAAAAACACCGTAAACAAAGTACTACCTATGTACTCTAAATACGTAGGGGCTAAAGAATATTATTTTGTAGTAGAGTATGACGAAGCTAACGCGCCTAAAGATAATTTAATAAAGTGCGGGTGTGGTAACTGGACACCTGAATATAACAAAGCCGCGCCTTACTACAATAGCATAGGCGCTAAAAAATCGGCGGCATGGTCAGACTACGTAATGGTCGGCGGTACACAAGTTAACAGCGTAGAAGATTTAGACGAAATACCTGACACGCTAGGTAACGAAATGTACGGGCTGGTAATAGAATTGAAAGCGGGCTGTAATGTTAGCGAAGTATTATGTAAAGACAGTTTAGATTTTGTAGGTAACCCTCTAGCGCTATCGTTAGCGTTTGCGGCAAGATACGCAACGGCTGTAATAGTAGCTAAGGACGTAATGAAGAGCAACGTACTTACCCGTGAAAACATGGTAGATATTGAGACGTGGGAAACTAACGCGGCTGAGTGGGAAAACTTATACAATCAACACGTTAACTTTATAGTAAACAAGACCCACGCTAACGGCACTGACTGTTTAACATGCCGCGACATAATACAGATGACGCGCGCGGGGCTATTTTCTTAAAATGGGAACTATAAGGGATCAAATAGAAAAGCTAGACAGGCTAATAGAGTTTGTAGAAAATGAATTGCCTAACTACGCTAAAGATGTTTTAGCGGCTCAAGTGATAGGGCTGGTATCTGAGCGGGTAGTACAAACAGGGGTAAATTTTAAAGGAGGTAAGTTTACGCCCTACAGTACAAAAACGATACCCGCGTATTTATTTTGGGGTAAAAGTAGAACGCAAACCGCTGAGCGTAAAGTACGGGCGCTGTCACGTAAAAAAGATAGCAGCGGTAAGAAGACAGGCGCGCTTTCGTACGATGAATTTAGAGGCATTAACAATTTAAAAACA
>JALZUP010000139.1 GCA_023301505.1 Robiginitomaculum sp.
TGACTAGCGCAGGAAACAACAAACAGGGCGAGAACAGAGGGTAAAAGAAGTGCTTTCATATACCTATAGAGCGTCCCCGCCGCCAAAAATTCACATTTTTCTGTCTTCTACAGCACAAAATCACGCTTCACGCCCCGTGATACACAATGGTGATACACCTTCTCGTGATGAGAAGGCGCTTTCATAGGGGCTTGTCTCATACACTAAGCGAATTAAATGGAACGGGGCCCACTTGCAGGAAGGAAGCCAGTCGCCCCTTCGATTTGATAGGTGGACTTCCAGACGACGCATTACCCTGCGCACGGTGGAATGTCACCAAAGGTCAGCACCAGGCATGACACCTCGCTTACTCCGCTTCTAGGCCTCGCGCTCCTTTTGACGAGTTCACTTAATCCTCTTAGATTTGTCGTATTCTAGATTTCTAGAGCCACTTGGGTTGTAGAGTCCATCCACGACCATAAAACGATCTCCACCTGGAATGCATCTAAAATTAATTTCAGCATAAGTTCCATTAGAAAGAATTACGTAAAAATTTCTTTCATCGCTACTCTTCCAATTCTCATCCTTTCCAGATTGAGGCATATCAAATTCAAACGTTTTTTGATATCCGCTTTCTGGAGCAATAAAAGCATAATTCTCTCCTTCTTTTTCGATTAAACCTCCTCCAGTGACCTCTAATTTATAGCCCCATTGATATCCCCAAGGATAAGGATAATTCTTTTTCCCCTGATAAGTAGGTTTATCATTAGGGTAGCCGCTTACAATCAGGTCTGCTTGTTCCAAAGTTACTACTGTTCCCTTTTTTAGATCAAAGCCAACCGATGCTCCAGAGGATGGGATTTTAGAACCTTTGGTGTATTTCACTAGAGGCTCAGTTACACCTTTTTCCTTAAGGGTAAATATTGCCGGATTGCTTTTAGTTGGCAAGGGATGTTTGCCATACTCGGGGCTATCATATTTAAAACTTCTCTGTGCGGTTTCATAAGGCGAGTAGAATCCTTCTTTCGAAGTTTTCACTAAAAGTTCAGCTCCTGATATGTTCGTTATGTTAAAAAAACCGTCGGCATCGGTAGTTCTGTTATACTTCGTGCCCTGTCCACCAATTTTATTTAAGGTACTAAAAGTTACTTGAGCACTTTCTATTGGATTTCCATCTTGATTAACTACACGCCCCCAAAAGTTTATAGGAGTATTGTAAAGTTCTTTCACTTTTGCCATTAACTGTTTTTCTGATCTTTCTTTTGAGTCATTATGCTTCTCTATGATTTCGGGAGTGATTTTTATATTCTCATCAGTCTGCTGGAGAGCCTCTATTTCAGTATTATTTTTTACAATTTGACTATTGTCTTTGAAAAATAAGAAAAAGCCAACTCCAATTAGGAATAGGAAAATCAATAATACTATAAATTTTGAATTTTTAGAGCTCATCAATATTTGCAATTTGTAAAGATTTTAAGAACTGATTATAGAATCCAGTGAGCTTTTGTGCGCGCCACAAAAACTGTGCTGAGTGAACGTCTCCAAATCCAAAAGACGCATCTAAATTTTGATGATCAGAAAGCTTTTTAGGTGTTTCTGTTCGCCCTAAAGCGAGCGTTCGTGATCTTGCACAAAAAGCCATAGACTCATGCTGATCTGTAACATCTCGCCATAAAAGCGGAACGTCGCTGGGCCAAGCATGTCTAGCAGGCCCCGCATTTCCAATTTCAGGAGAACGGTATCCTTTAGGCCAATCAGGCTTAAAAAGAGTATTGTTTTTATCCCATTCTTTAAGTGCAAAATCTTCAGGATTGTAAAAGTTAATCAGTTCTCCTCCCACATTACTCAGGTAATTTCTGTAGCCTCCATCAGTGTGTAGGTCAGGAGTTCTATTGACCCCTTCTGCATTGAGGAACACCTGTTGCTCTAATGATACACTATTGTCATAACAACCTGCAGAGATAGCTGCTTGCATAAAAATAACTTTACGGGGAGATAGCCCTTTTTGCAGAGCAGAGCCAATCACGACATTTCCCATACTATGCGCACACACGTCTTTACTGTAATTTGAGGGGAAAGATTCAACAAAACTTTTTAATGCTCCTCCTGATTTCCATGCACGGTATTCACTTTCATTATAGGTAAAAAGTCCGTCAGTTACTGGATGTTCTGTTTCGCTAAGTGTTGGCCAGCGGAAAAAACCATAGCGTCCTTTGAAGCCTCTATGCCATAGCCGTTTGAAGAAAGTTTCTCCATATTTTTGTGCGCCATTATATGTCATTCTCCATCCGTGAACACAAATGATAGATCTTTCTTCTTCAGCAGGATCTTGATCAAATGGGTTATCCCATGGATCAGAAACATAAGTTATATTAGGATCAGGAGGCTGATTTGTAATGTAAGTGGAAGGATCTTCAACATCTCCAACTCCTTTACCACGCATATACATCTTCCGCACATTCAATAATTTTAAATCTACAGAAGCCGCATCGCTCTCAGTATTATTGTGTTTAATTACAGAAGTGAGCTTTCCTGAACCCTCTGCAACTCCTTCATAAAGGAAATACACCCAGCCGTTAGAGCTATCGATATTGGCGAAGACTTTGGAATCAATAAAGGTCGTCGAGCTTCCGCTGATTGTTCCTAGAGCTGTTCCGTAATCACCTCCAAGCTGAGCAGTAGCAGCACCTTCATCAGTAAGGTAATCCCTGCCACCCTCTGCATCTGCAGACCAATAGAGTTTTACCGAGGGGCTACCTTCTGCAATATCAGTCCACTTGAAGCCGAGTTGCATTTCACCTGATTTAAGCTGGTCATGCATCCCTCCAATATTGAACCAAACTCTATTGAAGTCTTCTAAGTCGCGCTGCGTGCCAATACTACTATCTATCGAATCTGCAACTGTTGCGGTAGAATCTTCAGAATCTTCTTCCGTATCACTATCATTATTAATCCAGAAGCGATATGGCTCGGATTCTGAGGTTTCATCTGAAGATGTGATTTCACCATCGCGGTTTGCATCTACCTTTAAGTCCACGGGCAGGAGAGCTACTAAAGCTGTGCTTGGTAGTGTTCCGTCTGAAACATTAGTAATTCCAATTTCCACCGTAACATTGAATGATTCTTGATCTGAGGGAGCTGTAATGACTCCAAGCTCTTGGAGTGCCACAGGTGAGTATCCTTCCAATTCAACCCCATCGGCCTCAGCTTGCGCTAAGTCATTGTGGAGTGAGTTTACCGATATACTACCTTCAACTGGCGCCCCGACAGAGGGAGTTACAACCCATCTTAGCATATCATTAAATTGACTTGAATCTCCAGTAAATGTAGGATATTCATCGGTGTGAAGGTACACAGCGGCCAAGTATGCCCTACCATTGGCAGGTAATGAAAAAGTTTGGCTATCTTCGACTTCAACACCTTTTTCTCCGTCTCCAGTTACAACAAACCTTTCTTGCCCCGCATCTGAGTTATCATTAGGGTTTCCTCCGTTATCCTGTTCATTTTCATTAGAGCTCCCGTCCCCATCAAAGTCATCTTGCCCATCTACAATTCCATTATCATCTTGATCATCATTATTGGGGTCTAAGTTGTTAATAACTTCAAAAGCATCGAGTAGCCCATCGGTATCGGTATCATCAAGCTTAGGATCAGATCCATTCAGATATTCTTCAAAATTAGTCAACCCATCCGGTTCTAAATCGGCATCTTTCCCATTATCTCCTGTAGCATCGTGGGGGTCTAAGCCATATTTGATTTCCCACCAGTCTGGTATTTGGTCATCATCAGAGTCGACCAAATCATCAGAGTCGACCAAATCATCAG
>JALZUP010000140.1 GCA_023301505.1 Robiginitomaculum sp.
ATAAGCTCGCCAATCGCGGTTAATTTCTTGCGAACGTTCGAGCAAAATGCTAGTAATTTAAACACCGAAACGGACGCTGATACGCCCGCCTCGGCTAACACACCGACCAAACGAGAAGGAGGTCAATATGCCTGATAAGGCACCTACACACGAATCCGATAAATCGCAAGAGGTTGAAGATCAAAAGCTTTTTGCCTATTGGGTTTCCATTAAAATACCATGCGGAAATGCAAGCGCTTTTGAATATCACGGTCCTTGGTGGGTCTCAGGTTATGATGAAAACGACAGTCAAATTATTTGCGCGGCTGTTATGGCGACGGATGTGGGGGCGGCATATGAAACTCTCAGGCTTGCATACGATGATCAAGCGCGCCCAAAAGCGGTAATCGAAAGATTTTGCGCCGCTCTTGAAGGGGCAGTTTTTAGCGACCGATTTAAAAGGGCTGATTGGATGCTTTGGCCTTTCCCTGTTGTCGCGTTGCAGCCTCGGCCAAGGGAGCAGTCCAATGACTAACCCCAATACAGATAAGGAAAAGGCTGGCGGCGTAAATCTGTTTTTGACGCAGGACCATATCGCTATAACGATCGCTGCATTAGAGCTTGCCGAATGTAAATATCGAAATAGTTGGAGGCGAAAGGCAACAGAAGCTTTGAACGCTATCAAATCTCAAATCGGAGGCCGGTCATGCACTAACCTTAATACGGATAATGCAGATACGGTTAATCTAGTTCTGACTAAGTTTCAGTCCGCCAATCTAATAATTTCATTAAATGCCGCTAGGAGAGACGCATCACAGCGCGATCTTCACAACCTTACGGTTATAAGGACCGATTTGATAAAAGAGATAACCTCCCAAATCGGAGAGGCCAATCATGACTAACCCCTCTGATATAGATAGAGAGCTTTTGCCTTGCGCTCACTGTGGCAATGACGGTTGCGCAGAGCCGCTTTCATTTGAGCATTTATCGCCAATCTCTTTTCGTTACGCGGTTGTTTGCGGATCTTGTTTTTCTCAAGGCCCGTCAGTTCGTATGAATGGGCGTTCATATGAGGAATGTAAGGCTGAGGCCATATCTGCTTGGAGCACCCGCGCACAACCAGAATGGAGAGATATAAGCGGGTACAGTCAAGGCGTTGATGGTAACTATTACCCTGTCGCTGTTATTGATGATGATGCTATATGCCCTGTCCTATCCATGTGGGGCAAGGTCTCGCACGTCCCGCTTTACGGTTGGCTAAATCTATCGTCTTTTGATGGGGATGGATACGACCTTCTAAATCCACAGCCTGAATTATATATTCCCGTCCCACTTCCTAAGACTCCATCATGAGTGGGGGTAAGACTAGCAAAGTCGTTAACTTGCCTGTCATGCCTGAACCTCGAAGCCGTGAGCGGATCCTAGCGGAAATGTCGATTGTAAACCAGAACATACTTGTTGGGAGCGCCGTTCTGGATGATTTATTGCAGCGACGTATAGGGCTTAATCAGGAGCTTATGGTTCTAAATTCTACTCGTGATGGAGATGCATCATGAGTAGGAATATGCCTTGGTACAAGAGAGAGCCAGCCGCGTTTTTCCAAGATACTGTTGGATGGCGAGGCGAGGTTAAGTGCGCTTATTCCCTTTTGCTGGATTTAGTATACATGCATGGCGGTAAGGTCGCGGATGATAGTGCGTATATATCTGCGCAGCTGGGCCACACTAAAACTATGTGGACAAGGACCATTCGAACGAGCCTTTTGGAGCGCGGCGTCATAGAGATTTCAGATGGATATTTAACAAATCCACGGGCGACCCGTGAAATAAATGACGTAAAAACTCAAAGAAAACCGCAAGAAACTCGCCAAAACTCTGCTAAAACTTTACCTAAAAAGCCAATAAAAACAACGACCCAAAACACCCAAGAGAAAGATATAGATATAACCCCTAACCCCTTACAGGGGAATGAAGGTTTTGATGAGTTTTTCGAAGCATACCCACAGGCCCGTCGCCAAGACCCTGAAAGAGCATTATCAGCTTGGAGAGAGCTGACGGTTGCTGAGAGAGCTGCTGCGAAGTTAGGATTGACAGGGTTGCGCGCCGAGGCTGCGCGATTGGATAAATTGCCCGTTACGCCTGCAACGTATTTGCGCGGAAAGCATTGGGTGAAGTATTCCGCATCAAAGCCTGCAAATGATTTGCCGTGCAATAACCATCCTCTTTGGTCGATTTACGTTGCGCTGAAAAAGTCAAACCTTGAAAGCGTTTGGAGCGGCTGGATTGCCGTTGCCGACAACGTTGAGCTTGTTGGGAAGAAAATCATTATCCCGAATGATTATGTTCGAAGCGGCGCAATTGAGCGAGCTGGTGATGCCTTGGCTAGCGCAGGGTTTCTGATTGCGGAGGCGGCGTAATGGTTTTCGTAGCTGATATTGATATGCCAGAGACAGAGCTGGACACAACACCGCAGAGCCAGGAGGCAGAGGCCGCTTTGCTTGGCGTGATGCTTTACGATAACGAGGTTTATCATAGGATCTCTCATATCGTTCAGGCGCAGCATTTTTACAATCCCATTCATGTCCGAATTTTCGATGCCATGCGAAAGCTTATCATGGCGGGCAAGCTGGCAGATGCTATCGTTTTAAAAAATAGGTTTTCTCAAGATTCAACTTTGGTTGATATTGGGGGCGTTGAATATCTAGCTTTACTTCTAGATAATGCGCCGCCAACTGCGACAGGGACCGATTACGCAAAGCTCATTTATGACCTCTCGACACGGCGCGAACTTGTTCGGCTCGGCAAGGATATAATCGAGGATGCGTCTAATCCTGATAGTGATACCGACGCGGCATCACAGATTGAGGATGCTGAGGTCAAGCTATTCTCGCTAGCTGAAACAGGCCAAACAAATCGCGGCCCTGTTTCGTTTAGCGATGCTATCGCCAGCTCTATCGAAATGGCCGCAGCGGCCTTCCAGAGAGACGGAACGCTTTCAGGTGTATCAACAGGGCTTGTTGACTTGGATAGGCAGCTAGGCGGCTTACAGCGATCTGATTTGATTATTCTCGCGGGCAGACCTTCAATGGGCAAAACCTCGCTTGCGACAAACATCGCATTCAATATTGCATCCAAGTTTCGGGAAACGAACGGCGAGACAACGGATGGTGGAAGGGTTGGATTTTTCTCTCTCGAAATGTCTAATGAACAGCTCGCGACTAGATTACTTGCGCAGGAGTCGAGGGTTCCGTCTACAGCTATAAGGCGGGGTGATATAAACCGCGCACAGTTTGACTTCTTAACCGACGCGGCGTCTCAGATTGAGCAATATCCTCTCCACATTGACGACAAGGGCGGAATTTCAATTCAGGAGTTAAGCGCCCGCGCCCGTCGCCAGAAGCGCCTATGCGGAATGGATGTGATGGTTGTCGATTATTTGCAGCTCTTGTCGTGCAATAAATCAGGCCGAAATGGAAACCGCGTTCAGGAGGTGACCAATATCACTATGGGGCTCAAGGCTCTTGCTAAGGAGCTAAATGTCCCCGTATTAGCTCTCGCGCAGCTTTCTAGGCAGGTTGAACAGCGAGAAGATAAGCGCCCGCAATTATCAGACCTGCGCGAATCTGGATCGATTGAACAGGATGCCGATGTTGTCATGTTTGCTTATCGTGAAGAGTATTATCACGAGAGAATTAAGCCAGATGAACTCTCGTTAGAGTTTGAAGAGTGGAATACAAGAATGGCCCAAATCGCGGGCAAGGCTGAATTGATAATTGGCAAGCAAAGGCACGGTCCTATCGGAGTGGTCCCGCTTAGATTTATCCCGCATTTAACCAAGTTTGAAGATTGGACCGAATAATGAAACTCGAAAACGGAACCAAGCTCAAACAGTGCAAGGGCTATGCAGAGCACGTTTGCGAAGTCTTATTACCAGTGTTTAAGAGCGCGCCGCAGCGTTGCGGACCATGCAAAGATGGCCGCGAAACCGAGGTGGCAATAAAACGCAGGAAAAGACGCCGCGAAGAAAACGCCGTTTATTTAAAGGCAAGCTATGAGCCGCCAACGCCCGCTCAGATGTCAGAAAAGATAATTTCGGCGGTAAAGTTCGGAAGATACAATTATGAAATCCGCGACCAATACGGCGTTTCAGACGAAGACATCCGCAAGATTGTTTGCTCCCATTATCAGCGGCGCGCTAAAATAGGAGAGCCGGCATGAGAACGCCAGAAGATCGTAGAAAATATTACCTGAATAACAAGGCGAAAAGAATGACGGATTATTGCACAGCTGAAGGCGCAAAAAAGCTCTCTGAGATGATTAAGGCTTATTGGTTGGAGCGCGGTCATGATGTCGAATTAGCAACACAGCAGGGCGGGTACACGCAGGCCATGAGGTCCACACGTGTAGACTTACGTTCAAATATGTCAGGAGGGCTCCCGTCTAAACGTGGAGAGGTATTCTTTGGTGATAGTGAGAATGTTAACTGGACACCGCAAGAGGATCAGGCGTTAATTGATGGATTATCAAAAGGCGAAAAGATTGTTTCGATAGTCGAAAGACATCCACGGACAGCACAACAATGCTACACGCGCATGACGTATTTGAGGGGCAAGGGCGTTCTCCAGGGTAATAGTTATGCTTGATGGTGTTGATATATTAGCAGGCGACCCACGTCGGCACCCTCGTGAGGTTGTTGACGCTTGGATTGATGAGCTTCAGTTCCTAATTCTGGACGGTAAGCCTGATGACGTGCATGAAGAGACTGTAACTTTACGCAAAACATTTGGCTTTAGACCGTTAACAGCATCGGTCCTCAGGGTTTTGGCTTCTGGCAGGCCTCATTCACTCATTTCAATCGGGGGCCGAGTCCTTGATGATTTAGAGGTTTATCAGGACAAAGATGGAATGGGGCCAACGATAATCAGGGTTGAGGTTTGTCACATCAGAAAAGTTTTTAAAAGGGATTATCCAAATTTGAAAATCAATACAATCTGGGGCTTTGGTTATCAGTGCCCGCCTGAAACATGTGCGGAGCTTAAGCGAATTATGAAGCCCGCATGACTCCCCGACAATGCCCTACATGCAATACCCAGATGGCAAACAACAGGCCCGTCTGTTTCTTATGTGAGGGCAGGGATAGGCGAGCTAAAGAATTAGAGCGGGC
>JALZUP010000141.1 GCA_023301505.1 Robiginitomaculum sp.
TCAGATCACGTTCGTCACAGCTATTGATTGAGCTTCACTCAGTCGGGCCAATTGGTCTGGATGGGGTTGATCACACTTGTTGTTCCTATATACTTTTCCGCAAGGCGGTTGATGCAAGACCATTAGAAGCTAGGATCACAGCTGTGTAGGCTTCTTTGAAAGCCGGTTTCAAGCGCGAAGCCAATGCGGGGGATTTGCACCGAAGTTTTTATAGAAAGCGAACTCGCTAGCACTCTGCGAACCTCGCAGCCTGACTTGCGCATTTAGAATCAATGGTAACTGGGCTTCGAATTTGAGGCTTCTAAGTTAGCCCATATAAATTTTTGAGAAAGCACCACCGAAGTAAAAATAGAGCGGTATATGATATTAACGATCAGCAATGCTACCAGTCCAGCCACCGATCTGGGTTTTCTGCTTCATAAGCACCCGGATAAGCTTCAATCAATTGATCTGGCTGTCGGTCGGGCTCATGTCTTTTATCCAGAGTGTTCTGAAGAGCGCACGACGGTAGCGTTGATGTTGGACATTGATCCTATCGACATGGTGCGTGGTGGCGGCCGTAATCTCCAGGGGCGCAGTTTTTCATTGGGGCAGTATGTCAATGATCGACCGTACGTAGTGTCTTCGTTCATGAGTGTGGCCTTGTCAAAGGCGTTCTCTACAGCAATGAATGGTAAGTGTGCAAAAAAGCCTGAACTTGTTGACCAGAAGTTAGCGCTGAAAGTTGAAATCGATGTCTTGCCTGCGCCCCGTGGTGGGGAAAGCCTGATTCGACAGTTCTTAGAGCCCCTTGGTTATCAGGTTGAAGTAGAGCAGCACATGCTTGATGAAAAATTTCCGCAGTGGGGCAGCAGCAAACATTTTAGTGTGACACTAACCCAGGAAGTAAAGCTCAGTGAACTGCTAACGCACTTGTATGTATTAATACCCGCATTGGATAACGACAAGCACTATTACGTGTCTCAGGATGAGGTTGATAAGTTATTAGCCCGCGGACAAGACTGGTTGCCTGAGCACCCGGCGAAAGACAAAATTGTTAGCCGTTATCTTAAGAACCTTAAATCTCTGTCCCGGCAAGCTAACAGGCTGTTAGCGCCTGAGCTTGAAGATCAAGAATCGCACGAAGCAATGCCTGAACCAGCCGTTGTTAAAGAACGCAAGGCTAACCTGCATCGACAGCGTCTGGAATTGGCGGTCAAAAAACTTTGTGAGTCTGGCGCTAGTAGTGTGATTGATCTGGGGTGTGGGGAGGGCAAGCTTGTGCGTATGCTCCTTAAGAAGGGCCAGTTCAGCAAGATTGGCGCGATGGATATCTCGTACTCAGAACTTGGCAAGGCAAAAGAGCGTTTGCACTGGGATGATATGGCTCCGCGGCAAAAGGAGCGTATCGATCTGTTTCAAGGGTCTTTAATGTACCGTGATAAAAGACTGGCGGGGTTCGACGCTGCCGCACTAATAGAGGTCATCGAGCACCTGGAAGAAGACCGACTGCAAGCATTCGTTAGAGTCTTGTTTGAATATGCCAGACCGGGAACGGTGGTCCTTAGCACGCCAAATGTTGAATACAACAGTTTGTTCGAAAACCTGCAAGAAGGCATTTTGCGCCATGATGATCACCGCTTTGAATGGTCGCGCAAGCAATTTGAGAGTTGGGCAAACAAAGTCTGTCAAAACCATAATTATCGGGTTGAATTTTTTACTGTCGGAGAAGTGCATCATGAAGTAGGTGCGCCTTCGCAAATGGGAGTATTTACTCGTGGAGATTAAAGTCCCTGAACTATCATTGATCCTGATGGTAGGTGCGTCTGGCTCGGGTAAAAGCTCATTTGCTGAAGAGCATTTTCTAAAGCATGAGGTTGTTAGCTCTGATGTCTGCCGGGGTATTGTCTCAAACGACGAGAATTCACTCGAGGCGACCACTGACGCGTTTGCGCTGCTTCATAACATCGTTGGCATACGCCTGAAAAGGGGGTTGTTGACGGTGATTGATGCGACCAACGTACAGCCCTATGCCAGAAAACAGTTGATCGCACTGGCCAGAGAGCATCACGTATTAAGTGTTGCGATTGTATTGAATCTGCCGCTTGATGTGTGCGAAGGCCGCAATGAGCATCGCAGTGACAGGAACTTTGGTCCTCATGTGATCAGGCAACATATCCAACAGTTAAAAAAATCTTTGCGCAACTTACGTAGGGAAGGGTTTCAGCAAGTTTATATTCTTGGCTCTGAGCAAGAGGTAAAAGCGGTAGGTCAGATTTCGCGGGAAAAACTGTATAACGATAGAAAATCCGTTCATGGACCCTTTGATATCATTGGCGACATACACGGTTGCTACATTGAAACCATCGAACTTCTGGAAAAGCTTGGTTACGAAGTAACGTCAGGGCCGGAATGTACGCAAAATGACTGGTCTGATTACGGTTTGAAAGTCACTCATCCCGAAGGTCGAAAAGTTATTTTCCTTGGGGATCTTGTCGATCGTGGTCCGGCATCACCTTCAGTGCTTAAGTTGGTCATGAGTATAGTGGGCAGTGGAGCAGGCTATTGTGTACCCGGTAACCATGATATCAAACTACAAAAATACCTTAACGGAAAAAATGTTCAGCTTAACCACGGATTAGCTGAAACAGTTGAACAACTATCAACAGAAACTGATCAGTTTAAGCATGAAGTGAAAGAGTTTGTATATAGCCTGATTAGTCACTTGGTTTTTGATGATGGTCGGCTTGTGGTTGCGCATGCAGGTATCAAAGAGGAAATGCACGGTCGTGGTTCTGGTGTTATCCGTTCCTTTTGTTTGTACGGGGAAACTACTGGCGAGATTGATGAATTCGGTTTGCCAGTGCGTCACAATTGGGCTGCTGAGTACCGCGGTAATGCTAAGGTGATTTATGGTCATACGCCAGTGCCGGAAGCACAGTGGTTAAATCGAACAATTGATATTGACACTGGATGTGTTTTTGGCGGCAAGCTTACTGCGCTTAGGTATCCGGAAGAAGATCTTGTTAGCGTTGATGCAAAAGCTGTTTACTGTGAGCCGGTAAGGCCAGAGCCAAATGCAGTTGCTGAGTTGTCGCACCAACATGAATATGATGATGTGCTTGATATTGAAGACGTCACAGGCAAGCGTATTGTGCAAACACGTTTGCGTCATAATATTACGCTTCAAGAAGAGAACTCCATCGCTGCACTGGAAGTCATGACGCGGTGGGCGGTTGATCCCAAATGGTTGATTTATCTGCCACCGACAATGGCCCCTTGTGGCACTAGTGAATTGTCTGAATTTTTAGAACATCCGCAGCAAGCAATTAACTACTATCGTAAGCGCGGTGTACGTAAAGTTGTCTGTGAAGAGAAGCACATGGGATCGCGAGCGATTTTGGTTGTGTGTAAGGACGCAGAAGTCGTGCGTCGTCGCTTTGGAATAGTGACGGATCGTATTGGTATTTGCTATACCCGAACGGGTCGTAATTTCTTTAGTGATCGGGAGTTAGAGCTTCAACTTCTATCGCGAGTGCAGCAGGCTTTGACTGTTAGCGGTTTCTGGGATGAACATAAAACAGACTGGGTATGTCTTGATGCTGAATTAATGCCTTGGTCAGCCAAAGCGCAGTCGCTGCTAAAAGATCAGTATGCATCAGTTGCCGCGGCCGCAAGGCATTCTTTACCAGCGGCAGAAATAGCACTTAACAGTTTTCTGGCGCGTG
>JALZUP010000142.1 GCA_023301505.1 Robiginitomaculum sp.
CGGTGATTCTTGTTTTCATGGAGGTATTCCAGACAGTGCTTCAGGGGCAAATAGGTGTAGTCGTTTAGTATTGTATCAGTCTGGCGAAAGTAGAGTTACCCGTAACAAGATTCGCGATGTTATGGACTAGGTAGGTTCTAAGAGCTGGATTCTTATGGCTCATGCTTGGGGCGGGTGCGCGCGCCGTGGTCCACGGTCGTCTTTAAGAACAATGCAAACACCGCTGTTAAGGAAAGATAGCTCCCAAAGGCGTTTTTTAAGTATCTTGTAGGAAAATTAGGTGATTGCAAAAATCTTTGTGGCTTGCAGTGGACGGGGATCAAGCGAGCGTTAGTGTGGATCCTGTTGCTGTTGGCTGTAGCTTAGCAATTCGCTAGTCCCGTATTGCCATGCCCAGAAGGGCGATGGTGATAGCTCCCAAGCGTGATCAGTGGGTTTCCTGACTGCAAATTCAGTGCGCGAAAGAGGGGGGGGCGGGTGGTGCGTACGAAGCCGTTGGAGAAGCCGATATAGGGTGGTGGTGGAATCTAGGGTTGGTGTTACAGGCGAGTTACTAAAACCTTTTGACTACGATCAGTCATTGAAAACCCTTAACATTGCCATCGGATGTGCAAACCTTACTGAGCTACCTATTTGGCGTACTACCTTTGCGAGTTAAGTGTTCTGTAGGTCGCTGTGCCATCCGACGGCAAAGTATGTTTCTTATTATTGATTTTTCAGGATATTTTCCCATGCGCTATTTGCAGCGGCAACAAACGGGGTTATATCGTCTGCATTGATCCAGCGATCACGGCCTCTGGCGGCATAGAACAGGTAAAGCTGCTCACCAAATATTTCCCAATGCGTACCATCTGTGACCAGCAAGCCCCTGTCTAGGCTCAATGCATTGGCGCAGTGACCATTGTAAGCAGGTGAGTAGCGCTCAGGGTCTGCTTTGAACAGGTCAGCCGATTTTTTCGAGCCAAACTGCCAAGTTGCGCCTTTCCACTCAACAACATAGGATTCGACACCGGCGACAGCTTTGTCTTGCGGAGAACGTTCTAGTGAGTGATAAGTGACACTGTCACGTCCGCCAATGGCTATGCCTTCATCAGATTTTGCAACAGGCTCTGCAGCGAAGGCGCCAATGCTGAGCAATGCCAAGCCGGCTATTAAGAGTAACTTGTAGAGTGATGTGAAATTCATTCGGGCTCTCTGGTGTGTGGGTAATTGTGCAGTTGTGACCAATTGTATATTGAATGGAGTGCTTGTAGTGAGTAAGTGGAAAATTCGGATCATTCACAGCTAGAGAAGTTCCATTGATTTTAGTGAATAATGGTGTCTAGGTGAAATCCTCGGGGTATTTTTATCAAACTTCCAAGCCCCAAACTGTGATGGCTGATTAAGCCTGGTGTCGATCAATCAGGAGCTTATCTCTGTACGGTATCGGTGATCTGTGATAGTTAATGGTGGCTGTCGCGGTAGGATCCTGTCAGCAGATATTCTGAAGCTAACTGCGTTAAGCATAGATTGTTGCACCAATGACCACTCTTGATGCCAACGGTCTATAACATATGTTCAACCAAAGAATTATTCGTCTCGCATCGTTATAGCGTAATACTCTTCCACCCATGAAGCACGGTTTTGGTATCGCTGCTGAATGCAAAGTAATTTCCACCCCCTGAGCCTGGTTGATCCATTTTTCTTGTAATGGGCACGTTTGATAAATGACACAGGAGCAATGCGCCTACAGCGCCGTGAGCAACCATTGCTACATTTCCTTTTGTATTATTATTCGCCAAAATTGCATTTGTAGCATCGACAACTCGTTTTTGTGCATCAATGGCTTTTTCCCATCCGCGTATACTTTCATTTGGATGTTCAAAGAAAGCATCAGCAGTTTTTTCAAATTCCGGTGGTGGCAAATAACCGGTGGCCGACCGATCATTATCATGAAGTGCTTGTATAGCGTTGTATTCGATGTCAACGAACTCAGATAGGCTGGCCGCGCCGTCAATTGCTTTTTGTTCGGCGCTTGAAAAGATGGCAGTAATATTCAGGTTTGACGCCGTTTGATTGAACTCCGCGTGCCTGGCCTTTCCGGTAGCTGATAACCCCCATTGGGTGATCGGTACAGAGGGGTCTATTTGCACGTTGGCGTGCGTAATAAAATATACAGTTTGAACCATAGGCTTAGGTTATCCCTCGCGTTGCAGGCATGTTCGGCTTGTAGTCAATTATACATCACTCTATTTTTGCCAGCTCAGGGCCCCGCGTCTGTGGTGCGTCGTTATCGGTGCCATAGGACTCTTATCACATCAAATGTGGAGTAGCTTAAGAGTTGCTTAAGGTTGAGGTCCGACAATACTAGTCAATGGCTGCAGATAGCTTCTAGTAAGCAGATCAGCGGTGAACTCAAGGTGTTTCAGCACTTGGCGTATTACTACGCTATGCACTGTTGTATCAATTTGAAAAAGATAGAACCATCAGATGCGTGCGATTTTACTAGGTGTTTCTCGGCTATTTTGCGGCCTGGCCCAGTCGATCGAGCTGGGCCTGAGCCAGTACAAAGGCAAGTTAGACTCCGTTGATTTGTGGGCATCGTGTTGTCCGCATGTGCCGTGCTTCGTTTCCGTGGATAGAGCAACTGCATCATGATCTTGAATAAGGCGGCTTAGTTATTCCAGCCGTTAATACTGGCGATGATCCGCATGATGCTGCCTGCTTTGTTGAAACCACCAAACCGTCTTTCATTGTTATTGATCCGGGTGGTGATATCGACGAAAAAAGCGGAGCGAATGGAATGCCTTTTTCGGTATTTTTTAACTGTAGTGGTGAGCTTGTTAGTTCTTATACCGGTTTCAAGATGAAGTGTGCACCTGACTTGCGTCAAGTAATAAAGGCCCAATTATCGGAAGACAAATAATGCGAATACTATCACTGGTTGTATTTTGCTTTTACATAAGCGGCTGTTCCAATCTAGGTGTGAAGCCATGGGAACGCGGCACGCTTGCCAGAACTGACATGTTGCTGGATAGCAGTCCCATGCAATCCGCCTTTGATGATCACGTGTACTTCAGTAAAGAGGCCTCTAGTGGTGGCCGTGGTTTTGCTGGTGGTGGTTGTGGGTGTAACTGATGGGGAAGCGTAAAAGCAAACGCGAAATATCAGGTGCCTTAGCCGCTGCTGCTTGTGCGTTATTAGGGCATGACAGTCAGGCAGGTGTGTTTGACTACGATCTTGGCGGTGAAGCATGGGATGCTGAAGCCGCTTTTCTGTATTACTCAGAGTCTGATGGCCGTGTATCGGCGGTTTCCCCGGCGCTACAACTTACTCGCCACATCGATACCGATGAATTTCAAACTTTCCGTCTAACTGTAGATACATTGACTGGCTCTTCGCCGAGTGGGGCGGTGCCATCAAGCAATGTTCAGACATTTACGCGTCCGTCTGGTGATGGCAGTTACACCATTGCTGCTAATCAGGCACCACTTGACGACACCTTCAGAGACACCAGAGTTGCCTTTAACGCCGGTTGGGAGCGTCCGCTTGGGGATCGCAATACCCTTACTGTCGGCGGAAACGTTTCGAATGAGTTCGACTATTTTTCGTTGGGACTCAGTACCCGTTTTTCGCGTTTCTTCAATGAAAAAAATACCACGCTCAGTGCCGGTGCGGCGGTGGCGGCAGATACCATTTCTCCTGTTGGGCGTACGCCATTGGTGTTTGATAGCATGCCTATCGCTCGTAACGGCCAAAGTGGTAACGAGCCGGAAAGAAGCGGCGATCAAACCAAAACGGTCACCGATCTCCTGTTCGGCCTAACACAGGTGATTGATAAGGATAGCCTGCTTCAGTTTACGTTAGGTTTTAGTCATAGTGACGGCTATCAAAATGATCCTTATAAGGTGATAAGCGTTGTCGATGCAAACGGCGACCCTGTGATTTCAGATGTTGCTAGCAACTTGTCGCTGGCGCTATATGAAAGTCGCCCTGATTCCCGCACCCGCGGCAGTATTTACGCACAGTACAAGCGAAACTTTGGCGGGTCGGTGCTCGATACTTCATACCGCTACATGAGAGATGACTGGGAAGTACGATCGCATACGTTTGATGTCA
>JALZUP010000143.1 GCA_023301505.1 Robiginitomaculum sp.
CGAATTTGCTGCTCCATTAAAGAAAGCGGAGCTTGCGGCGCGGCAGGCGCGCTGGCAGTTGGCGCAACAGCTCTGCTCGCAATATGTTGCGGCTGGATGGGCGCTGTTTGGCGGCGCACGGGATAGACAGAGCTAGCGGTAGAGCTTGGCGCAATGCTAGTGGGGCGCACAAGCGGTAGGGCGCTGCCTAATGTTGCTGGAAGCGTCGATGTGTTTGGCTGCGCGCTGGGCGCGAAGCTGCGCTGGCGCGTTACGGTAGCGGGCGCGTTAGGGATTTGGCGCGCAACAGGAGCCGTTGAGGCTGATATAGTGCGCGGGCGCACTTGGCTTTGCGGGACAACAGTGACAGCTTCGCCAATGCGGGTCACATTGGTGCGGCCCTGCACAAGATTGGCACCGCCATAGCTTTGCGCCTTATTGGCTGCACCGCTAATTGCAAAAGGGTGTGGGTTAGCTGCGCCAATTTGTGAATTAAGCTCGCATATGCCGGCCATATTCGGATTAGCGGAGCGCAGAAAGTTCCAACTGCGGCACTGGGCATCACCTGTACATTGCGACTCGCACATGGCGTGAGAGATGGCGGGGGAGTTCAGATAGGTTCCACCCGCGCGGTAGCTGTTCACATCAGCAGCGAAAGCTGAGCTAGATAGGGCTAGGCTGGCCATAATAGAGATATGGGCGAAGATTTTTACTGACATAATGTCCCCTCAAATGAGATGTTTGAGAGGGAGTATGAGCGCGCTTGGTTAGCTTTTAGTTAACCATAATTATAATTAGGCGGTAATCACGTCAGTAATTATAGCCATAATCGCGGCTATAATTATTGTGATAGAGCAGCTTACTCAGATTGGAGAGGGGCGCCCAGTAGCATAGCCCAATAATTGATATAGAGCGTTTTAGGCTCATGGGTGAGGGAGACGCCAATCTCTGTTGCCTTAGAGTTAAGCAGATTTTTATTGTGACCGGGGCTATCTTTCCATGCTTGGAGCACTTCAGGCCAAGTTTTCTGGCCTGAGGCTACATTTTCAGCAATCATACGATAGCTATATCCCGCGCGCTGAGCGCGATCTGAGGGCGTTGAGCCATCTGTGCCGTCATGAGAGAGAATGCCATGGGCGGCTAAATCATCACTATGGGTTTGAGAGCCAGCCGTAAGCTTATCATTCCATGTTAGCGGGCCAAGGCCATGCTCTGCGCGGTAAGCATTCATATCGACAAGCACTGTGGATTTGTCGACTGGGTCAGGACTATCCGCTTTAAAGGGGGAGTCCTCGCCAAGGCCATTATTCAGGCTGCATTTCGCGTTTGGATGGCGCGTATCTGGCTGCGACATGCTCCAGCCACGGCATGTCTTATCGCTTTTACAGGCTGCTGTGCATTGAGCGGAGCTAGTGACATCAATAACGCGGTAAACTCCATCATCTTCGGCCATAACGCTGGTTGGAAGATTGGCAAGGGTTAAAATAAGGGCAGGTATTATGAGTAAACGCGTCATATTATTCATCCCGTATGGCTCCGGTCCTAGTCTAACAAAGTGATTCGTTTTGAACCTAGGAAGGGGCAGTTAATTTTTAGTTGCTTAATGTGTGGATTAATTTAGCTCGAAAGCAAATGGCTTCAAAGTGAGGAATGCTTAATGTAGGCCTAGTGTAAATAGGCGCATTTAAAAGCTTAAAACGCTAGGGCTGACTGCCAACCACAGGCGCGCCATTTGCTAGGTTGCGTTCTGTTACAAGGGCCTCGGACAGGACTTCATAAAAACTCATAAGGGCAATAGTTTCAGGGTCTGTAATATTGGGGTCTGGCGCGCGTAGGGGGCGAAGCCTGAGTGATTTATGGGCCTTGGTCATATAGCTCTTCCACACATCGACGGGTAACAGGCCTCCTGTCACATCATTCATGGGCGAGTTGTCATCATTGCCCATCCATACGCCCGTTGCATATTGAGCGCTAAAGCCAATAAACCAAGCATCGCGGTAATCTTGGGTCGTGCCTGTTTTGCCAGCGACTTCGCGATTACCCATTTTGGCGCCTCGGCCCGTGCCGCTGGCCACGACATCGCGCAGCATAGACGTCATTTGCCGAGCATAGGGCAGGGCGTAGACGCGTTCTGGGGCGCGGGCCTTACGCTCATATAAAACATTATCCGACGTGTCGGTGATTTTTGTAATCAAATAAGGCGGCCGGCGCAGTCCTTCATTGGCAAAGACCATATAGGCCCCTGTCATATCAAAAAGGGTGACTTCCGAGCTGCCCAAAGCGATGGAGTAATTGGCCCCAAGGCGAGAGCGAATGCCAAACCTATTGGCAAGTTCAACCACGCGCGACGGGCCGATTTCTGCGCCAACTTGCGCAGCAATTGTATTGATTGATAATTTGAGCGCCTCTCGAATATTGATCGGGCCGCGAAACGCTTTTGTATAATTTTCTGGTCGCCAATCAGCAATATTTATGGGCTGGTCAATGCGCACTGTGCCGGGGGTGAAGCCTTCTTCAAAGGCTGCGGCGTAGACAAAGGCTTTAAAGGCAGAGCCAGGTTGGCGCTGGGCCTGAGTGGCGCGGTTAAATTTTGTCTGGGTGTGGTCGCGTCCGCCAATTAAGGCGCGAACCGCGCCGCTTTGCACATCAATACTGACCAGTGCGCCTTCGCTGACCTTCCTGCTCTCTGAATTGTCGTCTAGTGTTTTGATCAGGCTTTCATGAGCCTCGGTCATAAGCGCGGGGTCAATCGTGCTATATATGATGACATCGTCGACTTTGCTGCCGATCAGGCCGGGAACCTGCTCGGCGGCCAGATCAAAGACATAGCCCGATATGCGCTCTTCTAAATGCCCCTGCGCATTGTCAATGATGAGGGCTGGATTGACCTCAGCATCGGACATTTGCTCAACGGTGATTTTGCCATATTCCACCATTTTTTGCAGAACAAGGCGCGCGCGTTGCTGCGCTGCGGGAAGGTTGCGCGTTGGGTCATAGGTGGATGGGGCTTTGGGGAGCGCAGCTAAAAGCGCGGCTTCGGCAATGTTTACATCAAGTGCGCTTTTGCCGAAATAGCGCTGGGCGGCGGCTTCAATACCGTAAGCGCTATTGCCCAGATAAATACGGTTGAGGTAAAGCTCTAAAATCTCGGTCTTAGAGAGCGTCTCTTCTATTCTGTAAGATAGATAGGCTTCTTGGAATTTGCGTTTGTAGTTTTTATCTGGCGTTAAGACCATGTTTTTGACCAATTGCATGGTCAGCGTTGAGCCGCCTTGCACAGTATCGCTGGCTTTTACATTGGCAAAGAGGGCGCGCAGCACGGCTTTTTTATCCACGCCAGCATGTTCGTAAAAGCGCTGGTCTTCAATGGCAAGAAAGGCATCGGGCAGGTGGGGTGGCAATTCAGTTAAGCGGTGGACTTTGCCATAATGAGGGCCGCGATGGCCGATCACATTATCATCCTTATCAAGCAAGGTCATATTGGGCTGAATATTGAGATCCCACATAGCCTCGCGTGTGGGCAGGGACGGCAGGCCTGTAAATAGGCTGCGTTTAATCTCAATAAAGCTAATAAAAGCGATGCAGGCAAATATAATCAGCCCGCCTAACACCCATTTCAGGCGGCGTTTTTTGAGATTATCATTTGCCGCTTCGACATCTGCGCGAAAAGTCACCATATCTCCTGCTGATTAGCCTAGTTAAATGCGCTCGGCTAGAGTAGAGAGCATTTGCGAGTAAAAGAGACGAAATTATGGCGCAAAATCACAATAATGACCCGTTTTGGCGGGTGAAAACCATGAAGCAGATGAGCCGCGCAGAGTGGGAATCATTATGTGATGGCTGTGGCAAGTGCTGTTGCATCCGTATGGAAGATGAAGACACGGCAGATATTTATGTCACAAATGTTGTCTGCAAGCTCTTTGATGCGGGCACATGTCAATGTACGGATTACGCAAACCGCTCCGTGAAAGTGCCAGATTGCGTGACCCTAACGCCAGAAAATGCAGGGGCACTGAAATGGATGCCTCGCACCTGTGCTTACCGGTTGATTTCAGAGGGCAAGGAATTGTTTGACTGGCATCATTTGGTCAGCGGCTCTCGCGATACAATTCATGAGGCGGGGATGAGCGTGCAAAACGCGGTCATATCCGAGCTTGAGATAGAAGAGGGCTGTGAGCACCATTATATTACGCAATGGCCGGGCGAGCCTGACATAGATACGGGTTTGGCTTTAGAGCCTGTGCCAGACGAGAAGTCAAAAGATTAAACCTAAAGCCGCGCTCAAGCGCGTAAATGAGACTCTTAGCGCTTCGTTTACGCTTATGTCTCAGATTCACTCCTTAAATTGTAAGGTTAGCTGTCGGGCAATTCTATTTGCCAGCCCAAAAGCGGCTCGGATGTAGCTTGGGTGCTGCTTGGGTGTAGCTCAGGCTCATATCTGAGCCTGATATTGCTGAATATTATGCTTAATTATTTACTAATTAGGCATTGAATACCATAAAATCCCATGCTATCCCGTAAGAAATCATTGATTTGAGGGCCGTCTCAGGGGGGAGAGCCATGTTTTTAGCCACCGCGACGAATTCGCTGGATGCCAAAGGGCGGATTTCCGTGCCTGCGGACTTTCGCGCCGTGGTGAGCGATGGCGGTTTCGAGGGAATTGTCCTGTGGCCCAGCGTGCATGGCGGCTTTCTTGAGGGCGGCGGCATGGCGCTTTTGCAAGATTATCAGCGCCTCATTGACAATATGGATCCCTATGATGATGCGCGCATGGCCTTTGAGCGCTCAATCTTTGCTGAAAGCCGCCGTTTGTCTTTTGACGGGACGGGGCGGGTGACTTTGCCGAAAGATTTGGCCGAATATGCGGGGCTTGAAAAACAGGCGACATTTATCGGGCTAGGCCGCAGATTTGAGGTCTGGAACCCAGATAGCTATCAATCTCAAGCTGATGCGGCTCGCCTTATGGCGCGTGAGAATAAGCACCGTTTACGCCTTGTTGGCCGCGCCCCTTTACGCGCCCCTTCAGATGAGCCGCGTTCATGAGCGCTGCGCCGCATATCCCTGTCATGCGTGATGAAGCGATTGCCGCGCTTGGCCTAAACGGGGGTGAGCCGCACGATAAATTAGGCGGCAAATTAGGCGGCAAATTAGGTGGTACATTTATTGACGGGACATTTGGCGCGGGGGGCTATTCGCGCGCTATATTAGGCTCTCCAGATGTGCGGGTGATTGGCATTGATCGTGACCCAAATGTTGCGCCCACGGCCGAGGCTTTCAAAAGTGAATTTGGTGCGCGGTTTGATCTTTATCAGGGCGCGTTTTCGGATATGGCCGAGGCGGCGCGTCAGCTAAGCGGTGATGGCTTGGTTGACGGCATTGTGCTCGATATTGGCGTGTCGTCTATGCAGCTTGACAGGGCGGAGCGCGGCTTTTCTTTCATGCGCGCTGGCCCGCTTGATATGCGTATGGCGGCTGCGGGGCCAAGCGCGGCTGATGCTGTTAATTTAATGGACGCTGCGCAGCTTATCCGTATTTTTCAGGTTTACGGCGAGGAGCGCCGCGCGCGCCGCTGCGCTGACTTTATCATTCGCGCTCGCGAAGAGGGCTATATTGGCACAACGGATAATCTAGCTGAGATTATCTCCAAGGCCTTGGGGCGTAGCGGCAAGACCCATCCAGCCACGCGCGTTTTTCAGGCCTTACGTATTTTTATCAATGATGAGCTTGGTGAGCTATGCCGCGCCCTAACGGCGGCTGAGCAAATTTTGCGTCCCGGCGGCAAGCTCGTCATCGTGACCTTTCACTCGCTTGAAGATAAAATTGTCAAAGCCTTCTTTCGCTCCCGCGCGGGCGAGACCCAAGGGCGCTCTCGTCATTTGCCGCCCGAAGAGCTGGCGGGGCCTGCGCCTAGCTTCTCTGTATCGCGCCGTTCTGCTGTTAAGCCGTCTAAGGGGGAGCTTGAAGTGAATGTGCGTGCGCGCTCTGCAAAATTGCGTTCTGGCTCGCGCACAGATGCGCCTATATGGGAGCAAGGTGCAGATGATTTGATGCCCAAGCGCGTGCCCAGCCTTGTTGATTTAGAGCGGGTGATGGGATGAGAAAATTTGGTATTTTCCTGCTCATATTGCTAGGTTTTGGCCTGATTGTGTCGCTCTATGTGATTAAAACGCGCACGCAAACGGCTTATCAAGAAGTGCGCCGTATTGAAAAATTGATCGACCAAGAACGCGATGCGATTACCGTGTTAAATGCCGAGATTGCTCATTTGCAAAGCCCGCAGCGTTTAGGAGAGCTTGCGCAAAAATATGTGGATTTGCGCCCGACGCAGATTGAACAAATTTCTAATTTGGACGCGCTTGATGACATTGCCCCGCTACGTGAAGATTTGTTACGTGAAGATGTGTTGCTTAAAGATGTGTCTGAAGTGGAAAGTTTGGCGCAGACAGCTCAATCCAGCTCTCAAAATCAGCAGGTGCAACCATGAGCGCGCCAGATTCTACGCCCAATGACGCCCGCCATGTCTCTGGCAGAGCGCCTTATGCGGTTGGGGATTTAGGGCAATTAGGCAGCACGCGCCGCCTTATGGTTGAAGATCACGAATATGGGTCTGTGCAATCGGGCCGCACGCGCATTGTTGCCGGGCTTTTAATGTTTGCTCTTGTGTTGTTTTTGCTTGTCGCGCGGCTGGCCGAAGTATCGATTTTACGTGACCCTGTGAAACGCCTTGGCTTTGCGCAAAATGATATGCCAATCCGCGCCGATATTGTTGACCGCAATGGGGAGCTTTTGGCAACTACGTTGGAAACCTACACATTATATGCCGAGCCAGACAAAGTTTGGGATCCTGTTGAAACCAGTCAGGCTTTGCTTGCAGTGCTACCTGATATGGATGTGGATGATGTGTATGAGCGCCTAACGTCAACGCGCGCTTTGGTTTATTTGCGCCGTAATCTCACCCCGCGCGAGCGTCAATCGGTTTGGTCGCTGGGTTTGCCGGGTCTTGAGTTTAAAATTGAGCCTAAACGCATATATCCGCGCGGGACATTGGCCTCGCATGTTTTAGGCTGGACAGGTGTGGATATGGACGGGGCGGCAGGCGCGGAGCGCGCCTTTGACGCCGAGCTATCTATGCCAGATGCCTTGCCTAAAAAGCTATCTCTTGATCTGCGCATACAGGCCGCGCTGGATGATGAGCTGCGTAAGGGGATGGAAAAGTTTCAGGCCAAGGCGATTTCAGGCCTTGTGATGGATTTACAGACGGGCGAATTATTGGCCATGGCGTCTATGCCAGATTTTGACCCTAACCAATATAACACAGCATTGCCCGAAACGCGCCTTAATCGCGCCACCATGTCGACCTATGAATTGGGCTCAACTTTCAAGCCGATCACAATGGCAATGGCGCTGGAGCATGGCATTGATCCAGAGCTGCCAATGCCCGTCAATGAGCCTTTTATCATGCGCCGTAAATCCATCTCAGATGACCATGCTAGCAAGACGCCTTTAGCTATGTTTGATGTCTTGGCGGAGAGTTCCAATAAAGGCTCCGCGCTTTATGCGACGCAGATTGGTATTGATGGGCATAGAGACTTTTTGCGCAAATTAGGGCTGTTTGACCGCGTTCCTATTGAGCTAGCCGAGAGCGCTGCGCCGCAATTGCCGCCTGAGTGGCAAGATTTGACAACGGCCACGGTCTCCTATGGTCACGGCATCGCTGTTACGCCTTTGGCGCTGACTACGGCGCTGGCCTCTTTGCTCAATGGCGGGGATTATATTCAGCCTACCTTGCAATATATTAGCCTAGGCCAAGAGACCCCGCGCCGTCGCGTTATCTCCGAAGATACGGCGGCGATGATGGAAGATATGATGCGTTATGTTGTGACGAATGGGACGGGGCGCAATGCTGCCGTCAAAGGGTATGGCGTCATGGGAAAAACGGGCACAGCAGAAAAGCCGGGCGTGGGCGGCTATCAGGAAAAACGCCTTGTCACATCTTTTGTCGCGGCCTTTCCTCATAGTGACCCTAAATATATCGTTTTTGTGGTTTATGATGAACCGCAAGGCCTTAACGAAACTTATGGCTATGCAACGGCGGGCTGGAACGCAGCTCCGACGGCGGGCGCTGTGATTGAGCGCATGGTGAGCATATTGGGTTTGCCGCGCGAACCTGTAAAAATGGCTGAGACGATAGCTATTGGAGGGTATCCGTGAAGCTGTCCAAACTCATATCCACAATGCACTTACCCGCAGGGGCGAAGGATGTCGAAATTTCAGGGCTGACGGCCGATAGCCGTCTGGTTAAGCCTGGTATGATGTTTGCCGCCATTCCCGGCAGCGCCGCAGATGGACGTGACTATATTGCAAGCGCAATTAAGAATGGCGCGGCGGCTATTTTGTCTACGCCCAGAATGTCTTCTGATCCATCACCTTCTGGCCCATTATCCTCTGGTCTGGAAAATATAGATGTGCCTTATATTGAGGTGCAAAATCCACGTGAGACTTATGCCTTTCTAGCCTCGCGTCTTTATGAGGGACAGCCAGAGATTATTGCGGCGGTGACGGGGAC
>JALZUP010000144.1 GCA_023301505.1 Robiginitomaculum sp.
CCACGAATAAAACTCAGCCTTAAGCGCTGTGTCATTGATCCAAGCGTTAAGCCCTGACCCGCCAGACGTGAACTTAATGATTCCAACTTGTCCGCAATGGCAAGTGCAATCTCTCTCAGGGACACAATCTGCAAGCGCCATTTCTGGCCCCATAGTCCCCTCTGCATTTGGGAATAGCGTTCCTATTGGCGTTCGTAAATCTGTTACCCCAGTTTGCCAGTTGGTGTGTTGCTCGGCGTACACCAAGCCAGCGTCGGCTTGCGAAAACTGAGCGTTTTCGGCGCTCAGTCCATTAATGTCGCACCTGCCTCTAGCATTTGACTGTCCAGCCAAAAGATAAAGGCAAAGCGTATTAGGGCGCTCGCACATGTCAAATAATTCCTTCTAGCTCTGGGTATTTTTCAATAGCTGCCAGTCGCTTTGCAGTGCGCTCTTTGTCAATGTTCACAGCCTCTTCTTGCCATTTGGCGTGAGCTTTTGCAGCCGCTTCCCGCTCTTCGTCGGTGGAGTCTCGCACGCCCTCTGGTAGCTTCATTTCTTCTTCTACCAAGAATGTAAATCCATTTTTATTTGTAACGCTTCTCATTTTAGTTACATCCTATTCGGGGTTGTGTGTGCACAGAAAGAACCTGCGTGTTATTGCGTCTTATTGAAGTAATAAGATTGGGGAAGCTCTGATTAACAAACATGGACACTCGCAGATCGATCACGTTATCGCCCTTGACAAGATTTACGTCCCTGTGAAGTAATGCCGATGCTTCGCCATTTTGGTTATTGCCCGACCAAGGTGCCGACGATGGGACGGTTACAGCTCCTTGCCAGAATCCACCGAACGGGCCACCGTTAACGCTTAAGGTTGGCAAGGTCGTGAACTGGCCTAAAGTAATTCCGCCGAAATCAAAGTTAAAAAGAACAAATGCAGAAGACCTTGTAGGGGAGTAAACATTTATGCTCATCTCGAAAATGATATCGCCATTAACGTTTTCTGGCGTGGCTCCGTAAGCAGATGCGGCGGCCTGAACTACCTTGATTGTGTCCGAAGCCGCGATGCGCTTATCATGGATATAGAACCCGCCGTCAGCCGTGGCGAAAGGTGTATCGCCTGCACCGCATCGGATAGAGTCCGGCGTCATCACCTGATCGCCTTTATCTACAGGAAGCACGGCGTTAACAGGCACACAATCAATAACATCTGTGATAATGCACTTATTGACAGGCTCTTGAACACAGAACGCATCGCCGTCTGCACCTTGGTCAGCAACCAAAGCATTGCCTTGCCCGTCAACGAGCTTGGTATCTTTGGCGTCTGGGATTGCTGGCAGTGTAGGCTGACCGGCAGAATTTAAAGGAAGTGGATTGCCTTCGCTGTCAACAATTTGCTTTTGAAATACGCATACCAAGTTCGTAACCGGATCGGTAACAGATCCAGTGCCGTTGCCGTTATCGACGACAGAACCAAACTTGTCCATGTCAATAACAGGACCAGCAGGCAGAATGGTTCCATCTGACATCTCTATCTGAAACTGAAAGCTTGTTGATCCATCCGCGTTATTGACAGTGCTCATGCGGTAATCAACGACGCGAACATCGGCGGGAATGTCCACCTCTTTTAAGAACGTGCAAGACGCGCCTGTTAATGAGTTGGTTACGGTTCCGCTTTTTCCATCGGCTGACTCACTAATCTGTAAATAGTCTCGCAGTTGAGCCACGCCGTTAGTGACGACAGACACGCCAGCAGGGTCAAGAACGTCCAGCAGTAATGCGGGTAGAACTTGATTGCCTGTAACGCCATTGATAGGGAGCTGTACACCTGCTGCATTTTCAACCAACGTGTCGGAACTTACAGCAATGGTCGGTAACTGGGGTTGGCCTTGTGCGTTTAAAGGCAAAGGCTGGCCTGTGCTATCAACGATAGGCTTTTGGAATGTGCAAATTAGACCAGTTACAGGGTCGCTTACTGAGCCTGTGCCGTTGTTGTTATCAACAACCGATCCGAACTTGTCCATGTCGATCACTGGGCCTGCTGGAAGTATAGTTCCGTCAGATAGAGTGATAGTAAATTGATAGCTTGTTGAGCCGTCAGCGTTTGAAATAGTTTCTACGTCGTAGGCGGTAACGCGCACATCTTGAGGCAGGTCTACGCGCTTTAAGAACGTGCAGCTTGCACCTGTCAAAGTGTTGGTTACTGTTCCTGTGCTTCCGTCGCTTGACTCTGTTATTTCAAGATAGTCAGTTATTTTAGCCACGCCATTGGTGACAATTGATACGCCGTTAGGATCTAGCACATCTAGCAGGTAAGCCGGTAGCACTTGTTTTCCAGTTACCGGATCGACAGCTAGAGCTTGCCCGTTTGATGTTTGGGTTAGCGTGTCCACATCGGCTGGTGGCGCTGGCAGAACCTGATTGCCGGTTACAGGATGAGTAGGCAGAATCATGCCCTGAGAATCTTGCACGCGAGTGTCAGTGTTTACCGTCGCGGGAGCACTACCCACGTAGCAGATGTCGCCATCGTTACATATGACGATTCCATTCATTCCAGCAGGCAGTTCTTGAGATCCGAAAACCTCTACAGAGCCGCTTCCTGAAAATACATTAATCTTGCCGTCAAAGCTAGGCAGTGTGTCGCCAGCCTTGAGGATTTGAAAAGGCTGGTCTTCTTGCGAGTACCGGCCTTTTCCTGTTACTGGATCAACGAACACGCTACCGGAAAAATCTTCAGGTAGCGTGTCCCCGTCTGTATAGCAAGCTTCACCGGCCTTGCTTGGAACTTTCAGAACGCCCTCAAGGTGAT
>JALZUP010000145.1 GCA_023301505.1 Robiginitomaculum sp.
TTTTTATTTTATTTTTTATATTAATCCCCCATATTCTATATTAGTTCTGCTTTTATTTCTAAATTGCATCTTCTTCGTAGCTAATCATCTATATATTAATTCAGCATTCTTATATAGTTGTTTATTCTGAAATACAAATGTCATTGTATCAGTTATGTTATTTAGTTGTTCTTTGTTCATTTTTTATTTTTATTTAATTAAAAAGACTCGTTAAGAGTCTTGTGTTTAGAAAGGGAGATCAGAAATATCAATTTCTTCTTGCATCTTATCAGCATCTCATTCTCATTCAGCTTTTGCATATTCTTTATCTTTATCCCAGTCATTTTTATCAGTATAGATTTTACCTTGTTTACTTCTTTTTACATCAAGATTTACCCATCAGTTACTTTCATTTTCTTTTAAGTAATCTATAAACTCATCTACTTTAAAAGATAGGTTACATAATACAAAATCGGGAGCTTTTTCATTTCTTTTTGCTATTATTCCTTGTGGAAATTCTTTATCTGTCATTTTTTTATTATTTAATATATAAACTTTCTATCTTCTCAGCCATTTCTTCTGAGACTTTGTATTTTTTTCTTGCTTCACTTACAGCAGTTTCTTGTGTAAAGTTATCTTTTAGTGCATCAAACTTTTTTAAGTTATCTTCTGTAAATTCTCATAATTCTTTAGTATCTTCATGTATTTTTGTATCGCTATCTTTTGCATCATCTATACAGAATAATCAATTTAAAGCATATTTTCTAGCGTAAGAAGAACTCGCTCAAGTCACCTGAGATCAATCCATTCATTTTTTATTTTCTTCTTCTCTTGCATATCAATTACATACTTGTGTTACTCATTCTTTATTTGTAAGTGTAGCTGTTGCTTTTATATAATACCTTGTTCATATTATTATAAGCTCATCATCTAATTTTAATATACATTCAAGTTCTTTAAGTAAAGGCTTTACTCATTCAAATATATCTTCACAATTCCTATAGTAATACTTTCAAAATTTATTCCATTGGTTTTTTGGAGCATTTAATCTTGATTGTATTTGTATTAATTCTTTCATATCTTTATCTTATTAAATATTGTTTTTTTCGATATTCCAAATATACTTATCTGGAATATCTCTTGCACGAGGTATTTTTTTTTATGAGTCTCCATATCTATCAATTACTCAGTATCTGTTCCAAATTTTACTTTCCTCTCTAGGAATTTTTTTTATTATAGGTTTTGGAACTTCCCTATATAAAAGACTTCTATAATCTTTCAGATCACGTCATAGAGATATTATATACTCGTATGTTCATTTGTTTTCTAGTCTTAATCTATTAGCGTTTGTCATATCTCATTTGAGTTCGTATGCGTTTGCTCTTTTAGTATTGACGTTAAAACATTTCCAACAAGCGAGTATTCATATCTTTAAGATATTTATCTGTTTTTTATATCATCTTTTCCTCTCTATATCTGTTATCATAATCTAAAAATTAATATCTGAAGTATCAGTAAGCATATATTTATCTATATCTATTTTTTCTTTAGATTTAAGTGTTTCTTTTACTCATTCTTTCATTCACATTATTTCGCTTGTTTGCTTAATTCATTCTTTCTTTCATTGGTTAAAAGCTGTACTTATAAAGTTAGCCATTATTCTTCTTGCTTGATCTTCGTTTCATTCTGTTACAAATAATGTTACAAAATCATTTAATTCTTGTACTTCCATGCTGTTTAATTATTTATATATAGTTTCTATCATATCAAATATTTCTTTTGATTCTTTCCTTTTTACATCAAACCATTTTTTAGAATGTATTTGCCTTCTTTCTCATATTTGACCAGGCATTGCAAACTTTTTAGAATATAAGCTTCAATTTAATCAGTCAAATATTTCTTCGTTTTCTCGTTGCTCTTCCATTTTTAACTGTCAATGACTCACTCAGCTACTGTATGCTTGCATAAGTAGTGTAGTAATCTGTGATTTTGTTAATTCCATACCAGTATGGATTATTTATATAAAGTCTTCCATGTATATTCTCATTCATCAATATATTCTAATTGTATTAGAGTGTTTAAGATTAGTATTTTACTGTCTTTCTTAGGGTTTCTAAAGTAATTATATACTGTTGAATAAGGTTGTTTAAATTTTTCTGCTACTTCTTGTATTAGTCAATAATTTTCTTTAACTAATTTATCTATTTCTCTCATTATTCGTTGGTTATTGTTTTATTTAATGGGTGTAGTGGAATATGTAAATCAGAGAACTCTATGTATTCTACTTTCTTGTAACCTGTCTCTGTCTTGAAAAGTAGGTTTGTCCACATGAGCCTGGAGATTATAAGCCCCCAATAGCTTTCAAACATTTAGTCTTTACATACTCCATATACCCATTAAATTTTGTTAATTATTTATCAGAATTATCGCTCTACATAGTACAAATATTATTTCCCTCAAGGATTTTGCTTTATATAGTTGCTATCTGATGATGTTAAAGTTCTCTTTTGCTATTAACTAAGAGTAGTATATCATTAATTAAAAGATTTGCAAAACTTTTTTATACTTTTTTCATAGTTTTATTTATTAAAGTATAATTTTTCAAATTCTTTTCTCCCCGTATCAGGAACAGCAGTATAAACTCACTTTCAAAATTCAAAGTACCAGCTTGATATAATCATTACAAAAATCATAAACAATGTAGATACTAAAAATCAGCTACTTTCTAATATTTGTATATTCCAATAAAATATAGCCATAGGATACATTATTCTCATACTTGAAGTATCAGAGAAGTCCTTGTATCAAGAAATAATAATCCATAGTATTAGTTTTTCTTTCATAGTTTTATTTATTATTATATATTTTATCTAAATACTGTTTTCATTTGGTTTGTATCTCATTTATGATTTGTAATCATTCTTTCAAAGTATTTGATTGTTCAGTTGCATATTCAACTAATAATCTTTCTATCTCTGTTCTTTTTGAGTATTCCATAGTTTTATTTATTATTATATTATTTATTCGTAATCCCGATAATCTGTATATTTTTTATATACATCCTTAGATCTACTCATTTTTCTGTTTCTGTAACTTCTATTCCAATGCTTTTTGTAGTTCTTTTTACTTCTATATGCGTGTGAGTGTCAATGATTATGCCTATTATCTTTCCTAGTTCATAATACTTCCCACCGACTCCCAGTAGATACAATTCTTTTTTTTAATAGTCGTGATATATTATTCTTCATATCTATTTATTGAGGTAATATTATTTCATAATGAAGTAGATAATTATTCATACCACTCCATCTGCTTTTTTTTCACTTGTGTAGTCTGACAAGTAACTTGTATTCAAGAAATTGAAATAATAGTTTCTTCAATTCGTGTTTATATAATTTAGTTTTTATATCTATTCTTATACTTGCGGTATTATCTTTTATATAATCCCCTCAATGTCTTTCACAAAATAATCATAAATTCGATAGTTCCTTTAGACATTGTTCATATTCAATATTTTGATATGGGTTCATATTTTCTTTTATTTATTA
>JALZUP010000146.1 GCA_023301505.1 Robiginitomaculum sp.
GTTGTCATCTATATAGTCCCATTCCTCTTTTTCCCAATACTCAGCTTCAATAGAAACATTCTTAACGTTCATAATCTCATTTTTAAGCTTGCAGACAACTGATCGGTGATATGGAACGGACGCAACAACAGCGAGTCTGATCTTATATCGTGTGTTAATGCCTGGCTCCTCTTCTCCTGTCCGATTCTATTTGCTGTAGTGTATTTATGTCAGCTCCTGTGCTGGTTTCAATCTCTACGCACCTTGAATACTCAAGATAAGTATTTTTCTACCTTTTTATTTCTTTTCTTGTTTGCCGTTCTTCAAATTTGAATGGGCTCTAGTTTTTTGGTATCTGGTTCTTCAAATCTTCAGGAGCGTTTTTGAGGTGAATTCTTAACTCAAAATTAATTTGCAGCATCTCCCTTCTATCTTGTTTAGCTATGTTTTAATAATTAATCTCATATTTAAATTATCGTTTAATCTTTTCAAATATATCTATTGCTAATATCAACTAATTTAATTTTGCATTTCACCAGTACATAATTGTATTTCACCCATATTTCTTTAATAAGAGAACTTTATTTATACTGTTAGTAGTAATTTTGATATAAATTTTAATCACTTATGGATAAATACGGAAATTGTTATAGAACAGAAATTTAATTAGATACATCTTCAGACCACATAGTCCACAAATATGTATATCACAATTGTAAAGTAACGGGTAATTATAAAGATGATAAATGCAATAACCATCTACAGAATTTCAATGTTCTTTCAATTTCTATTATTCCTTTTATTCTTTTAGTTTTCGAAATTCTGATTGTGACCTTCAGGAACTTTTAAATACACTCTAAGATTTAAGATATCAACTATTAAAATAACTTATCTACACTAAGTTAAAGATTGTTAAAAATAATATCATGAGAAACTTAATATTTGCCATTGCAATATTTTCACTTATGCCATGTGTATCATATGGTCAATTAACTTATAAGGAAAAGGAGAAAATTATATATAAAATATTCAAAGATGAACTAAGTAATGACAAAAGGAGGACTAAACTAGATAAAGCCATAGAAAAGAATCCAAACTTTGGTGATCTATATTATTTGCGTGCTATTCTTATTCCTGATTTTAGTAAATCTAAAGAAAATTGGTTAAGAGGTGTTGAAAATGGCTTAGATTTAGGCTTAAGTCCAACTTTAAAAATATATAAAAAAATTGGCTTATTGGGCCATAATAGAAAAGGTCCTTTTGTAACATTTTGTGAACAGTATATTAAATTAATTGTCGAAAATCAAAATGGCACTTCTAATTTATTAATGCAAAATACACTTTGTTTAAAAATTAATGAATGGTCTAAAAAATATAATTCTCTTGATTATCAGGCTGATTTTATGGTTGCATTAGCCAATTTTAACCTTTATCGAAATTGTAGTAAGGAATATCAAATAAACGAGTGCGAACTTCAACTTAATAAGCTAAATAATAACCTAAGTGTACTAAAAAGGCATAAAGCATATAGTAAGAAAAATTATAAAAAATACATTGATTTATTTGACGAAGTAGATAAACTGAGAAATAAAATATTAAAATCTAATTTTTCAGAAGATCTAGATTTTGTATTAAGTGGAAACTATGAAACAACTAGTAGCCATGCGGATATTATAATCAAAAAAAACAAATTAAATGATTACTTGCGTGTAAACTGGGGAGATGATACCTATGAGTTTAGTAAAACCAAAGAGGACAAATACAAATCATTAACTGGTATAAAATCCTATGGCTATGTAAATATGATTTTTAAAACTGACAACAGGTTTCGACTACTGTGGACAAAAGTAGTTTCAAGTGGCCCTTTAGGCGAAGTGAAAAAGAGTTTTTATGTTGAATACTTTAAAAAATATACAGAAATTGGTTGCGTACAAGGAGATTGTAATTCTGGATTTGGATTTTATATTTATGATAATGGAGATCGATATGAAGGTAATTGGCAAGAAGGTAAAAGAAATGGTAAAGGGATACAAAACCAGGAAAACGGCACCATATATGATGGAGATTTTTATAATGATCAATACCATGGTAAAGGTAAAATTACATTTAGCGGAGATACATTTTACCCTTCTGGTAGTAGTTATATAGGAGATTTTGCTAACAATAAATTAGACGGATATGGCACTTTTCGTTGGAAATCAGGCGATAGATATATTGGGAATTTTAAAGACGGAAAATTTAATGGTTATGGAGAAAAAATAAGCATGCTGGATTTACCATATGATCAAGGTATGTATAAGGATGGCGAATTGCAAGAAGAAAAAATAAGGGCTAAAAAAGAAAGTCATGGTTATCAGTTAGAATTTAAAAATGAAATAAATGGTAGCTATTTCTATGATGTATTTTTAAACGGTGTAATTGAAGATAATATTCATATCACTACTTCAAGAGATAGTGAACCTGGCTCATCAATTTTAATTAGTAGGTTTGCTCCACCTAATTCCTGGAGAAATTTTCACTGGTTTTATGAAGCTAGATCTAATTCGATGAAAAATATAGATTATGATATTAGAATTTATGATATTTTTTCACTGAAAGAAGCAATCTCAAAGGCATTAATGGATGAATATAGTAGACAGTAACTAATTAAAATTGTTGGGCTGTAAATATGTTTTATTACCAGCTACTTAAATTTAAATAAATTTGTATGCGATTATCTTTACAGTCATAGTATCTGTTTTATTCTTTTCATTTTTTACAGCTCAAGATTTTGATCGTGTAATAAATGAGTAAGCTTTTTTCATTAGTAGATAAGCTTGAACAAGGCATGGAAATCTTCACTATTTTTCAAGACGATAAAGAAGTATATTCTAAATCAATAGGTTTTTTAGATTTAGAAACTAGATAGCTTGCCTATAGAATAGGTTTTATAAGTAAGTCCTTTACAGCTCGTATCATCATGAAACTTCTTGAGAGAAAGAAACTAAAGCTTAGTATGCCTCTATCAAGATTTTTTTCTAAGATGAAGAATTCATAGCGGATCACAATAGAATAAATTTTACACCATAGCAGTTGTGTCTACAATTTTACAAACTCACATGAGTATTTTACCTATATGCACAAACCACTATCTAGGGAGAAGGTAGTAGAAAAAATCATAGAATTTGGAAGTTAGTTTGATCCAGGCGCATACGCAAATTATTCTAACTCTAACTACGTATTGTTTCCACTTATGCTAAGCCTACTTCATTGCCTAAGTATAAATGACAACGTTTTATCTTGCTTCTCGCTAACGTCCCCGTGTATGCGGCGTTGCCAGCTTTTGCTGGCAATGAACGTCATACACATTGTGTGTGCCCAGTATGGGTCCTACTAT
>JALZUP010000147.1 GCA_023301505.1 Robiginitomaculum sp.
CTCTTTGACTATTCGTGCGGCCCTGAGATAGTTCCCCCCAATGACCTTGTTGGCGTCGTTTGTACTAAACGGTATGCCACTTTTGAAGCGTTCTACGATTAGCTTTCCGTCGTTGATAGACTTCTCATCATTCCTCTGAGTGTGAGCAGACTTATCGACACGAACTTTTGCTTCCTCAAGGGATAGATGCCAGCATGGCCAGTTAAATTGCATCGTCATTGGCTCACACTTTGGGAAAGATCGGTTTTCGGATTGGATAACAAAATACCCATCCTTCTCATGCGGGCGAATGATCATGTGGCAATCTGCAGCTCGTGAAATTGAGCCAGCACCCGAACCAACATCAGTAACGTTTTTCCCGCCCTGGCCTCCTTTGCTGGTGTGATGGACGACGACAACCGCCGCGTCCAACCGCTTGGCGTAACGGTCCAAGGTGTTGTAAATGCGAGTCATGTCGGCATTGTCATTTTCACTGCACCCCTTTGGTAAAAAACGATAAAGAGCGTCCAAAACGATCATAGAAACGTTTCCTTCGATTGCGTCGAGAGCATCGCTCAAGCTTTCGATATCAACGCCAAGGCCGCGTAAAGAGATTGTTTTGAAATTCTTGTTTAGCTCATCTAAATCAAAATCACTAGCTTCAGCAACTCGGCGGAATCGTTCAGCGATTGTCTCTTCGTGAAGCTCGTTGTCGATGTAAACCACAACGCCTTGCTCAGTCTGGATTCGCTTTAGCCACGGTGTTCCGGCCGCTACACTCATTGCCATTCCGATCGCAAACCAAGTCTTTCCTGACTTAGGCGATCCAATGACATTTACTGTTTCACCGCGCCGAATAAAGCCATGAAGGATTTCAGGCCTCATTTCGGGGTGTTTTTTGTCGAGGTCATGGAAGCTCCATACCTTGAACTTCATTTTGCTTTTAGCTAAACGGGTTCCGTTCTGTAAACTCAACTCAGACTTGGGAATCTCCTTTTGAGCAACATTCCCCTCTATGCTTTGGAATTTTATAATGCAACTACCTCCAAGGTCGTCGACGACAGTCCCAAAGTTGTTGCGATCTCCCGCGCTTACAGTGGTTCCAACTGCAACCGGCAAGTATTCATCCGTTTTCTCACTGGATTCGTTGACCAGATCGGCAGTTTTCATGTGCGGGGCTTCAGGTGAAACCGTTATTGATTGATTCATACCAATTCTCCCCTTGCGCCCGATGTTTCAAAAGCTGATTTCAATTTGTGATGAAGCTCATTGTCAGACCAAGGTGGCTCGCATCGTTGGTTGTATTCTTGAAGGATTGAAAACGCGTCTTTCCATTCAAGCCCGAAGCCGATCGCTAGTTTGCAAGCAACCGAAAACGTTATGTTGTGGCCATTGCTGCCGGATATCGCCGGTGGCATCTTGGCAACATATTTTTGAGCTCGGTCGGCAACGTTGCCATGATTGGCCCGAATAGGTCTGCGAACGGCTTTGCTTTTAACTGCCATGATCGCTTTTTTGCGAGTCTCACGAAGATCGAATTCGTCGGCAGCAAGCCAAAGTTTTTTTCGTTCTTCAGGAGTTATCAGCGGGATCTCTGGCAGCACTGGACCAGCCACTTGAACGTAGGGATAGTTCCGCGAATGAACTTCTGGCCTGCTGAATGTAGAAACCACGTAGCCGTGCTGGCCGCGGGATTCGATTCGAACTTTGCCAGATTCACCCCAAGCAATTTTCTTATTACCAGTGATTTCCGTGCAACGATAATAAACGTGGTAGCCATTGCTAGGCGTTTCAACAACTGGCAACCGACATGAAACATCATCAGTAATCTCACGCCATGCCGAATAGGTTTCATCGGCGTCATCATCGAAATCTAGGACCTCTAAGCCTCCAGACACCTCGCCGCAGACGACCGCGAAGCCTACTACAGAACGGCACCAATGATCCAATTGGCCAGTCTTGGGTAATTGATCTTTGAACGGTGTCCAGAAAACAGCTGGCTTCTTTGATCCGTCACAGACCAGTGGGATAATGCATATTCCGGCATCGAGAAACGCCCGTGCTTGCACTGAGCAGGTTTTCAGCTCATCAGGATCGTAGACGATGTCACAATGGCCAAATCCGTGTTGACTCTTGAAGTGCTGCCAAACATTGCAACCGAATTCACAGCTGACTACCAAATCGGCTTGCGTGAATTCAATTTGTAAACGGTGATCGCTATTTACTGGGCAGACTCCAGTGAAGCGGCCCTGAGCGATATTTTTCGCGTTGACTAGTCGATTGAACTTCAACGCCTTAGGCAATTGGACAACCATTAGCCCACCGCCTTTCGAAGTAGGACAATGCCTGGCTTTAAGACGTGCGACTCGTAGCCAACATCACGCTTGCGGAAGGGTGCAATCCAGTAACCTTCTTTCCGGACACGTTTGCCTTTGTGGTCGCCGCAATGGGCGCCGCGATAGCTCATGTATCGGCCAATGGCAAAAGTGTAATCCCAACTGTGGCGGTGGACTTGGTCGCAGAACGGGCAATTGAATTCGAGTAGTGCCGGCCTGAACTGAACCCCTGGCATCCAGTCGACATTGGTCCAGCTCATCATAAAGGCCAACTGCCCTCGAATGATTGGTTCGCTGCGATCACGGGTTGAGCTCGATTTGTGCTTAAAGTACTTCGTTAAGAATCGGCCATCGTATCCAGTGCCATATTTAGTGGTGACCCGCTTTGACTTCAGCCGATCGATGATGGCAGCAATTTGACCTGCCGACAGCTTTTTTGTATCATCCATTTGATAAAATTCCTTTGAGCCGTTGCCATTCGTTAGATTTGTGGCAGCGGCTTTTCTTGTTCAAAATCTGATCTGATTCGGATCACGCCGCGAAACCATCGCGACAATCAGAAATTGAGAGTGGTCTAGACGTACTGCCGCTTTGGCTTCGAGCGTCGGGTTGCTGGAGCGGGCTTTGGCGCCGATTCGAAGTTAAGCCTGGCTGCCATGAATGCTTGAAGCTCGGCAATAGGGATCCGCCAGCGTGGCCGAATCCGCGTGTTCGCAACGTTGATCGCTGGCAAACGTTTTGTTGCATCCTTTGAGTTGATCCAACCCAAGATGTGTTCTTCGCTGACGTCGTATTGCTTTGCAGCCTCGGCGACGGTGACAGCCAGCTTTTCTACTTTTGCCGAGCTCGTTTTCTTGTTACTCATAAAAAATCCTGTTTGCAAAGGGCGATTTAACCTATGCAAACAGGATCTAGGATTTTTAAATTCGGTGTTGGCAAATGTGCGGCGAACCTCCGGCAAGTTTACAGCAAATCTACGGTGGTTACCCCTTTTGAACGTGGGCCGCCTGGCCTTTTAAGCCAATTGTTTGATATCAGGCCTTTTACTAAATCTTGAACATGCCTTGCCGAATGGCTCTCGTCATTAAGTTCAAGTTCACCTTGAATTTCAACGTTTGTTTTTAATGAACCATCACAAAAACCGACAACTATTCCCTCAGATGTGGACAACGGCGGGCGCCGCGGTTGTTTGGTTGTTGGCGCTGGTGAATCCGAATCATTCATTCCGTCGATTGAATCACGGATGAATCTAAGAATCAGAAAAAACACGTTGTCGAGTGGAAGCACTTTGTAGTTTTTATTGTCTTGGAAGTCATGACGCGTAACTTGAAACTGGCGAAACTCTTCAGGCTCTTTGAGGTCCTTCTGTGCGAGCCAATGTACCAGTCTGCCAGCGTTGTTGTAGCTTGGCACTGGCCCGTCACTACCTCCTGGTAGCTCCCGCACGCCGTTAGGTGGCTCAACGTTGGGGTTCATTTCTTGAATGACAGAATTTGCAATTGATTCGAGCCTTAAAGATGCAACGTCAGTCACTGCGTAGGGTGCTGCTGGCCCGTTTATGCAATCGTTGATCGCATTTCGCCTGATCCTAATTTCTGGCCGATAGTCGCGGAATTGTTCGGCGGCTTCCTTCAGTTCAGTAGCTATTCGCTCTAGTTTGCTCATTTCGCCACCCGCTTTCCGAACAGCCATTTGCGAACGTGCTTTGCGACGCCTTCAAGTCGCTTGTCGCCGAGTCGCTGGCGATACAACGCGGCCATGTCAACGCCTTGGTGGCCCATGCTCAGATCGATAGCCGGCTGATCGAGCGTTTCACTGGCGACGGTTTCAAACGCCCTGCGAAGGCAATAGAAGCCAATCCCCTTAACGTGGTTGTCAGTGTCGTCCAGCAAACCGCGAAAGGCTCGGCTGACTTGGTTCTCATTGGTCTCTCGGAACCATGGTTTGCCGTACCGGGTCAAGAAAACGTACTTGTCGGTTGCTGGATCGTCCGACGCTTTCCGCTTGTCGATGGCCGCATTGATTGCCTTGATGGTCTCCGGCCACAGCTTGGCGCGTCGCTGGACTCCGGTTTTTGGTCGCGGAAAATCAAGCCAGCCGGAATCTAGATTCAAGTGCCGAAATTCTAGCCGGGCCACATCTTCGTTTCCCATGCCAACATTGACGCCCAGCAGGATCATTGCTTTCATCACCGGCAAAGCGATCTTGAGAACATCGCGGATCTGAGTGGACTCGAGCATCAGCTGGCCGCCGTGCTCCTGGCCAGCTTGGTCGATACGGAGCTCAGCGGCCGATGGCTTCTCAAAGTAGCTACCGGTTAAAATCGGCCGGTCGGTGAATCCGTTTTTGTTCGAAAAGTTGATAATCGCCATGATGCGAGTTATCAGATTATGAACCGTTTTCGGCCGCCTGCCTTTGGCAAGAATCCCTCGCAAGTGCCCAAAGTCCTGCGGCGTCAGATCGTCTGCGTAGGTCTCTTTGCCAAACGCCTGAAACAGGTACTCGCAAACCGCCTTGTATTCGTTCCAAGTGCGTTGGCGAATCGAACCGGCATCCAGCTTGGTTTTTCGATCCTTGAGAAACAAGTCGCAGATATCGGCGACAGCGTAGGCGTCTGGCCGGTGTTCTGGCCGCGGTCGACCCTGGAGTAAGGCATCTTTAACGCGGTACCATTCCTGCAAAGCGGCCTCGGGATCATCCCAAGGCCCGAAATACTCCATCTTCCCTTTCACCTTTTTAGCCCAACGCTTGGTCGCGTGGGGGAACAACGGAAAGTCTGGATTGGGTTTTTGCGGCTTTGTCTGCGCGGCTGCTTTGGTAGAATTTGCCATGTGGCACCTCGTTTTTAGGGATTGGGTGTCATCGGCGCCCGCTGACTTAGACCTCGGCGGGTGCCTCTTCAAACATCCTATAGCCTTGGTCGCGGGTGTCAAATCAGCCAAAACGGGTGTCAGCATGCAAACCACCGCGTAAACCAGCGCATAAAAAAAGGCTTTCACCAACGTATTGTTGATGAAAGCCAGAGGCGTCGGCGGGAGTCGAACCCGCGATGGCGGATTTGCAATTGTTCTAGGGATTGCAAAACAATCGAATTTATTGTGTTTTATTGGCTCTATCGGCCAAATTAACCGGCCTAAGCCCAGCCCAGTCCGGCTGTCTAGGTGTCACTGACACCAGCAACCTAGGGCGGTGATCTTCTAGCCAGAACTATCGTTGCCAGAACTATCGTTGTCAGAACTATCGTTGTCAGAATTAGCGTCAAGAATTTTTCCTGTGATGAATACTCCAGCCAGAATCGCCATCGCACTAAGTATCGAAGCGATACCTGTGCCGCTATGCCCATTGTTAATGAGAATTGCACCTCCAACGATAGCCGTCATTGCAATTACAAACGCAAAACATTGCCCATAAAAACCCTGCGTAACAACCCTCTTAAATTGCTCGGCATGCAGGCTTTCCATTTTGTGCCGGTGCGATTGCTCTGTCTCGGCGCGCTGGAAAATCAAGTCTACCAACTTCGGGTCAATATTTTTATATTCAGCGAGGATTGATGGCGGAGGGTACGGGCCAGTAAACTCCTGTGTCGCTATGAGCACACGACGTTTGCCATTGCCATCATTGCCATCGTCCATGGGATCAGCAGGATTCAGAAGTTCGCCCTTCGACACCGGCTTATCTTTTACCAGCTTAGGCTTAGGCTTAGGCTTAGGCTTATTTCTTCGATTGCTCATTTTCAAAATTCTCTACTGCCAGTGATAAATCCAAGCCAACTCTTATTGAATCTTCGCTAAGCTTTTCAGCATCATCACTTTGGAATTCTACGAATCGGGTAGGCCCAAGCGAAATGACACAGCCGATAGATTTGAGAAGTTGGGCGCGAGTGATTTTCTTTGACGGAACACGTGTTCGCATTGCACGAATTCGTCGCAACTGGCGTATCGATTTCTTTGATTTTCTCATTGCTCAACATTTATGAAGAAGACAGATGCCCAAACAATACTTTTAACCTTCGGCAAGATAAATAGGGCTCTACAGCTATTTTGGACAGCCTATCCCACCGATGGTTCGTAATTGTCAATTATTCTACGTTTTTTGCAGATTATTGGTTCGTTTTGTCGATTTCGACAATCACTACGGATTTGACGTGTTTTTTTAATTTGATTCTTGAAAGCCGCGTCAGTATCCCCCCCCGGCTAACACTGGCCGTTTAATGCCCCTCGCCGTTTTTCCGTCGGCGCTTTTTTACTTCCCAATCGAGACGCGTTTTTTTGTCGTGGCAAGGGACGCACAACGTCGAAAGATTGCTTTCTGAATTGTCCCCATTGTTCATCAGCGCCCGACGGTGCTCTACTTCGAGATCCTCTGTTGAACCACAGACAACACAGCAATTTCCGTCACGCTCTTTGATCTTCTTTTTCAACGACCTCGAAACTTCGCGCTCGTACCTGGGCAGCCCGAATCGGTGTGACAGCGGGTACGGGTTGCCAGCCGAAAAATATTCATTGACGTCCGCGTACTGCGTGGCTGGGGCAGTAGCCGGCGGCGCCTCTTGTTTCGCCTCTGGCTTTTCCTGCTTTTGGACGCTCGGTGTTTTCGCAGTGCGTACCTGGTGGGCAGCTGGTGAATTAATCCAACCATCCAAGAGCATCACGCCAATTACAGCGACCACGAAAATCGGCGCGGCCAAAAACAGGCCGTGTATCAGTTTGAGTTTGCTTTCGAGTTTCATGGCAGTCATTGTAATTGAAAAAAGCCGCGTTGGTATTCAACGCGGCTCCGGATCTGTCGCTAAATTCGTCGGCGTACTACTGCCGCCGGTTACCGACTACGACTTCTCAACGACCGGGATCTGCGGCAGGCTATCAATCGGTTGCTCTGGCCGGCAAATCCTTGGGTCAAGATAACTCTCAGTCGTCCGACGGTTTGCGTGTTGCATTGCCTCCTGAGCGTTTCCGCCTTTCGCGTGGATGTGACTGGCCACGCTCTTGCGGATGCGGTGGAATTTACTGAGTCGATCGTGGGGCAATCCTGCAGTGGCTAATATTTGGCGGTAGTGAGGCCACACCAAGGTTGGTGTCAGCGACCAAGGGAATACCAGATTGTCGGAATCACAAGAGAACCAAGCGGCTCGCATCTGGCCGAGGCTTTCAACGGCCAAATCATCTAGCTCACGATAGTTGTAACGTAGACCCCGCTTGCGAACTTCTGGCGGAAAATTCAGAGTCTTGCCGTCCACGTCTTTCCACTTCAAAGCCATCACCGCACCGATCCGCTCGCCAGTGCACCAAAGGACGCGATGCAACGCCGTCCACCAAACCGACCGCAAGACAGCCCATTGAGCCTGATCATTGTCGACGTAGGCACCGGTGGCCCTACTGCAAGCATCCAACAGCTGACCAAGCTCTTCCATGGTCCAAGCCACAGGAGCGACCGTTGGAACGTCGATCGGCGGAATTATTGGCAACTCTTCCACCTCTCGCTTCAGGACTGCGAAACGCCAAATAGCGGAAATTTGGACCCGGTCTTTTTCGGTCGTGCTTTTCTTGGTTCCTTCGTCCAGTCGCCATTGCAAAAAGGCCGCCATGGTCTCATTCGTCAGATCATCAAGCGTCGGTTCTCGCCCGAGGAATCGCTTGTACTGCTTAACACTACAGCGGTAGAGCCTGGCCGTTTTTTCTGATTTGCCGATCAGTTTTTGGGCAATGTAGACATCGTTTAAAAATTTCAAAATCGCATTATTCGGTAAAGGCTTCATTGGGTGGCCTTGATGTTCCACACACACACCATAGGTACGGACGGGAACTTTGACTTGCTGAATCGTGGGCTCTTGGCGAATCATGCCCAACGCGTACGCGGACCTCCACAGCGCGCTGAGCTGGCGGCGTTCTTTATCTACGCCTCCCGGCTTTCGTGACTCTCCAAGGTGTCGGATGTATTCCCCAACAACCGAATTGAGTAGGTCACCGAGCGTTGCTTCATGGCCCAAGTAGTTGCTGAATTTTTGAATCGAATACTCATAGAGTTCTACGGTGCGTAGCGAAAGCGTCCGCGGCCGCGATGATAAATAATGCTCTTCGAAAAAGAACGTCAACGCCATTTCTGGTTCTGTAGTTTCAGCCAGTAGGGGAGAAGTCTTCATTTTGCACCTCCCGCCATCACTGCCGCGAAGGCGTGAACGGCCAGCCGGAAACGTTGTAGAAAAGTCAGCGCGGGCTTATCAATGTTCTTGTAGTTCAAGACGTCGCGGGCCCACTGAGTTGGCGTTCTTGATCCTTTCGAAAGATTGCAACTCTCGCAAGCAAATACCTTATTGCTTTCATCGTCGGCGCCAAGTTGAACCTTGGGGATCACGTGATCCACGGTTGGGCTACTCGTTGTCTTTTGGCAGTAGACACACAAGCGGCGTTTCTTAATCTTTGGCTTCACTTCACGGAACGTCACGGATCTTCCACTAGCCGAGACGAAAGCCACCCGGGCAATAATCAATTGCTCGATTACTTCCTTGGCACCTTCGCGACCCAAGCCACGGTTTGATAGAAGCGCGTTGACTTTCTTGAACCGCTGGCCCGATGAAGTCATGTTGCCAATGTCGAAAATCGCCAACGCGTGGTTTTTAAGTTCGGTAGAAAGGCCTGAATTTTCTAAGCGATCTAGAAATCGCTCCTCAGACCTAGTGCGAAAAGCAGTTTGTTGGGTGGACATCGAAGGCCACCTTTCCGCCCAAGAAGGGCAAACAGCAAAGCCCGGATATGTGGTTTAAGAAGATGGCCATTACGCCACCCCCGTTTGCCATCGCTCCTCGCCAACGCGGATCAAAGCTACGAACAAAACGGACCCCATACCCGGGCATTGTCATTGTTTTTATCGTCAGAATGTAATGGTTGGCTTTGTCACCGTTGCCAAGATGCAACCGGTCGAGCGTTGTGGTTCTTAAGCCACTCGGCAGCCAGACGAATTCTTAATTTATCAAATCGGCCAGAGGGTTGGCAACCCCCTCGAATAATTAAAGTTTAAGCCGAAAACAGCAACATTTTTGCTAGAAGGCTAGTCCGATGAACTTGATAAAATCGGCTGGGGAAAGAAGACCACGCAAGTCGAAGGTGCAGAAGCC
>JALZUP010000148.1 GCA_023301505.1 Robiginitomaculum sp.
AGGCGACGTTTTTGGCAAAGCCAATTACCAAGATTCATCCCCAAAGGTCCCGGACACCTTTTATTCTCGGTCGGCGACCTACGCTTCGGCTGCAAGTACAGAGTTGATTATCCCGGCGTTCTCGTCAGATCGCACCACAATCGTAACGGTTTCAATCGAGAATCGGCCAACAACCGAGTCCGCGAATGCACGGGCGAATGCGTCAATTGTCATTGGGCCGTAACCAGTCGCAAGCGTGGGCATCGCGATGGTTTTTGCGTCGAGTGAAACCGCAAGTTGGAATGCGGCAGTGAGTGTATCAGAGACGATGTCGTGGGACGAATCGTAGAATGGGTCGATCGCAACCGCGTGGATGATGTGCGAGAAAGGCAAAACACCAGCGGAAGTCCGAACAACAGAGCCAGCGGGAATCGCGTTTTTACCAATGGATTCGAGGTGAGCGCGAAGTTCAGCTTGGATTCCGTCGCAGCGCTCGCGGATCGCGCCGTTGACGCCGCCGGACATATTGAGCCACGGGTTAGCGGTGGAGATCAGAACGTCAGCAGAGGCGTCGAGAACATCGCCAACGGTCACCACCACATTCATCTAGGGTCACCTAACGGAAGGTTTTTACGACACCGCTTCTCTCCGAAGTCAAAAAGCGTCGTAACACCAATCAGTTTACCAAAAGAAAGCCACGTTGCCAAAGAGGCGGTGTCCGCGGCGTGGCAAACCGAAAAACGTCAATGAAGCGAAGGATGTGGCAAACCAAACGATGTTCCAACGACGAAGCCGCGGCTTTGCGTAAAAACCATGTTAGGCGTCGCTGAATTGCGAGAGAAACTCGGCGTAGGAGGACGCACCACGAGGGTCAGCCAAGTAAGTCGCGTAGGATCTGTAGTGGGATCGGCAGTCAGAAATCAGGTCAGCATAATCGTCTGCCAGACCAAGTCGCTTGACGTGACCGACGAAATCATCCAATTCGGCAAGCATTTCCTGGCATTGCGGGATCGTTGCGCCGTCGTGTCCGTACAGCACGCCCGATGGCAATTCATGCAGTGTGTAATCCATGTGGGAAGAGATTAGTTCGACGAGTCGGTGTCGGGATGTGTCATCGTTGGGATCGTGTTCAATCGCTGTGAGGAGCAAGCCATGTTCCGTGTAGGTATCAGGAAGGTCCGGGATAGCGTCGCGACATTTGTAGATTAGATGGGCGTGTCGAGACAGCCATTGAGCGCAATGGGGAACGCGAGCAGCAACAGCAGATCGCAACTGAGGGAGAAGCACGCGTCGGAAAAGAGGCACGCGAATTGTAACGTTCTGTAGTTCGGATTCAGTTACAAATCGAAGTGCCCATTCGTGTTGATTCGGCTGGGGAAGTGCAAGGAACGATTCGAGAAAGCGATCGAGCGCAGCATTTCGCTCGGAACGGAGGTAGAGAGCTTCGGTTTCAAGGTATGCGTTCCAAAGGTCCGATTGTGGTTGGGGCAACATTCGACCTGCGACGCCTAACGGAAGGTTTTTACGACACCGCTTCTCTCCGAAGTCAAAAAGCGTCGCAACACCAAACAGTTTACCAAAAAGAAACCACGTTGCCAAAGAGGCGGTGTCCGCGGCGTGGCAAACCAAAACATCTCATCGAAGCGAGCAAACAAGGCAAACCAAACGGTGCTCCAATGACGAAGCCGCGGCTTTGCGTAAAAACCATGTTGTCGGTCAGACCGCGCTGGACTGAATAAGTTTTGACGCCGCCAATAGTGATTCACGTTGAACGCCATTTAGGCCGACTAGCGGACGTGACGATTTGATCATTTCAAACGCCGTGTCAGGGTTGTCAGCATCACCACGTGCCAGAAGAACAATCGCGGTCACCAATCCAGTGCGGCCATGCCCCTGTGCACAGTGAATGTAGACGGGAGTTTTGGCGGTCGCAATTTTCGAGGCCAGATCAGCCAATGATTGCGGTGGCAATACGGAAGCGTCCAGCATTGGTGCAGCGACATAGTTGGAGACAGATCGCAGTGCTGACGGTTCGGGGAATTCGGAAGTGAGGTCAACGACCGTTTGCGTACCAGCAGGAAGTTCGGACGAAAGGAGGCGACGACCAATGAGAACGCCGTCAACCACTGTGTTGTATGCGGGTTCGCGGGAGATTAGACGAATGATGTGCCATACGGCCCAGAGGTAGAGCAAGTACGGGAGCAGAATCGCGATCGAAGCGAACGCCATCGAACCATCGGAGCGTTTCCCGAAGACACGATGGCCAAGGGTTAGGTATGCGAGGCCAATACAGCCGAAACTAATCGCGGGCCAAGCAAGCAGCACGAACCATCCGCCGTACGTGAAAGCGTAGAAGGCGAGAAGAAGTGACAGCGTAGAAAACAGGACGCCGTATTTCATTCGCTCTCTGACCGACAACATGGTTATGTACGACAGCCTGTCCGATAAACCGGTTGGTTTGGATGGCAGTCGTACGAAAACGCCGATTTTAGTCGCTTTTGCGCCGGTGGTGCAAGCAGGTTGGTGCTGTTTCTTAACACGATCCGGTTGGTGAGACAGTTGGTTGTCTTATGTGGTTAGCAGAAAGACCGTATCTTTCTAGCTCGCTGAAGTGCCAGGCTTGTTTCGTGCCGAGTGCTAACTGGCT
>JALZUP010000149.1 GCA_023301505.1 Robiginitomaculum sp.
ACATCTTTTACGCCTTTTCCTGCGACAAGAATATCAATGTCTCCGCCCATAGCTTTGGCGGCTGTGACGGCTTTATGTGTGGCGTCTTTTAGGTCTGAATTATCGTGTTCAGCAACAACAAGTATAGCCATTAGACAACTCCTTCTTCTTTAAGCTTGGCAAGCAGTGTCTCGACACTGTCAACGATGATTCCAGCTTTGCGGCCCTCTGGCTCTGTCACTTTTAATGTGGTTAGGCGCGGGGCTGTATCCACGCCGTAATCGGCTGGAGTTTTGTCATCAATGGGCTTTTTCTTAGCCTTCATAATATCAGGCAAGCGCGCATAGCGCGGCTCGTTTAAACGCAAATCAGTTGTGATGACGGCGGGGAGCTGTGTTTTGACGGTTTGCAGTCCGCCGTCAACTTCGCGGATGACAGTCAGGCTATCCCCGTCTTTGGTGAGCGTATTGGCAAATGTGCCTTGCGGCCAGCCAAGCAGGGCGGCGAGCATAGAGCCTGTCGCGCCATTATCTCCGTCAATGGCTTGCTTGCCAGTAATAACCAGATCAGCGCCTTCGGCGTCCACGACTTCTTTGAGGATTTTAGCGACAGCTAAAGGCTCTAAATCTTCATCTGTTTGGATATGAATGCCGCGGTCCATGCCAACGGCCAAAGCTGTGCGCAATGTTTCTTGCGCTTTTGCAGGGCCAATTGTGACAACAACGGCTTCGCTTACTGTGCCCGCTTCTTTGAGCTTGACCGCTTCTTCAACGGATATTTCGTCAAAGGGGTTCATAGACATTTTTACATTGGACAGGTCGACGCCGCTATTATCGGCTTTGACACGCGCTTTGACATTATAGTCAAGCACGCGCTTGACAGGTACAAGAACTTTCATATCCATTTCCTATTATGGGCGCGCAAAATAATTTAAGCCTCCGCGCATGTTTCATTAGTGTTTTTATGCGGCACTCATAAAACTATTACAAGGCTTAGTCGAATCTCCACATAAATATGAGTTATATATATACATATATATACAGTTTTTTGGGCCTAGCGGTTTGCCCCTGGCACCCATTTAACGTCCATTTCTCCCTGAGCATTGCACCATCGGGCGGCTATAAAAAGAAAATCAGAGAGCCGGTTAAGATAAATAAGCGCCGCTGGGGTGAGCGGTTGCTCTTTAGAGGCGGCGACGCTCGCCCGCTCTGCGCGGCGCGCGCAGGCGCGGGCCACATGTAGATAGGCCGATGGCGCGCTGCCGCCCGGCAAGACGAAACTGTCTAGGGGTGATAATTGGCTATTGAGCTCATCAAGTTCAGATTCAAGACGGTCTGTCTGCGCGTCAATCATGCGCAGCGCATATTCGCTATCCGCCGCGCCAGAGTCAGGCAAAGGGGTTGATAAATCCGCGCCCAGATCAAACAAATCATTTTGCACGCGCATCAACATAGCGTCTATGTGTAAATTTTGTAGATGGGTGCGCGCGACGCCTATATGGCTATTGAGCTCATCAACACAGCCAATCGCCTCCATGAGCAGGCTGTCTTTTTGGGTGCGCGAGCCATCAGATAAGCCCGTCGTGCCATCATCGCCTGTGCGCGTATAAATCTTGGTGAGCTTGACCATATTTAATTAAGGCCTTTATTTTTTAAATAGGCAGCAAGAATGAGAATCACAATGGCTGCGCCTTGGGCATAAACGCGCCGCCACATCCATACATTGGATTTGCGCGTGCCTTCGGCTGTCCCTTTCGCCATTTGCACCATGCCCATTATCAAGGTGAAGAGTACAACGGCCAGCGAGCCAAAGAATAAAATATCAACAAAAAACATGATGCGTCCTAAAGTGTTTAATCAATTTATCTCTATATAGGCATAAGCCAGCATATAAATATAAGCCAGTAAAAGCTAATCGTGCCGGATAGATGTATTGTCGCGTTTGTGGATGGAATTATGGTCACATAACAGGCGAGAGCGGCTAGCGCTCTAAGACAACAAAAGCCATATCTAAAACCTCTTGCGCAGATTTGCCCGACTCGCGCAAAGACCGCATGCTCACATCACCGCGTGACTTTGACAGCTTTTTGCCCTCATCATCGGCAATCAGGTCGTGATGGAAAAAGAGCGGAATAGGCTGGCCAAGCAAGCTGTGTAGCATAACTTGAAATCCAGTAATCTGGCTAAAGTCATCTCCGCGAATGACATGGGTAATGTTTTGCACCGCATCATCATGCACGCAGGCAATATGGTAGGACACGCCAATATCGCGCCGCGCGATCACTTCATCGCCATAGCGCCATGGATTAGCGGGCTGTAAGCTATTATCGCCCAGCTCCATATAGAAAAGCCCTGCAAATTTAGCGCCCATAAGATCGCGCGCCTTGGCCATTGATAAGCGCCAATTGGGAACATCCCCGCTGGCAATGCGGCTTTGGGTTTCATCAAGACTTGAGGCGGTTTCGCCCACTGTTTCAGGGCCGCGATAAACGCTCTCATTTTGATCGTCTAAGATGGCGGCAATCTCGCGCCGCGACTTAAAGCAGGGATAAAGCAGTCCCATATCTTTGAGCTTTTCTATGGTGCGCGCATATTCATCCAAATGCTCGCTTTGCACGCGGACAGGTTCAGGCCATTTACAGCCCATCCACGCCAGATCTTCATATGTGGCGGCGGTAAATTCTGGTTTGCAGCGCACAGCGTCAATATCTTCTATGCGCAGTAAACATGTGCCGTTTTCAGCCTTTGCATAATTAAAGGCTTGCGCGGCGGCCATCGCATGTCCGACATGTAAATAGCCCGTTGGCGAGGGGGCAAACCGCGTAATCATTTTGGGCTTAGAGGGCATAAAATTATATTCCTTAGAGCTTGATTACTAGCGCCGCAGCTCATCTTGCGCAAATTCTTTACTTGTCATTTTCTTATCATTAAGCTTATCTGTGAGCCATATAGGCATCACGCTGACATATAAGGAGCGCCGCTTTCAGTATAAAGCTTTATAAAACACCACCTGCCAAAGCGCTATGCCTCCAGTTTGATGCCCAATTAAGCTCAGGATATTTATGGGCTTAATCAGTGATCATGCTGCGGGTCAGCCCTTTATGAGCAACCCTATTGGAGAGCCTGATGCGGCCTCTAATGGAGCTTATCCCTGCTTGATTCTGAACGCTGATTATCAGCCCCTTTCTTATTACCCGCTCTCGCTTTGGTCTTGGCAAGACACGGTAAAGGCTGTGTTTTTGGACAGGGTCAATGTTGTTGATCAATATAAATTTGAGGTCAGCTCGCCAAGCTTTAAAATGCGCTTGCCCTCTGTTGTTAGTCTCAAAGATTATGTGACGCAAAACCGCGAACCCGCCTTTACGCGGTTTAATCTATTTTTGCGCGATGGATTTGAATGCGTTTATTGCGGGGACGGGGTAGAGCTTACGTTTGACCATCTTATACCGCGCCGCCTTGGAGGGCAGACGAGCTGGACAAATATTGTTGCCGCTTGCTCAAAATGTAATCTTAAAAAAGGCGGGCGTTTGCCTAATGAGGCGCGCATGCACCCCAAGGTTAAACCCTTCAAGCCCAACATGCATCAACTCCAAGCCCAAGGCCGCCGTTTTCCGCCTAATCATCTTCATGAGAGCTGGCTTGATTATCTTTACTGGGATGTAGAGCTTGAGCGTTAAGCCAAGCGCCTATATAGACATATTATGTATAAACGTATTCACCCCTATTCAATCATTATTGGCTTGCTCGCTGGCATAGGTTTTATGACACTCTTTCGCGTGCCTATTTTCGCTTTATTTGGCGGGTTTTCGGCAGGGTTGATTGCTGATCTATTTCTGAGCAAAGCAAATGGTGACACTGGCCCGCGCGATGATGATGGCTCAGCCTAAATTTATCAGGCGCGCCTTTGACACAGTTAAGCCGCGCATCACGGCGCGCGCGCTTATGCTATGCGCCTCTATATCATTATCTATATCTTTGGTAGGGTGCGGGAATAAAGCCACAATTGTTTTACTCGACACCCAAATGGGCCAAATTGAAATTGAAGTCTATGAAGACAAAGCGCCCAAAACAGCGGCTGACTTTTTATATTATGTCGATAATGGGCTTTATGAGGGGCAGGGCTTTTACCGCACTGTGTGGCCACAGACAGATCAATTAGGCCAAGGCCTTCAAATCATCCAAGGCGGGCGTTTAGATTTGCAGCGCCTAAGCGGCGAAATAGAGCTTGAGAGCACAGTCATGAGCGGGCTGACCCATAAAGACGGCGCGGTTGGAATTGTGCGCAATGCAGATGCTAATAGTGGCAGCGCTGCTTTTTTCTATATTTCTATTGGCGAGAATAAAATACTC
>JALZUP010000150.1 GCA_023301505.1 Robiginitomaculum sp.
TCCGATCTCAAGGTGTCCGTTGTATGACTAGCGCTCGCTGCTCCTGGTTGTGTGGTAAAAGATATCCCACAAAATATCAGTAACTGAGTTACTACTTCAATTGTTGCTTTGTCCGAATCAGAACAAGGTGTTGCTTTAGCACAAAATGATATGAAACAAAACTGATATAAGAGTTGTGATACAGCAAACCGACAAGAATTTTCCGGTGTGGCAAATAAACTATTTCCAAGACATGAAGGTGTTGATGAATACAATGCTGGCATTTCTTTTTCAAAAGAACGATCTGCAGAATGTAAATCTAGTAAGTTGTCTGATGGAATCGTAAAACAAACATTGGAAATACAATATAACTGAAACCCAAACGGATTAGAAGTGGTTAGATATATAAACTCGACATGAGATCTACTAGGGCAATGATTCAAAGCTCCTTTGTCTGATATTGATGATTCTACATTTTTTGCACAAGCTAATGTACTATTGGATGCACGTGATCGCTCTTATATTTCTCAAGCAGAGCAGTGACCATCTGTCGATACATCTTATCTCATTCCAGTCCTCACTCCAACTCAAATCACCACACTAAAATCGCAGATACCTATGCGTACGTTCGAACATTTTAAACTTGCGGATATAAAAGACAGGAAAGCATATGCAAATAACTTACCTATCTTTGGTGGAGAGGCTCCTGACTACTTAGCTTCAGCTGCAGACAACCTAAAATTACAGTCCTATCTACTAGATCAGGTAGATCCTGTCACCGTACAGCATGAGTCTGTCACAGACGTGCTGGAATGACTTGAGAAAAAATTCTCTGGTGCCGTATACGGCACACCAAATATAGTATTTGAGAGTGTGCGTATGCATTCATTTCATGATAGAATAACCTTCTTGTGATCTATCGAATGATTGGATAGTAGTGAACCATTCTATCTGTTTCCAAACTGATACAAAAGAACCCCCGAGCAAAATAGACAATTAGCATTTTTTCTGGAGTATCTACGTCAAACGGAACAGTTGCGTATTGGTAAATTTACAAAAATATCTCCAGATACCGATCTAGATCAGCTAAAAGAAGATCGAAGAAACACCAAAAATTTTGTCTCACAAACGTTTGGTAAATGAGTCGAGAAGAAAAAAGGTGATGAAGTAAATAATGCAGAAAAGACTACAAAAGACACTTTAGATAGTACAACTGGTGCCTTGAGTGATCTATTTACTGGTAGTATAGATACGGAGTCTAGTAGAGAAAATCCTGATCTCGAGGTGGCATTACGTAGAATTCTAATAACCAAAAAAACTGGTGCACCAACTAAGAGTATGATTGCTATATTTGAGTACTTGAAAGGCCAGTGAGTGTCTATAAAAGAAGCAGATGATGGTGCTTACCCATCTCACTACCCTGAGAACGTTATTAATCTTTTCATGAGACACCCACAATTTATAGACTATATTTATTCCAATGACACGGGTATTGATCAGCAAATTCCTTACTGAACCGTATCCAATGTCTCATGGAACCGAAACATCCCTCTTGATCAAAATTATATAACGATAATCAATGCATCATTAAATTATCAGCAAGGTAAGAAATAGTACTGGATATTCATGATTGCCATGGAGATGGCTCTGTTTTTTCTGAGGTAGCACTTTTCTCTCGAAATCCCTTTTATAAGCACAAAAGTAGTCTTTTCATATAGTTTTCCTTTTTATAGTATCCGTACGCCATCCTTTTAAACAGTTTTGCCTTAGTGTTTTTTCATTCTGTGAATGCGTTTGTTATTCATAGCTCAAAGAAATTAGATATCTCTTCTCTTCGTTTCTCCAATGTCTTTCAACTCGTTTGAAGTAGATAATGAGTACTCGCTTTGAAATTTCCTATAAGTTCATCAATTAGTTTGATAGATTTTTCTTTGATTCACTTCATCATCAGCTCTTTACCTATTCGAGCTTCTTTGAGGTATCAACATGGATCAAATTCACAGAAGATTTGTCAGAGTCTATCAGCTTGTTTTTCTGTATGTCCTTCTTCTTTCGTCGTAAGTAGATTTGCATATCTTTTCGAAAGAAAGAATCAGAGAGTAATTGGCTTGTATGAATCATTCTTGCTTGTATATACGGTTGTTCATTTTAGCTTATCTGTTCTGTACTTCTGCTTATTCACTATCTCTTCATCACATAAATTTTGAATTTCATCTCAATAGTGTCATGCTCTGATCATTCGCTTATTCATTCTATATACTTGTACTATATTTTTCATCAACATCTGGATGAGATGAAAATGATCAGCAACAGCCTTTGCTCATACTTCAGGAACAGATATTCATAGCCTTTTTGCTATGTGTTCTTGTATAGTTCTTTTGTAGCTTGCGTTCATGTCCGTTGCTATTCCTTTAATCTTCTTCAACGTTTCAGTGTCTACTGTCTCTAGCCACTTCACTAGGTCTTTCTTCTTCCTCGTTGGCAACACTCACAACACTTTTCTTTGAACTACATCAGTGATTGTACAGATCATATCATGTCACGAGAATGACACTTCATCAACTCATAAATATATTTCGTCTAAGCTACTCATGTAGTCTATTTTTGCCTGAGCAAGTGACTGTATGTCCTGATTGTTTATTACATTATATACTAGCGTTTCAGATACTTGAAATTTTCTTGCTAACTCACTTAGACTTGAATACTCTCGTTCTCTGAGAATATATTGTGCGTAGGTCTTGGTGTAGGAGTAGTTCTTTTCTATGAAACTAAATCACTCAACGAAAATACTATCTCATTTGTTGCAGTCCTTACATGTAAACTTTCTCTTATACAACTTTAGTTTGACGGTATTGTAGTTTGAAAGAAACATATGATTTACTATCTGTTCGTTATATCATTTTCAAAGCCTCTTCGTGTTGTATCATCAACATTTTGTACACTGAACGTTTATGATTTTACTCATGACTCACAAAAGAAACGACTCATCATCGTATCTCTCCTTACTCACGATTCTCACTTCTTTCATTGGTAGAGAAAACATTTCATAGTCTATTTTATCGGTCATATTGTATGAGTTGTATATAATGGCTTCATTATAGCTATATGACTACTGTTTCGCAACTTTTATCTACCTCAGAAAAAATAGAGCC
>JALZUP010000151.1 GCA_023301505.1 Robiginitomaculum sp.
GGGCTGCAGGCCAAGACGAAAAGCTTAGTCATGTTTTCAAAACTAACTTTAAATCAAATAATGAGTTCTGGGAGCATTTAGGCATTAATCCAGCCAAGTCAGCTATTTCTGATAAGGGGGCTTAGCGGACGTTAGAATGTTTTTAATAGTTAACTTTAAGCTCTTTAAGAACATTAGTTTTTGCGGTAGCAATAAATATGGCTGCAAACACAACGCGAAATCAAATATTCATTAGTCATGCGACTCCTGGTGACAATGAGTACGCTGTGTGGTTATCTTCACGGCTGTCATTAGCAGGATATGCTGTGTGGTGTGATCAGGAGAAACTTCTTGGTGGGGAAGATTTTTGGAAAGATATAGAGCGAGCGATTAGGAATAAAGCCTTAAAAGTTATTACCGTAATTTCTGAACGAGCTTTGGATGACAAACAAGAACTTACTGACGGTATGGCAAAAGAAATTGCTTTATCCACTATAGTAAAAAAAGAACTCGACGATGAGGAATTTATCATCCCAATCAGGCTCGATAAGACTTCATACTCGAAATTTCCTGTTGACATTATCAGGCTAAATACAATTGATTCATCGGAAAATTGGGCTGCCGCATTAGAAAAACTTCTTAAGGTACTCGAAAGAGACGCTGTTCCCAAATTAGATTCAGAACACAGCTCTGGTCTCAAAGACTGGAGAAAAGTCCATCAGAACCTTGGCCGTTCAATCGGAACGGAAGAGGAAACACTAGTAACTAATCGTCTAAAAATACTTCAGCTTCCTACGAAAATTTATTTATACAAATCCAAACTTAAATTATCTCAAAGTGAAGTGCGCGTACTTGCTTCTGATTGCCCACTACCTTGTTTCGAACATCAAGGATTACTCGGCTCATTTGCTCAATATGAGGAAGTGCAAGCTGCTGTAACAGAAAAACGACCGCTCAAATGTGTAGAGGTGGTAGATACGACAAATTTTCTTACTGATGGGTACAGCATGATTTACCAGATAAGAAAATATGATGCGCACAGAAAAATTAGTTCCTTAGTACGCCAAGCCTGGGATGCTCAAATGGCAAGTGTAGGTTTGAACCAATACGCTATGGCAAATGGAATAAATGCTTGGTGGTTTCCAGAAGGGCTTATTTCTGATGGAAAATTAGAGTTTACTGACTTTAATGGGAAGTCGCGTAAGCGAAAAGTACATGGTGTAAAAGGTTCTCGGAGAGACCCTAGCGACCCCGAGAAAAAGATAACAAGATTTTATTGGTATTTAGGATTCAGTGCTAAGCCCCTGATCGGAAGCAATGAACTAGCCTTGATGCCTAGAGTTATAGTCTCAGAAGATAATAAAGAGCCAATTCAGAACAAGAAACGCCATAATGCAGCACGCAAAAGAGTTGTGGCAACTTGGTTCAACGATAAATGGCGGTGCTTGATTATGGGGTATTGCTCATGGCTTGCAAAAGGTGGTGAATTTATCGAATTAAGTGTCAGCAATGATTCCGCTATTATTCTTTCCAACACGCCTTCAGCTTTAACCTTATCTGTATCCATTTTTGCTGACCCTGTTACACATAGTTTAGATGATAGCGCTGCCGAAGAAGATGAGCGATTTGAAACTGCAGATAAACTTGATGACCCTGCATTAAGGATGAATGATTTTGACGGGGAAGATGAAGATGCCTGAGCTTGGATTTATTGAAGAGCCATTAATCGAGTTCATGTCTGGTCAATTTGAACAGCATCCAAAAGACGGTCTATTTTTATACGGCCCTATAGAAAACGAGGCGCGGAGAAAACAATTGCGTTACGGAGTAATTGGAACGAAGACTGGTCAAGCTTTGTTGGATGAATGGATAATTAAACTGAGAGGGTTTATTCCAGCTGGCAAAGAAGGGTATGCACATCATTCTTCCTTTCCAGGATTTGAGGCAGCATTTGGTGTTTCACTATCGACAAAACCAATTGCCGCTCTGACTTTAAACGCTGAAAAGCTTTCGGCAACAATACGAGGTCATAATAGACATGAGGCCATAAAAGCGACTGTTGATCTCTATGCGAATACAATTACGGACCATCTAGAGAATGATGCCGATGTGGCACCTGATATTTGGTTTGTAGTCATTCCAGATGAGGTTCAGAAATATGGTAGACCACAATCAGCTCCCCCGACAGCTCTCAGAACGGAGTCAAAATCTAAGCTGAGGCCAAAAGCTGCAAAAAGACTGTTGATAGAACCATCACTTTTTCCAGAAGATAATAAAGAAGCGGAACTGCAACGATATAAATTGCATTTTCATAATCAGCTAAAAGCTAAGTTGTTGGGTAAGGCTGTCATTCAAGGTGTAAAAGAAGGAACTTTGTTCCAGTCGGTAAAGTCTGAAGCTGAAGTAAAACGTCGCACCGTACAAGATCCTGCCTCACTTGCCTGGAATTTCAGTACTACTAGTTATTATAAGACCTCTGGCCCCCCTTGGCGATTAGCTAATATGCGTCAAGGAGTTTGCTATGTAGGTATTGTATTCACTCGTGATGACACTCAACCCGATAGGGGGAACGCATGTTGTGGAGCGCAACTGTTCTTGCAGTCAGGAGAGGGATTGGTTTTTAAAGGAGCAATAGGGCGATTTTGGTCTGAAGATCTAAAACAATTTCATCTGACGGGCGACAAAGCAAAAACCCTAATGGAGATGGTTGTTGAGGGTTATAAAAACACTCATGGTAACTATCCCGACGAAATATTCATTCATGGGAGTGCAAGGTTTAATAAAGCTGAATGGGATGGTTTTCGTGAAGGTGTTCCAGAGAAAACAGACCTTGTTGCCATCAGTATTAGAAACGCGTCTGATTTGAAACTATACCGGCTAGCCAAGCGCTCTCCTTTGCGAGGAACTTATATGAAAGTGAACGACAGGTTTGGATATCTTTGGGCCAGCGGATATGTGCCTCGATTAAATACTTATCCTGGATGGGAGATACCTAATCCAAAATCCATTTCAATAGACTGGGGGGACGCAGAACTAAAGAGCGTTCTGCAGGATGTGTTAGCTCTCACGAAAGTTAATTTTAACTCCTGTGAGTTTGGAGGGTCAGAACCAATAACACTTAGATTTGCACGCCATATTGGTGAAATTCTAACTGCTATTCCTGAAGTTAGTTCAAAGCCCCAACCATTTAAGTATTATATTTAATGTTGGAAAAATACGGACTAGATTTTGGTGGACAGCGCCCCCCTCTATTACAAGAGATTACTTATGTCATCCCAGTTCCAGATGGGGAGCCATTAGAGGCAAGCCCGCTTTCCGGTTTTGCACCTTCACTTTGTTTCAATCGAGGTGCATTCGAATTAGCAAGTACTCTTCCATCTAATTTGTCTGATTACACACAGGAAGGTCATACTACAGCAATTGCTAGGCGTATGGCTGGGCAGTCGTACACAATGTGTTTTCCTCAAACAATAAAAGCATTAACGACATTTCCCGTATTACCGTTTGCACCTTTTATGGTTATTTTATCACCGTCAATAGAAATTCCAAAAGAGGTAAGGCGATGGATAGCAGCGGGAACAATTAAACCAGTTGTCGTGTCTCCGGAACAAGGAGACATACAGGGCGGTGACCTTAGTTGGGAAACTCTTAAGCTTCACTTTCTAAAGACACTTTCTATCCTTGAAAGTGAGGGAATAAAACCTGAAGAAGTCAGTCGTGCTAAAGTGCTCCTTGATGGCTGGGTGGAGCCAGTAGAAAATACTTTAGGATACAAGGTAAAAGGCCACGGTAGCATAATGCCTAACGTCATGACACTTGATTCAATGGGTTATAAAAATATGGTTAGCGGGCCTTTTGAGGTGAGCCATTCCTTGGAACCTTACATTAAGCAGATTGTTCTTACAACAAACTCAATAGCAAAGCTTAGAGCTGATACTAATACCGTCCCAGCTTTCGATATATATCCACCAAAACCAGCATTAAATTTATATTCTGTGGGATTAATGGCAGTGTCGTCAGAAAACGATATGTTTAATGCCCTACCAGCTAAGGAGCGTGTGCGAGCGCAGACCTTAATGGACTTAATAAAACGTCAAGATGGATACTCCTTTCAGCTTAAAACTGAAAGGCAGAGATTAGCAGTTTTTGGTGTAAACTTACATGAAATAGAATCAGCCAATCCACCGGCGCCACATCCAATATTTCATATGAGGCAACTTGAGGTAAATTTTTCTACATCTGTTGTTGGAGCATTAGCTTCGAGCGAGGCCTCAGCAGTTATCAGACTGCCCAATTCGGTAAATAGAAGCATTCAAGGCGTTAAACAATTCGCTCAACAATATCGCAGCAGAGAACTAAGTCCGAGAAAGCGCATAAAATCTTTCAAAACTGCTCAGAAACGAATTAGTGATGCAGTGCCTTCAGATCTGAAAACGCTAATGAAAGAAATGCCGGGTGAGATAAGAGTTATCTCAGATGCTCACCTTGAATGGATGGAGGTCGATGGATTGCCTCTTTTTGCAATAAGGAATTTATCGAGGGTCGCAGTTACACCCGGCAACCTTTTTGTAAGTGAGATGGCATACAAATCTGAAATTAGATTACGCCCAAGTGACTTCTCAGAAGTTCTTGTGATTAATGGTCTGAAGGAAGATGACCCAATTAATGGGCTTTTCACTTTGGCTTTCGACGTCTTTTCAAAACAGTGGAAAAGCAAACTAAAAATCAAACACGTTAATGTATCCTCTTCAAACGAATTTATAGATGCCTTGAATTCTTTTGATGGTCCGCTAGTCGTATTTGATGGTCATGGTAGCCATGAAAAAGGAGAAGCAGCAAAATTGCATTTTCAAGATGAGAGTTGTGATGTTTGGAGTTTGCGAGGAAAGATAAATAGTGTTCCGCCAATCGTGATATTAAGCGCTTGCGATACCCATGCAGCGGATCGAAACCATGCAACAGTTGCTAATGGTTTATTGTCTATAGGTGTAAGGAGTGTACTTGCCTCCGTTTTTCCTCTTGATGCCCGTGATGCTTCTTCGTTTACCGCAAGATTGCTATATAGATTAGCTGGCTTTCTTGAACCTGCAATATCAGTAAGAGGTCAACCTATTTCTTGGACTGAAGTAATAGGGGGTATGCTGCGGATGCAACTTTTAACTGATTACCTTAGAGGTTTGCTAAACGCCAAACTGATTACTGATAAAGTTTTTATGGAAGCCAATAATGCAGGAAATATTGCAATTAACATGCTTCATGAAAACCCCTTTGAAGAAGTCTTAAAGCTATTAGTAGAAAATGGTTTAGATGAAGAAAAAGCTAGGTTAAAGTTATCAAATTCCCCGGCTCTATCAAGTGCTTTGGCTTACTTAAATGTTGGTCGGTCAGATACAATATTGATTGACACCGAGGAGCGGTATCAAAGAGCTGTAAAAGATTGTATGGATCAAATCCATTAATAAGGCTCGACTCTACGGATAGCCTTTCGGGGAAGCCTAAATAATTTGAAGACTCAATGGCTGTACACATGACTAAGCAAAAATACTGTATTTATTGTTCGGAAGATAAACCTATCGATTCCTTCTCTCGTGAGCATATATGGCCTGATTCTCTAGGCGGTGATTATCTGGACAGTTTCTGGCAAACTGACAGCGTTTGTAGAACATGTAATTCTACTGCTGGCGTTTTCGTTGATGCAAAATTTATTAAAAGTTTCTTTGTGGCGTCAGAAAGATGGAACGGAGAATATATTTATATTGACCCTAACTCTCCCTCGTCAACTTCTGTTCCTTTAGCCTACATTGGTCATCCACTAGGTGGACCAAAGATTGAGGGTGAAGTTCCTGAATTATATCTTGGGCCTTGTGGAACTCAAATTTTACATGTTCGGCCTAAGTACGATGAAACTTGGTTTGGGTATGTGTCAGGCGACCCCCGCAAGCAATCAAAACAAAAATGGGCGGGTAAGGTATATATAACATTAAATACAACCAACCCGTTCTGGGCAGAGACAACATTTGAGTCTGCTCGAAGAAGGTTCAAAAAATCTGATATATTTATTACGAACGGTATAACTCAAACCGCCAATGGTAAGACTTACGCTTATGCTTTAGATAGAGAGGCTGTCGAACACTCTAGCCATACGAGCTATATTGAATGGATGGAGAACGAGTCATTACGAGGGGAGTCGTTTCATTTTCAGCCTGAGATATCTTTGAATTTTGAAATTAGATTTTTAGCAAAGTTAGCTTTAGCCGTTGGATGCCAATTATTTGATGATGGCTTTGGTTTGAGCGACAGCGGAGTATTTCTAAGAAAGTGTTTCCGAGAAGCTAACTATGAAAAACAAAAGTCTTACGGGCTTAAAGGAACGGGATACCTGGGAGCAAAATCTACAGATTTTGATAAGTTTCTGGCCTGGCCAGGAGGCTGGAAGTTAATGGTGATAAATTCAGCAGCTGGCCTAGCGTTATCTGTGAGGACACCAAATGGAAAATGCATGACTATACCAATAACAAATGAAAAAAAGTATACTCAAACATTAGACAAATCTTACGAGAATGGACTTATTTGGATTGCTATTCCTGCGCTTAAGCTTGGAATTGGACCTATAGAGTTAGCTGATTACATAGCTCACAAGCAAGGTCATTTAGTGCAGGAGGCTTTGGCAGAAGCAGAGAAGTACATAGTGGACGAGAGTAGTTTTCCTCCATGTGCATAGATGTACCCAGAGCTTTTCGTAGGTCCGCTTTGGGGATTAATGTGCCCTTCTAAAACCTTCAAGTTGAGTATGAACCGAAATGCCTACTCTGATGAGCTAGGGAATTATCACAACAAAACCACTGTTAAGTTGTTGAACCTGCTTAATCTTAGGGTGGGGCTTCTGATAATCAAAAGTTTGGATAAAACCGATTATCACAATATTTGGATAAGAAATGGCTCCGCAAGCAGGACTCGAACCTGCGACAAGCTGATTAA
>JALZUP010000152.1 GCA_023301505.1 Robiginitomaculum sp.
TCCTGCTGGTAATCATTTATTCCGTTACGGAAATCTGGTAGAGCCGATGTTTGTAAATGATCAGGTGTTGCCGATTACGAATAAAGTGCGTGTCTCCCTGACTGATGCGACGGGGGTGGTGGTTGACCTGCGGGATTTGTCTGCAGGTGAGTTTGGTAGTTTGTTTGTGAGGCATACGGATATCGTGACGGCTGACGGGAATCTAAATCTATCGGACGGGGTGTTGTACGCGCCCTATACGATCCGAGCGGTGAGTTATGCTAAGCAGTTTTTCACGGGTGTGATCGGGGCGGGGACGCGTTATGCGCCTAGTAATATTATGTTGCATGATGATTCGGTCACGCAGGTTCCCCGTGCTGATGTGTTGGCGCTAATGGAGGCGGGGAGTACGGAGGACGTGCATAGCATGGCTACAGCTTGGCTAGTGGATAATTTGACGACTGAAGAGGCGACTTTAACCACGCTGGTAGATGGGGCGTTAGATGCAGGTGATTATCCTATAACGTTTGATGCTGCCGCGCCTGTGGTGTTCGATGTGGTGAATGGGGTGATTACTGTGCGGGCTAGTGTGATTACTGGTTCAGTGCAGTCTACGGGTCTGATTACAGGTAAGGAGATCATCACGGGGTCGGTGATTGATAGCACGCAAGATACGACTCTGGCGGAGGGTAATGGGACGATGTTCAGTGTGTACGCTACGGAGCTGGAGGCCGATACGCTAGCTAATCCGATCGTGAGTGGTGTGGCTAACTGGGGGGTGCTGTTCGATGATGTGCCTAATGATGGTCTGGTGTATGTGCGTGCTAGTCTGGATGGGCTGTTGAGTATCCAAGCGGTGCAATTAGAGCGGGGTGTGAATGAGTTCTCTGTAGGTCTAGCGTCTGAGCTGGGCAGAATCTTTAGTGGTCTGAATATTGTGAATAAGAATGTGATGGATGCGGCTGCGCGCAGGCCTGCTAGGTTGGAGCTGGAGTAAGGGGGTTTTAGGTTTTTAGGTTTTAGGTTTTAGGGGCTGGCGGCGCCCTTGTGGGGAATTGACATTTTCTGGGCGATTATGTCGGATAGTAATTGTGGATGTACGCCTTTTGATACCGCTAGTCATGTGCTGCGGACGGAGCTGGACTTGATGCGTGAGGAGCGTGATCGGTTTTTTGATAAGTATGTCGGCCTGTTAGAGACGGGTACTTATAGTCCGAGTTTTGCGATTGATAATGAGGAGGAGGATCGCTTTGCTAATGTGCGGGTCTTCATGGATCACGCTACGGCGGACATGGCGCTAGATGACGGTGAGTTCTACAAGCTAGTAGAGGACCGTATTGTTTACATCAAGGGCGGTGAGAATGTGGCGACGGTGCCACTGTATGCGACGCATTCTGAGGCAGATGCGGATAGTGCGCTATCGGCGGGTGATCATTACCAACTGGAGAATGATCGAGTGGTGTACATGCAGAAGTAATGGGAAAAAAATTTACCAATAATAAAGAGAATGAGAAATATGAATAGAGTGGTGATGGCGCTGGCGATGCTGGTGATGGCGTGGGGTGATTCAGTTTATCAGAGTTCGATCTTCACTTACCCAGATTTGGCGAGTGCTACAGCGGGAGCTAGTCAGTTATCTAGTGGATCCGTGGTCCAGGTGGCTAATGGTGGGCTGTATCATGTAGCTAATGGGGTGCTAGTGGCTACGGCTAGTGGCGAGGCTACTGAGGGGTATGATGATACGGCTATCACTGATCGCGTTGAGGTGTTAGAGAATACGCCTGATGCGGATACGATCTATGATGATACGGCGCTCGCGGGGCGAGTTGAGGTGTTAGAGAATACGCCTGATGCTGATACTGTTTATGATGATACGGCGGTAATCGGGCGATTAGATGTGATCGAGGCTACGCCTGATGCTGATACGATCTATGATGATACGGCGGTAATCGGGCGATTAGATACGGTAGAGGAATTATTATTAGATAATGATATCGATCTTCCTGGTCTTATTTCTTCTCTTACTCCGCTTGAACTTGTTAAAATTAATTCATTACTGGGGCAGGAGGTGGATATCGCATCTCTACCTGGAGTTTTCGCTTATTGGGACTCGTCTCAAATAGATAATATCAGAGGTTTCCGATTAGATTCTCCTAGTTCTGAAATTGCACTAGTTGAGGTGAATTCCTTGAGGATTGGTGGGGTGAATGGAGATTTATCGACTAGTGCTGCACTCCGAATAGATCCTGATTTCGTGACTAGTGGAGCAGTGACTGAATGGGAGGTGGATCTGGATATGCGCTACGACCCTGCTAATACGTCGCTAATCCGTATGGACATTATTAGATCATCGGAGTTCGATGAGTGGCGTCTACGGATGGACGACGATAGGTTTCTACTGCAGTACGTAGATGGGGCGGGTAATGTGCAGGCGAGGAATAATATTAATTTCCCACAAGCGCTAGACACCTCTGGTTCTACTTCTTATAATATATTATTACGCGGTAGCTCTACTCACTTGGAAGTTCTGCTTGATGGAGTTGTTATGGAATCCGTTGTTGATCCAGAGGGGTTCTCGTTGCCTGATTGGGAGGAGTTAGGTCGTCACAATACTTTTGAAAATTCTTATTTTTTAGAGAGATTAGAACTGCGACTAGATGGTGCGGTTGTTGATACTTGGAGCGATAATTCATTTTCAGTAAATGAATCAATGCAATCAGAGACGAACAATAGTACACTCCGTGTAATCGCTAATGGGGGGTTTGATCCTTATATCGACCAGTCGTCTTCTACCGTGAATTCTACAATTTTTAATCTAGCTCAAGTAATCGGTGAGGTGAATAATAGTGAGTGGGTTGCGGTGGATACGGATATTTTCTTTTCTGGGGGATCCGCGAATACTCTCGATCTATCAAGTACGCAGGTAATTGGTAACCAAGTGATTGTGAATTATACTTCTAGTAGTAATTACCAGATTGCTATTCTGAATGTTGCTAATTCTGAAAATGCTGGGATTTTATCCGAAATTCTGACGGTGCAAGATTTGTCGACTTCTTCTATCTTTATTGATTTGATTCTACATGGAGGACAATCGAACGGAGTGGGGGAAGGGGACGCTAGGACTTCTCCTGAGTTGTTAAATAGTCAGGTTAGAGTTGCTTATAACTTCAATGATTTTTATGAATTCGGGACTCAAAGTAGTTTCTTGTCAGCGAATAGGAGGTTTGAACGAGGGGCGGAGAAGTTCTATGGAGAAGCCTTAGCGAGGCATTCAGAAAATACTCCAGCAATTTTTAAATATGCAGTAGGTGGGCAACTCACTACAGCATTCTCTTTTCCTAATAATTCTGGGAGTTTTGGCGAGTATATTTCATCTGGATTACCTAAAGTAATAGAGTCTCTTGAATCGGAATTTCCTAATAAAACAGTTAGGTTCAAGGCGGTCTATTGGGATCAGGTGGAGCGTGACGGCGGTAATGGTAGCAGGCAAGACTTGACGCTGGCGGAGTTCCAGTCTCAAGTGGAGGGTAGGGCGAATACGATCGCGGGTTTTTATGATCGTCTTACAGGTAATGGGGGGGTGAATGATTTTTCAGTCACTAATCCTGACCTTATTATGTTCCTGCGAGATATTTCTGACGGGCAGTGGGAAATTGGAGGTGGCGGTGTTGCGCTGTCTGCTGATACTTCTCACCCTGATTACATTATTAAGGCAAACCCTAGCGAGGGCTTCAATGTGCAAGAGGTGAATGGGGAAAGAGTGCCTTATACATCTAGTGTCACATCTAATGATCCTCACCACTTCCCAGATGCGGAGTGGAATGGATGGATGGTGATTCGTACTGCGCACCAGTTACTTACTGATCCGTCGCACGGTTCAGAGCATTATCGAGAAGGTATTAGGCTAGTAAACGCGGATGGTATCGGAACTAGGGGCGAGGATGCCATCTCAGGCGACGGTACGCACTTCGGAGGAGACTCTATGAAGATCGTCGCGGAGAGGTTCTTGGAAGTTTACAACGATGAATTCGGTGAGAATATCGTGATCGATTTCTGATCTTAATGTTACTTTTTTTTGACGTGAGGAGGAAATTCATAAGCCCGTTACAGGGTAAAACATTATGAATATACTTAATACATTACTTACGGCCCAGAAGGGGAAAGTTACGATTGCATCAGTTCTAGTTTACTTATTCTCAGATAAGGCTGAGGCGATCGTTAATGGATTAGAGGTGGCTCCTACTGCGTTCGCTGAAGGAATGACGAATGGGGTGCCTGTGGTGCAGGTGATTTCTGCGATCTTTGCTGTGCTAGGTTTTATCCGTAAGGGTTCTGCTACATACAAAAGCACTAAGTAATGTCTACGGTAGAGATTACAACTGCGGATATCTGGAAGGCTATATGGCTGG
>JALZUP010000153.1 GCA_023301505.1 Robiginitomaculum sp.
AACACAAAAATCAGAAAGGGCGCTAAGGCTAAACCGTGCGCAAAGTATCTGCCAAAGGGGGGGCGAACAGAGCCCTACCACAGAGGGAGAGACTAGGGGGATTCGCAGGCCATCAAGTTATTAGCAGCAACATGCGAAGATATAGACCCCGAAAAGGTAATAGCAATCACAAAGAAAACAAAACAGAAAATGTCGTGCGCAAGATATCTGCCAAGGGGGACTACAGGGTCCTACCACACGGGAGATAATAACGAAAGATACGCAGACGAAAATACGTCGCTCCGGGGAGGTCTCAGAAGAAATGAACCACGACAATGAAGCGGCGCAAGTTGAGGGGACAGAACGTGTGCTACCCAGAACGAATTCCATCCTACCAAACGGGGGACGAAAAAAACAGACAGAACACAAGGTGTTACGTGTATGCCTGGTGCCTACGAGAGAACAAAGGCCAAAACCAAACACGGTAGTCCAGGACCAAAGACGAACACAACAAGTGGTCCGAAGGGAAGTGGTCGGTTGGAGCGGTGCACGGCGATACAAATAGACGGCGAATTGTCTACGGGAAACATGGCCCGATTGGGAAAGGTGCCTAATCTCCGGGGAGCAAGGGGGAAAAATAGTACTGGGTACGGGCAGCTCGAACTTAACGAGGGAAGCGGGGGGGACCCAAAGAAAAACAAAATCCCACAAACGCAGAGACGGAGATCATGCTCAAGCGGCAGGGACGAAGAAGACACACGAAATACGTACGTGAGTCGACGTCAGACGGCATCAATCCAGAAAAGAAGCCGGAGGCGCATAGCAGCTTAAATGACTCCAAGGGAGAAACAGCAAAAATGACAGGCCGAAAGGCAAAAAAGAAGGCGGAGAGGCTACTACGACGGAGGCTCTGCATGTAGAGCAAAAATGTCAAGGCGTCGATGAAGCATGCGCAAGAAACGACGGTATACGCGGGGGGAAAAAAATCCAAGGCGTTAGTCGCGAGAACTTGAAGACGGAATCTGCCTGCCGCGTCGCGATTTGAAGGCGAGGGGGGGGCGGGTCAGAAAAACAGAAAAATAAGGGTGTCCAAAGGGGACACGTTGAAAGGGCTTACACGTGGCACGCGAAGAGAGCGTGGAATCACAGAGAGGCCGAAGTAGTAAAAGAACGCGGCAACCAAGAATAACAACGGGAGCAAGCGTGGCGCGGTGTAACCGAATCCGAACGAACGTTCCAGGTCTCAGGCATAAAATGCGAGAGATGGCTGAAAGAAACATGGAGACAGCGTACGACGGGGCCCAAACAAAGAAATGTTGACTACAACAAAAACAAACGTGGGTGACCCTAGGCGGACTACAAAATTAACTAAAAACGGTTCAGTGGTAAGGGGCCGACAATTTCGACTCCAGCTCGCTCATTGACGGTGCGCGAAACCAAGAGCTACTCACCGAAGGAAGAAAAACAGAAAATAAAAAATAAAACGCGAATAACCAAAAAGTCTACCGCCAACACCAACAACGCTAATTCGACGCGGCGGGACCAGCTAGTTCGGCCCCACGGGACTCGTCAGCGTTGCGCAGTACTCCATGCTTAAGGGCGCTACCTTGACGAGTTTGGAGGCACCACGAGTTGTGCTCCGCTCCAATAGCCGTAGTGTAGCGAGAAGGAGAGAGCTTGAGCTTGATAGGTCCGGGGTCGTCCAGGAAGCGGACGATGTAGTGAGCAGCGGTGGTGGTGTGGGCGGAGATCTTGCCGAGCCACCAATGATGATCGCGGGACTTGTACCAGAAGTGGGCGCCGACGGGGAGGATGGAGCTGCTGAAACGGTGGGTCCAATCATGGTGTGTGACGAGGCTGTAGCCTGGGGACAGGAATCGGGCGCCCTGATCTCGTGAGAGTTCTCGTTGGGCAGCACCGATGCGCATGCGGCGATACAACCGGTTCGTCTGTTGTAGTTGAAGTGGTGTGCCAGCCCAGTAGCGAAGGATAAGTTGCCGGGAGTGTTGGAGGTCCATCTCCCGCTCCCATGAGGGCTGGCTGAGACCCTTCCAGTGGGTCTCGTAGAGGACGGCGACTACGCCGCCACGGCCGCGCACAGACCGATGGCCAGTAATTTTCTCGACCTCCAGGCGTTCGATGGGCACGGAAACGTCGTCTTCGGTGACGTGGTAAGGCGGGGATTTCGAGGTGTAGTTGTTGAGGACGTATGGGGTTAGTCCTGCGGGGAGAAATCGCGGGAGGTCGGAGCTGTCGTGGGGGTTAGCGCAAGGCTTGCAGCGAACCACCGACACACGACAGGGGGCGTCTGCGCCGGGCATGTCGTTGGGGAGGTCGAGGTAGAGAAGCTTGGGGCCCAGAGGGCGACCGTCAGGGGTAGCTTCCGCGGGGGAAGGGCCGACTGCTAGAATCTTGAATGGCCCTGTCCAGTTGAGCGAGAGTTTCGCTTTGAGAACCTTGGCGTCGGTGCCAGCCTTGGCTCCTTGCCGGATGGTAGCGGCGGTGTTGTAGATCCACACCCAGCCGCCGATGGCATAGATGGGCACTTGCTTGAGCCCATCAGATAACGCGGAATTTCGGCGTTCGACGCGGGCGATGTTGAGCGCGTGTTGTTCGCGGACCAGGGCGAACGAGCGTCGCTGGCGGTCGGCGGCGAGGTCGCAGTACTCGAGCTGATCGCGGGCGAGGCTCTGGTGTCCACGAGCGTAAGGGTGCTCGAAGACGGTGAGGGGTAGGCGCGGGAGGCGGTTTATGTGCACCTCGTTGGGGGCCAACCCAGTGGCGGCACTTACGGAATTGTTATAGGAAAATTCCACGTGCGTCAGGTGGGCATCCCAATCATCTTGTCGCTCGTTGACGACCATAGCGAGCATCTGAGCCATGGTATGGTTCACGCGCTCGACACCGCCATTGCCGTTGGGATGATAGGAGCTGGTTGCAATTTTGCGCATGCCTTGTAGCTTGTAAATGGCGTGAGACAGCTTCGAGCAGAATTGGAGGCCGTTGTCGGAAAGAAGACTAACGGGGCACCCCCATAGAGGGATGTACTTGTTCACCAGAATGTTTGCGGTGCCTTCGGCCGTGAATTCGGCCGCAGAAACGGCGTACATGTCTGCGCGTCGGCTAAACCTATCGGTGAAGAGGAGGATATAGGAGTTCCCTCTAGGAGTAACCGGGAGAGGGCCGAAATAATCGACGCTTATCGCGATGCCAGGCCCAGAGGGCAAGGGGAGCGAAAGAATGGGCCAGCGCGCTGTCTGTCGAGACGTTTTGCGCGCTTGGCACTGGAGACAGTGTCGGAGCCACCATCGTGTGCTGATGTTCATGCCGATCCACCAATAGAAGCGCTCAAGCATAGAAAGTGTTCGAGCAACTCCAAGGTGGCAGGAGGCGTTGGCGTGGCAGGCTTGCATGATCCATGGCCGCATAAGGAGCGGGACGTAGATTCGCGTCGGTTCGTCGTTAAGCAAACGGGCTGCACGCCCGCTGGGCGCGTCAGAACCAGGTGTAGGGGCGGGAGTCAATTTTCGCACCAACAGGAGGGTCCCGTCATCGTCCTTGTGGAGGCGACCTTTGTCAGCTAAGGAGCGGATTTCGGACAGAGGCGGCCGTTGGTGGGACGGAATATGCTGCAGAAAATCGTCGGGGAGGACCGAAGGGCTCCCGAGGAGGATTAATCGAATGGCAGCATCGCAGGCTGGTTCAGCGCGTTGTTCGCGCGCCCAATCAGAGTGCGAGTAACGTTCAACGGACTCGAGAAATTCGAGCTCCGCTGGCGATGGGGCCTCAGGAAGGGGGGCCGGGGGGGTGGTGTCCGAGCTTTGGACGCCAAGAAGCGGCGTGGACGGCTCAATCGTGGCGTCGGCCGA
>JALZUP010000154.1 GCA_023301505.1 Robiginitomaculum sp.
CTGATATACAGAGCTTTCAAATAATTGATGAATTCTTCCGTGTAAGGCTTGGCTCGATGAATAAAAAGGGATTTGGGAACGAGGCTATAAATTGGCGCAAGGCTTTATTTATTTCAGTTATCGCGACTTTAATTATAGATTATATAATCACAGATGTTTTCTCATTTGCTCCGTTTAATTCTAGCAGCTTTCAGGGGATGGCTCCTTATTTGATATGCAATTTTTTCTTATCAATGTACTTTCAGAGTAAAGTTTTTGACAAACATGATCATGATGTCTTCATCTGCTCGATTATGATTGTTGTGATGCTAACTTTAGCGGTCATGCTTATCTGGCTTGTCGTTATTGGGAAGTTCGGAAGTCTCAGTTCTTGTCGGCCCCATCATCATACCTGAATATCTTACCAGATCGGAAATCGTTTATCGTACTGACGCGCATGATATCAATCTTAATGAAAATGACCGATGGGCAGAAAGTTTAGAGCGGAATATGACATCTGTCATCACGTCCAATTTAGCCACCCATCTCAATACAGAAAGGTCCTTTGATTATTATGCAAACTTTTCGATAAATCCGGATTTTGTTGTTCGATTAAATGTCAGTGAGTTTGGCCGTGACAATAGTGATGCTGTTTCTTTGTCTGTTTCTTGGGAATTGATCAATAACTCAAACCAACAGAGTAAATTATATTTAGAAAAAATCAGAACGCCAATCCAACACTCTGCAAGTGATGAAAATGGTGAAAATATTAGAGATGTTGTTGCTGCTATGAATAAGGCGCTTAACGAACTTTCTCTTACAATAGCCAATAAAGTTATGGTTGAGAGCCCGCAAGTTAAGACGATCAGTTGATGGCCATTTTCTAATTGTTTGCTCCATGCCCAAAGCATATCCATAATGTTTGACTAAAATGAGAAATCCAGCTTGTCTTTGGGAAAGAAAGAACTGACCGAACCAAATTGAGGCTGGTTCCACAGCTAATGATGACGCTCGAATTAATTGATTTAATCCGTAGTTTCTTCAAGGACGTATTAAAGGACATGACATATATTTTATTTTAGCTAGGAGAAGACTGTGTTTAAAACATCAAAAATTATTGCGTCAACATGTGTGATTGCATTATCAGCCTGCGCAACGACTGATACTGTAGATGGTGATAAAGGTATCGTTTCAGAACCTGCGCGAAGCCTAAATTTGACGCGAACAGAAATTCCAGCATTTCTAGCTGATGCAAATGATCCTTATGTTAGCGCAGCCGGGCGCACATGTAGCGACCTTGCAGATGAAGTATCTAAGCTGACGGCTTTCGCTGGCCCTGATTGGGACTCTCCTGACCATTATAGTAAAAATGGGGGCAAATCTACTGACGCTGCGGGCTTCATCCCTTATGGCGGCTTTATTCGCTTTTTCTCAGGGGCGAGCGCACATGAGAAAAAAGTTTTCCACGCGGCTGATTACTCAAATGTTCGGCGCTCATATTTAAAGGCTGTCGCGTCTAGCCAAGGCTGCGCTTTATAGTCACGATATAATCTTAGACTCATGTGGGTCAGGGTATGGACGAAAATGAAAAGGGAGCTTAGCTAGGCTAAGCTCCCTTTATCTTTGCCGCGCTCGCGTTGTTTTGTGCATAATTACCTAATGCTAAAATTTAGCTGGCTTAGTCCGACACTGTTACAATTTTTATTTCATTTTCGAGGGTTTTATGGACAGGGCACAGATCTGCTATTTCATATAGTCTCTTTTTCTCATCATCGGATAAATTGCCTTGCAGGGTAATGCGCCGCGTAAATTGATCAACCTTGCCTTCATCCTTAGTACAGCTATCGCAATCTTGCGCATGTATGCGCTCATGGGTGACCTCAACGCTGACTTCGGTCAAATTTAGCTCCTTGCGTCTTGCATAGCCATTTAGCGTCATGGAGGTGCATGATCCTAAGGCTGCGCCAAGAAGGCCGTAAGGTGTTGGGCCTAGGTCTGTGCCGCCATATGAGAGCGGCTCATCAATGATAAATTTATGATTACCCGCCGAGGCGATATTATAAAAAGCTTCGGATGTTTTGCCCGTAACAGTGACGCCTTTGGGTAGCTCTTTGGAGGCTTCGGTCTCAAGAGAGCAAATATAGCGCTTTGCCCAATTGCCAATATGGCGCCCAATATATTGGGCATCTTCGGGATTAGATAAAAGATGATCGCTTTTGTCTAGGCTTACAAAGCTTTTTGGATGCTTTGCCGCTTCAAATATTTTTGACGCCTCAGTAATAGAGACAGTGTCATCAAATGGCGCATGCATAATCATTATCGCTTTGCCAATATTACCAATATCGAGTGTGTAATTTTCAACATCATCGACAAAGCTTTGACGGAATTTATGGGTAAAGCCGCCCAGCTTAACTTTGACAGCATCCATCTTTTTAAGTTCTGGAAGCTTGTCCTTTAGCATGTGCAATATATGGTCGGGCCTAGAGGGGGAGCCTATGCTGACGACGGCTTTGATAGAGGGCATTTTACTGGCGGCGGCTAAGACGGCTGTGCCGCCCAATGAATGCCCAACCATAAGCTCTGGGGTCCCGTAATTTTCCTCTAGGAAACGTCCCGCGCTTTCAAGGTCAGCCACATTTGTGGTAAAGCTCGTATCGGAAAACTGCCCCTTACTGGCGCCTAATCCTGTGAAATCAAATCGCAAAGTTGCAATGCCTTCGCCTGCCAATGATTTTGCGATATTTTGTCCAGAACTATGGCTTTTTGTACAGGTGAAACAATGGGCCAAAATGGCATATCCCGTTATGTTTCTCGCATCTGGCGTATGAAGAACGCCTGATAGTTGAACGCCTGATTGCGACGCAAATTTGACATTTTGTTGCATGTTACGATCCTCGTTTTGAGTAGTGAGCCGCTCACCTTGGCTATAATTTCAGCCTAATGTTTGGGCTATAGCCTGCCCATTATAGCCACCTGCTTATTCTGAGTCAGGTTAATAATGGAGCTAATAATAAGGCTGATACATCAAGGCCTCAATATGGGCTTTTAAATCGGCAGCCCCCTCTAAAGGCTCCTCTAATTGGGCCAGCCCAGATTTATAAGCTTGCTGGGCAACGGCGATCGCAATGGCGAGCGAGACCTCTCTGATATCGGCGAGTGGCGGATATAATGTGCCAGCATCCAGATTGGCCTGACTGACTTGAAGGGCCAGAGCCTGCGCTGAGGCTAAAAACATTTTATCGTCAATCATTTTGGCTTTACAGGCGACAGCCCCCAGCCCAATTCCAGGGAAGACATAGGCATTATTACCTTGCCCAGATTGATGTGTTTTACCGTTTAACTCCACGGGGCCAAAGGGACTGCCGCTCGTGAAAATAGCCTGTCCGTTGCTCCACTCATAAGCTTGCTCGGCTGTGCATTCCGCCCGAGAAGTGGGGTTGGATAGGGCAAATATAGCGGGGCGTTTATTGATCTTTGACATGGTTTCAATCACCTCTTGGGTGAATGTCCCCGGAGCGCCCGTCGCGCCGATTAAAATATGCGGCTTAATGGCGTTAATCGCGTCAACAAAGCCTAACTGTTCGTAATCATGGGCATAAGGAATATTATGGCTCATAAGATCGTCACGGTCTTTTACAATGATGCCATGCTGATCGACAAACCATAAGCGTTTAACGGCGTCCTCATGGCTTAAGCCTTCTTCCATGAAGGCGGCGAGCAACAAATCACCAATGCCTGTGGCCGCAGATCCTGCGCCTAAAAACATGATGCGCAGATCTGAAAACTTATGGCCCGTTATTCGGTTAGAGGCGATAACGCCCGATAAGGCGACAGCCGCGGTTCCTTGAATATCATCATTAAAACATAATATTTTATCGCGATAAGTCTCAAGCAGCTTATAAGCATTAGGGGTTAGGAAGTCTTCAAATTGCAGCAAGGAGTCAGGATATTTGTCTTGAATGGCTGATATAAATTCTTCGACTAAATCAAGATAGGCTTGGCCTTCCAAACGTTTATGCGGATAGCCCATATAGAGCGGATCATTGAGCAGCTCTTCATTATTAGTGCCAACATCGAGCATGACAGGAAGGCATTCATGGGGATGAATGCCCGCGCAGGCCGTATATAAGGCAAGCTTGCCAATGGGAATGCCCATGCCATTTGAGCCAAGATCGCCCAGTCCTAAAATGCGTTGACCATCGGTGACGACGGTGACTTTAACATCATCCTCAGGCCAATTATCGAGCATGCTTCGAATCTGCCCCTTATCATCTGGGGTTATGTAGAAGCCTTTGGGCCGCCGATAAATATGGGCAAATTCCTTACAGGCTTGGCCAACAGTGGGCGTATAGATGAGCGGCATTATCTCATCGACATTTTCGATGATGAGGCGATAAAAAAGCTTCTCATTGCGATCTTGTAGAGCGCTTAGAAATATATATTTCTCAATGTCATAAGCTTTGCGGCGCAGATTACCAAGGGCGCGTGTTTGGTGCATGTCTTGGGTGTTGATTTTATGAGGCAATAGACCTCTTAGTCCAAAACGCTCTCGCTCTTGCGCCGTGAAGGCTGTCGATTTATTATATGTACCGCTATCTAAAAGGTGAAGGCCGCGTAGCTCTCCAGTGATTTTGCACGTGTTATTTTTATCACTCATTTTTGATTCTCAACTTTCACTCATCAATTTTCAAGCCATATGCCATGTTATGACTTAGCTGTTTTCTATAGTGGATCTTCGTCCCAATTTCTTGCTCAGGGGCGCGGCCGTGATGCCGTGCAAGACAATGCTAAATAACACTGTTGTTGCGACGACGGCTTGAATAAATTCGGCTTGCTCGACATGTAAATCTTCTAGGACCAAGAGGGCAAAGAGCAGGGAGGCAAGGCCTCTTGGGCCAAACCAGCCCATAAAGCCAACCGCAGGCAAACTTAATCCTAGCCCTAGCGTCGCAATAAAGACGGGCAGCATACGGATCACTGTCAGGCTTAAAATTGCATAGAGAATAATATCTCCATTAATGTGGTGCAGAGCTTCGGGTAGAATAAGCGCGCCAAATAAGAAGAAGGTCAGATAACTTAAAAACTGACTTTCTGTTTCCGTAAATTCATGCAGAAATTTAGAATAGCTCACATGAAGATTGCCATAAGTCAGACCGGCAATGAAAGCGGCAATAAAGCCATTGCCGTGGCACATTTCAGCGGCAGCAAAAGCAATCACAGCTAGCGCGATTGCGGCCACGCCTTGAAACTCTGATGTCATCCATTCTTTTTTCGCAGCCCAAGCAATCAGATGTCCGCCCGCCCAGCCAATAATGAAGCCAGCAAGCGGGCCAATTATGAGCTGTAGGCCTAGGAAAATCAGCCAGTTTTCTTCGGTGTTTTGATGCGTAATATTTAAAAAACAAGCGAAGAATAAAACGGCGGGTAGGGCAATGCCATCATTAAGGCCGCTCTCAACATTAAGGCCTTGGCGGATTTTGGGTGGAACTGTTTTATCGGCGAGGACTGACGCTCCAAGCGCGGCGTCGGTTGGAGCTAGTATAGCTGCAATTAAAGCGGCCTCATACCAGCCAATTCCGGGAAAGACCGTATGGCCGACCAAAGTTCCCATAAGCATGATAAGGGGCAAAGCAATCAGCAATAAGCGCATGGGTATCGCTTTTTGTTTTTTAAGCTCATCAAATGAAATTTGCGAGGCGTCTGCTGCTAAGACAAGAACCAGTGTCAGCTCGGCCAGCACATGAAGCGCGCCTTCATTATATGTCAAACCAGATGTGTTTAACAGCAAGGCGGATAAGATAAAGCCGCCTATTGTGAATAATAGGGGGGCGGTGAATATTGTGCCTTGAATGCGTTTTGACACGAGTGCAAATGCAAAAAAGACGCTGCCGAAGACTAAGAAAATACTCAGGGTCATGAGAGGCGCTTTAAGCTGTTTTGTTTATAAATAAGACGGTACAAATTGCCGATTTTTTCTAGGCTCGCATTCAGGGTCACGGGGACGGCCACATCCTCTAAAATTTCAGCATTGATTTTCTCACTGGCGGCATTGGCGAGCAAAAAGCCATTCCCGCCGCAGGTTTGCGGGCCTGCGCTAGGGTCGCCGCCGCGCAGTCCAAGTGAAAAGAAAACGGGCTGTCCGCCGCGGATGCAAAGCGTGGCGCAGGCGCGGTGTGTTCTACCATAGCCAGGATTCATCACGCCCATAAAACATTGCGCGTCTAAAACCTCTCCAATGAGTGACATATCTTGCATCCTAATGGGCGCAGGAATGGAGGGCAGGGGGTCATTAATAGCTTTGATGCCTGTTTGCGCCACGCCCAGCATGAAGCAGTCATTGCGGACAATTTTCACGCCCGTTACTTCAACGCTTTGCCCGTCAAAGGCTTTGCAATAATCATCCGCGCCTTTTTTGCCAATACCTGCAATGACGTGACCAACATCGCCGACCCAAAGCACAGGATAGGGATGAAACCCAATCCGTCCCTTTAGGGTGACAGGCGTTGCCGTTTGCCATTGCCCGCCTCCATCTGAGGCCGCGCGCGTTCCGATAAAAGCTCCCATGCCCGCCAGCCCCAACAGGCCTGCTGGAACAGCTTTTAATAAAAAGCGGCGATCCTTTTGGGGAACGGGGCCATAGCCAACATAAAAATCGTCTTCATTATTGCTCATGATTTCACCTGCACAGCTAGGCGGGTTGTGCCCAATATATCGGGCGTCGTATTGACCCAGACATCACCTTTTTCAATGATAATTTTGTGCGTTTGCACGCGGTCAGTAAAGGGCGGCGGGGCGGCCCCTGTTTCGGGGTCAAATTGAAAGCCATGCCACGGACAAGTCACAAGCCCGTCGCGAATGCAGCCTTCGCCTAAAGGCCCGTTTTGATGCGAGCAAACAGCAACAATTGCGGATATACCTTTGGCATGTCTGAAAATAGCGATGCGTTCACCTGAGGGCGGCGTTACGGTGATGGCTTTGTTCATTGGAATGGAGAGCGGGGCGCCCACATTGATCCAAACTGATTGCGCCAGCACGTCTTTATCAAGACCGCGCCCCTTTAAGATTGCCGCGACATGCAGCAGGCTTAGCAACAGCGCGCCAATCGCTAAGGCGATGAATAAGCCCCAGCCTTTATCAAATTGGGCCGCGCCTAGTGCGACATGTCCCACCAAAGCTGCATAGGCGAAATAGACGCTCATATGCAAAGATTTCCACATAGGAGGCGTTAAACGTGAGAGCCAAAAATCATGACTTGTGGCCGCCATAATCAATAAAATAATTAAGGCAATAAGCCCAAGGCTTTCAAAGGGGAACTCTATGGCCGTGCCGTAATCCCCATATCCACCAAGCGCTGAGGCGATGGGGTTGATCGTTCCAAACCCATGATACCACATTAAAGCAAAAGCGCCGTGTAGCAGGGCTATAATGGCGGTAATGACGCCAAAATGGCGGCGATTATAAAGCAGAGGCTTAAACCTGTCTGATAGGCGCGCGAGCGGGCCAATGAATAAAATAATATGCAACAGCACAATCGCGCAGCTACCAAAAGCGCGGATCATTAAAATGGACATATCAGCCGCTTGGGCGCGCATCCCTAACACCATAAAGCTTGCTAGAAATATGAATGTGCCAGCAAGCAATAGTGCGTCATAAATATATTTTTGACGGTTCCACTGAACGGGTACAAAATCATGGCTCATAAGCTCGCTCCTTGAGCGTTAAAGGCAATCCACAAAATTGCAGCCAATAGGACAGGGAGTATGAGCCAAATGATTTTACTGGCGTTGCGATGTGCGCGTTTCATGATTTTCTCTTTAGTAAAAAAGGCCATATCAATATAGCGCCAGGCAAAAGCATGAGACGTAAGATTATGCCTTTTCCCGCAATGGCTTCACCTTTGAGGCCTCGCGTAATAAAATATAAGCTAAACAGAAGACCGATAAGCAAATATCCGCCAAGGCCGTAAGATATATATTGAGCTATTTTTAGCATTGCCCTCTCCCAACTGCGCCATAAGTTACGCCAGATAAATTACTCATATCATGTTTCCATGTCGC
>JALZUP010000155.1 GCA_023301505.1 Robiginitomaculum sp.
AAATCGTCTTCCGTTGCAGTGAAAACAAGGGCTTCACCTTTTGCGTCAATTGAAACAAGCTTGGGTTGGTTCTTGGGTTGATGCCACAATGATTTAAACTTATTTTCAAACCTTGTCGAAAGCTCCTCTTGTCCAAGCTTTGCGATTGCTTGCGGTACAGAAAGCGGTTTTTGGGGTTGCATAGCCCATGCTTTACCAAATTTAGTTGAAAGCATTTTAGTTGCCTCAGCTTCCGATTCATCATCTATGTATTGCCTTTGGCCGCTTGAACCTTCCACAAGCTTGCAGCTTCTTAGCTCGCCCCCTTGCTTGATGCGGGCTTTTTCGTTGTCAATAATTTTGTCAACGGCAGTTTTGATGCGAGAACCATTCTCACAGATGAACGCAACTTGTTCTGGGGTCAGCAGTTCAACGGGGTATTCCTCAAAGCCCCCGTTTGATTTAACAGCCTTTGCAAATGCTTTTACATTCTCAGTGCGCTCTTCTGGGGTCACTTCGTCAAACTCTGCGAAAGGGTCAATTGCTTCTGGCACTCGCTTAAACGGGCTTGCCAGGTATGCGGAGCAAACGCCCCTTGCATCACAAAAACCACTATTGCAGGCACGATCTGAGGGAATGACAGCACCCTTGCCTGTCTTGGCCTTCTCATAATCCGCTTCAATGTCAATGGCCATGTCTTTTAGGTTTCTAACGGTGGTTTCCCAAGTCCTAGCAGTGCCATTAAAGTTGCGGTGTCTCGGTTGGTAGATGGACAAGAAAACGGGCAAATCGTCTTCAAAGGCAACGCCCCCTTGGCTTTCAATGTCTGCAATCATAGAGATTGCATAAATCGCTTGTTGGTCATTCTCTTCCGCTTCCACGTATTCGCCAACCCCGTATTTGAGGTCAGAAAACGAAATGAACTTACTGCACCAAGTGGCATGGTCAACTTTCCCCTTGTCTTGCGAGCGGTAGTAAAGGGGAAGGAAACCTTCAACCATCTCTTGCGCCCCTTCTGCATCAACTTCAAGCGCCTTTTCAAACTCCTTTGTGCAGTGGTAGACATACCCCCCAACGTGCATTCGCATTTCCTCGCAAGGCACGTCTTCAAGTGACAACTCACCTTTTAAGATGCGTTCTGCGAAATCGTGCGCTTCGTCTCCTTCTTTAGAAAACTTTGTTGAACTGTCTTCTGGAATATCACCAAGAGCCTTTGCAGTTTCAATGACAGTAACAGAACCAGGACAACCCCGCCAACGTTTCGCACCGCTTGCACCGTAGATTGAATGAACTTCTTTTTCTTTAGTATTTTCGGACATATTAAAATTTAAAAAGCCCCGTGTGTTTCAACGGGGCGGGTTGGGTGTTTAGGCTTCTAAGACCTCTTCAATGGTTTTTCCTAGTAGCTCAGAGACAAGAGGGACAAGCTCTTGAAGTTGTCCTTCCGTTGCTTTCGTGACACTTTCAGCACCGATTTTGTCAAGCATTGCAAAGAGATTTTTCTTTCCTTGGTCAACGTCCCCAGAATCAGAAATAACTTTGCTTGCAAAAGTCCTTACTTGGTCACGGGAATAAACTTTAGTTTCTTCACCGTCTTTGAACAGGTGAGGGAAACGCCTTTTTGTTTCGCTAGGTGGAATTTCAGCTTTTGCAGGCTCTTCCTTAGGCTCTTCCTTAGGCTCTTCCTTAGGCTCTTCCTTAGGCTCTTCCTTAGGCTCTTCCTTCACAGGCTCTTCCTTCACAGGTTCTTCCTTCACCTTAGTTTTTGCCCTCTTGGTGGCTTTTTTTGGTTTGGGTTCTGGGGTTGCCTCTTCCTTTGGGGTTTCTGAGGTTGGCGTTTCGGCAATTGAAAGGGTTTCAACTAAATCTTGTGCGAGGTTTAACGCCTGTTCAACATTTAGTTGGGGAAGGTGTTTAGCGATTGTTTTAATTACTGTTAGTTTCATTTTTTTTGTTTGTTTTTGGTTAGGTGTTTATTGATAAACTATTTTTATTTAGTGTCAATCTTAAATCGACACTTTTTTTTTAGTATGCAGATGAAAGGATTGCCAATGACTTTGCGGAGGTTTTAGGGGCGGGCGTATATGTCCCATGTGGTTTCTGCTCGCCCTCAAAGTCCATACCTTTGAATGATGAGGCTTGCCGCCTTCTCTGCACGCTTGGGGGCGGTGGCATTGATGCTTTTATCGCCCGTACAGTCTCGGCTAGTTTAGGGTTAAACCTGGGGTCAGAATTTACAACTGCCATGCGGGTTGTCTTGTACGTCTTAGCATCAGCTTTGCGAATAAGCCTTTTTTGCTCCTCGGTTCTTTCTTTCGGAGGAGTCAAGAAAGCTTGCCTTTCGGCCTCAGTGGTGGCTTTCCTGGCAGTGGCTTCCCTTTGGCGTTTCCTCCAAGGTTGTACCCCAGACTTTTCAACAATCTTTCTGGACTTCACTTGCAAGAAAATTGTCTGCTCTTCAACTGTTCTGAGTTTGGGGGTTTTCGTTACCGCTAAAAACTCTTGCTCATTGCGTGCGTACTCGCTCGCAAGGTTTTTCCGTCTCTCAATACCTAATCTTTGCGTTTTTGTCATAATGTTAAACGGTAATTGTTTCTATAGTGACATTGGTGTGTACGACAGTGCCTTTTGGTAGTATTTCCCAGGTTGATTTGTTAAAACAACTTATCCAACTTGTATTTTCTTCCATAGGTTGGTAGTGGGAGCTATCGTCAACAATTGCAATTCCACAGTTTTCTGAATCAAACCTCACTATAAGCATCTCTGTTTTGTTTTTAGCGTATAGAGGAAATCGGCTTTCAGCTTTTTCGGGCAAGATTATTGTAGTTTTAGTCATAATTTTTTTATTGGTTTTTGGTTAAAAGTTTTTTGTTTTCGGCTTTGAGGTCTTCAATTTTAGAAAGTGCCGACCCGTGCAAGCAATAGTCACAGTAAAGTTTTTCTGTCATGCCGTCTTCGTCAAATTCTTGGGCGTACCCTTGTTCTTGTTCAAAGTGCCAACGGGCGTTGTGTTCATCAAGAACCGTTAAACAGTCATAACAATTGCGGTCTGGTGGCTCTTCTGGATGGCCTTCTTTAAGTGCCTCGGTAGTTCTGCAATGTTCGTTCATTTTGTTTG
>JALZUP010000156.1 GCA_023301505.1 Robiginitomaculum sp.
GAGAGGCTATATAATGCCCCGCGAATAGGGGGCTATTGCTGCGCGCTCAAAGCAATATGCTAAAACCACGAAAACCGAAGAGAGGTGATCTCTTCGGTTTCAAATTTTCATCCTGCCATAATGTATGGCGGACATGTATAGAGCTCGCTTATTAGGCTGACATGGCTTTCACGCGCTTTGAGAGGCGAGAAATTTTACGCGCGCCTGTATTTTTGTGAAAAACGCCTTTGCCGACAGCGCGCATCAAAGCTGGCTCAGCTATGGCGAGCGCCGCTTTGGCTGCTGCCTGATCGCCTGAAGCAATCGCTTCTTCAACGCCGCGCAATGTTGTTCGCACAGATGAGCGGCGTGTTTTGTTAATTTCTGTTTTGCGTGCCATGACGCGGACAGCTTTTTTTGCTGATGAAGTATTAGCCATATTATCCTCTTTGCGGCTTTATCAGAGCGGGTGTGTTTAATCTCCGTCCAAGCCAAAAAGGCGGCATGGCCGCCCATATAAAACTTAGCGCGGCTTCTAGCGGGCCTTGGCTAAGGCGTCAATAGGAAATGGTGGTGATTTTATGCCTAGATGTGCCCCTCATTATTTTTAAAAATATTGCCCTGTGTATAGTGAAGCTATTGACCAATGGCCTGAGGCTTAATGGATGAGGCTAAATGATGAGGGTGGTGGATGTTTTAACACCGCCTCTTGTAGGCAATTGCTTGATAGCTTATTTTACCCTAATGATAGGATTGATAGAAAAGAGCCTTGTCATGCAAGAGAATGATCCCCTTATTATTGATGCTGTCATTACTTGGGTGAATGGGAACGACGCTGAGCATAAGCTTAAAATGAGGCGCTATATAGAGAATAAAGATTCTATAAATAGTAAGTCTGTTAGAGAGCACTATGACCAAGTTAATGAAATTGAGTTTTCTGTAAAATCTATTTTAAAACATGCTAAATTTGTAAGACATATTTTTATTGTCACGGATAATCAAACGCCTGATTTTTTAAAAGGTGTAAAAAAAGCGCAATTTCCAAATGTTTTTATAATAGACCATAAAGTCATCTTTGAAGGATTTGATCATTATTTGCCGACATTTAATTCTATATCCATAGAGACATTGCTTCATAAAATACCCAATCTTTCAGAACATTTTATCTATTTAAATGATGATTTCTTTTTATTGAAAGAGGCCACTATGTCGGATTTCTTTATTAATAAGGAGCCCGTTATCAGAGGTATATGGCGCCCGTTTGATGAAGATCTTTTGAGAAAAAGACTCCAAAAACGTCTGTATAAATTACTTGGCAAACGAGATAAAATAAAGGCTTCCGGGTTTAAAAAAAGCCAACAACTCATTGCGAGAAAATTGGGATGTAAAAAATATACTCGGTTAAGGCATACATTTACGGCTATGAGGAAGTCTGTTCTAGAAAATTTTTATGAAAAAAATTCGGATATGCTAGAGAAAAATATTAAATATCGCTTCAGACATCCCGAGCAGTTTTTAACTCAATCATTGGCCAATCATTTGGAAATACAAAATGGAACATGTGTTTTAAAAAGTGATTATCAATTGCTACAATTTCGAACGTATAAAAAACCGCTCTTTTGGACAAAATATAGGCTGCGAGGCGCCGCGAAAAATAAGGACAAATTATTTTTATGCTTGCAAAGCTTAGATCAATGCCCGCAGGAAAAACTAGCTTTTATTAAAGGCTGGCTTCAGGATAAATATAATTGAAGAGATTTCTGATTTAAGCTACCCAATTTAAGCTATCTGGCAGGGCTTGCAATAAAATGTGCTACGTCCGCTCTGCACAATTCGCGAAATAGGCGCGCCGCACTCCTTACAGGGCTCGCCTTCGCGGCCATAAACGTCAAAATTATGCTGAAAATAACCCAGCTCCCCGCTCGCCCCTGCAAAATCGCGCAATGTCGATCCACCAGAGGCGATGGCCTCGCGCAAAATTTGTTTTATATGCCCTGCCAAGCGTTCCGTCTGGGCATGGCTAAGCCGCCCAGAGGCGCGCAGCGGACTGATGCGCGCGCGGTATAAAGCTTCGCAGACATATATATTGCCTAGCCCCGCAACATGGCGCTGATCAAGTAGGGCGGTTTTGATTTTGGTTTTGCGGCCTTTAAATGTGTGTTTGAGGGCGGGGCCGTTAAAATCATTGCCCAGCGGCTCTGGCCCTAAATGGGAGAGGCGCTCTATGGCGTCATCTTTTGCAAAAAGCTCCATAAAGCCAAAACGGCGCGGATCATTAAATATAATGCGCGCGCCGCTGCTCATATCGAAAATCACATGATCATGTTTGGGGTTTGTCTCATGGGGATGGATGAATTGACCCGGCTTAAGAGCGGCCCCGCCCTCATCAATGGTAAAGCGGCCCGACATGCCTAAATGTAATAGCAGGGTTTCGCCCGTAGAGAGCTCGGCCATCAAAAATTTGGCGCGGCGACTCAGGCGATTTATCTGCGCGCCCTCTAGGCGGGTTTTAAAGCCATGCGCAAAGGCAAAACGCAGATCCGCGCGGTTTAAAGTGACGCGCGTAAAGCTAAAGCCTTCCATATGGGGGGCGAGGCCGTCGCGCACGGTTTGGACTTCGGGGAGCTCTGGCATAATGTCCTATCGCTTTCTGGGCGGGCCTTTGTTAAGAGGGCTTTATGACACAGATGCGTAAAAATAAAACCCAGCCTAAGAACACGGCGAAAACCGAATCTAGCTCCGATAAGGACGACACGATTGACTTTGGCTTTGAGCAGGTCCCGCGCGAGGAAAAAGCCTCGCGCGTGCGCAGCGTCTTTGACAGCGTCGCTAGCTCTTATGATGTGATGAATGATGCGATGAGTTTTGGCATTCACCGTATTTGGAAAGATATGACCATGAAGCGGGTTAATCCGCAGCCCGGCGAGTGTCTTTTGGATGTGGCGGGCGGCACGGGAGATTTATCGCGCCGCTTTTTAGCCAAAGCGCAGGCCGCCTCAATGCGGCGCGGCGCGGCCATAGCGGCCTCATCGTCGCCTTCATCAGCAGCCCCTGACTCTATAGTAGAAGCAAAGGCGATTGTCTGCGATATTAACGCCGAAATGCTTTTGGCGGGACGCGCTAAGGATGTGGATAGCCGCGGGCGCGCTTTAAATATTGTGCGGGTTTGCGGCGACGCGCAGAATTTGCCGCTGCCTGATAATAGTGTTGATGTGGTGACGATTGCATTTGGCATACGCAATGTGACGGATAGAGATATGGCGCTGCGTGATATGCGCCGCGTTTTAAAACCCGGCGGGCGGTTCTTCTGTCTTGAATTTTCAACGCCGCCCGCGCAGTGGCTGTCTACAATATATGATATGTATAGCTTTAATGTGATCCCGCCTATGGGGGGCATGATTGCTGGCGATCGTGATAGCTATCAATATTTAGTCGAATCCATCCGTAAATTTCCGCGTCAGCAAGCCTTTGCCGATATGATGAGCGAGGCAGGATTTGCGCGCGTTGGCTGGACGGACTTTTCGGGCGGGGTGGCGGCCCTGCATTCTGGGTGGAAGATTTAAACCCTTTTCAGCCCGCCTTATCAGCCTTATGATATATCTATGAAATTTTATGCCATGAATGGAGCGGGAAACCGCTTTGCTATATTTGACGGGCGGGGCAATGAATTTGCCCTCACGTCCGAGCTTGCCATCTCTATTGGCGCTAAGGGCGGCCCGCTAGGCTCAAAGGGCTGTGATCAGATTATGGTCATAAGGCAGAGCACGCGCGGCGATGCTTTTATGGAAATTTGGAACAATGATGGCGGGCAGGTTGAGGCCTGCGGTAATGCGACGCGCTGTGTGGGCTGGTTGCTGCTGCGTGAGAGCGGGGCCGAGCAGGTCACAATTGAAACGGCTGCGGGGCTATTGCTGGCCAAAGCTACATCAGAATCTACATCAGCAGAATCTACATCAGGGCAGGCATCGCAAAAGGATAAATTTCAGATCAGCGTGGATATGGGCCAGCCTAATCTGGAATGGGACCAAATTCCTTTAAAAGAATATATGGATACGCGCGTCATTGATGTGAAAGTTGGCCCAATTGATGCGCCTATATTGGCGCGGCCTGGCGCGGTGAATATGGGCAATCCGCATTGCGTTTTCTTTGTCGATGATGTGGAGGCGACGGCTGTGGAAACATTAGGCCCTATGCTTGAATTTCATCCGCTTTTTCCTGAGCAAGCCAATATTGGCTTTGCGCAAGTGCTGGGGCCGCATCATATGCGCCTGCGCGTTTGGGAGCGCGGGGCGGGGCTGACTTTGGCTTGCGGAACAGGGGCCTGCGCGGCGGTTGTCGCGGCTGTGCGCCAATCGCGCATGGAGCGCAAAGTGCGCGTGGATGTGGACGGGGGAACGCTGCATATAGACTGGCGCGCCAGTGATGATCACGTTATTATGACGGGGCCAGTAGAGCTAGAAGGCTCAGGGGAGCTGGCGCTTTAACGCCTCATATTTATTCAGCTATTTCTGCATATTGTGGCTTGCGCGGGCGCGGCAAGCATTTATGGTTAACGCTCATTAACCATAAATGACCACATCTTTCGGAGATATTTATGCCTGTGCGCGCCTCAACCCTGTGCTTGATAGCTTTTAGTTCCATCATGGGCATGGCCTCCGTTGGCCTGACCTCAGCGCATCCGCATGATGTCGATATTGACGATATTGTCATAGAGGGGATTGTCATAGAGGGCGGGGAAATAGAGGCCGCCAAAATAGACAATATGGGTGACAGTCTCTCATCTGGAGCGAATGTAACATATAATGGCAAAAACGTTGAAGTTAAGCTGTCTATACCTGAAAATATTGAGAGCGATAAAGATAAGCCGTCTGCGCGCCAGCTTGAAGACAGCATTAATGAGCGGCTGCGCGCAAATCAGCGTTTAGATCGCTCAGAACATTCAAAGCAAGGTAAAGAGGACAAAGATCGCGCTGACCGTTCAGACCGTAATGACCGTGCAGAGCGTAATGAGCGGACTGACCGAAACGAGCGTAGGGGGCGTACAGAACGTACGGAGCGCGGCGAACGCGATGATAGAAGAGGCAGGGGCGGACGCCGTAATAGAGATGGCGGCGCCCAAGATTGGCCTAATTTTGGTGACAGAGATTCTGGCCCTGATGCGAGTTCTGATGCGGGTTCTGATAGCTCCGCTGATAATTCTTCTAATACCCCTTCTGGCACAGTTACGAAATTGACGATTCCGACCTTAACGCTTGATGATTTAAGCACATCATTTGAAACGCGCATGAAACGGCATGTTTTGCGGTTTGCCGAGAGCCTTGGTGCCGCGCGCGCGAAAAATGAGGACCGCTTTGCTTATTTTGATGAGGGGCTAGATATTGAAAATCTAGAAGATCTTCGCCAAGCCGCGCGGCTGGCCGAAGAGGTGCTGGCTGAATCTGGCGTTATTTCCAATGCCGCCGATTTTGCGGCAGATATTATTGAAGATATTAAGGTTGAACGGGCTGGCAATAGTCTTTCAATCGATTTTGAAGGCAAGCGCGTTGGTAAAATCACGCGTAGCCAAAGCGGCGGCACAGAGCATTATAATATTGAAGCTTTAGGCAGCCTTATGACCTTTAACCGTAGCGAAATCATCGGCCCTGATGGCAAGCCGCGTACACGTATCACAGTTGATATTGACGATACGGGCACTATAGCAGATGAATAGCTTGGCTTTACGCTTTAGCCTTTAGAGGCCCTGCAAACAAAACAAGAACAAATTAAGGCGGCAAATGTCTTGCTGCGGCCTCACTCCTGCCTTACCCTTTGGCTAGAGATAATTATGGCGAGTTTCACGCCGCGATTATACTGTCTGGGAGACGTTCATGGTTTCGATTGCTTTAGTTGATGATGACGAAAATATTTTAACATCGGTTTCAATGTTTTTAGAAGGGGAGGGCTATCAGGTCCGCACCTATCATGAGGGGGTGAGCGCGCTCAAAGCGCTCGTTTCCAATCCTCCAGACATTGCCGTTTTTGATGTGAAAATGCCGCAAATGGACGGGCTGGAGCTTTTGCGCCGCCTGCGCCAGACCTCTAATCTTCCTGTTATCTTTTTAACATCCAAAGATGATGAATTTGACGAAGCCATTGGCCTGAATATGGGCGCGGATGACTATATTACGAAACCGTTCTCGCAGCGTCTTTTGGGCGAGCGTATTAAGGCCGTTTTGCGCCGCGCTAAGCTGACCAATGTGGAAATGCCAATCCCTGCCAAAGGCGATGATAAGGTCATTCGCCGTGGACAGCTTGTGCTAGACCCGAACCGTCATGCCTGTAGCTGGGCGGATAAAGCTGTTCGCCTGACCGTGACAGAGTTTTTGATTTTGCAGGCTTTGGCCCTGCGCCCTGGCTATGTGAAATCGCGCGATCAACTTATGGACGCGGCCTATGATGACCAAATTTATGTTGATGACCGCACAATTGACTCTCATATAAAACGCCTTCGCAAAAAATTCCGCAAGACTGATAATAGTTTCGATGGTATCGAGACACTCTATGGCGTCGGATATAAATATAAAGAGGCATAAAGCTATTTCTGACAAGGGGTTAGATAAGGGGCTAGATAGGGGGCTAAAACAGGCGGCGTCTAGGCCAGAGCGCTCTCGCTCATTTGCGCGCTCTTCGCTCTCTCGCGCCATATTACTCTCAAATTTGGTCGGCTTGCTCATTTTGATCATTGGCGCCTTGACCTTAAATGAAGTGCGCCGCGGCTTGATTGATACAAAGCTGCAAAACCTTTATTCCCAAGCGGAGCTAGTTGGCAATATTCTCGCGCAAAACGCGACGGGCAATGCCCTTATTGCTCAGCTTGACGAGGCAGCAGCCTTGAAAACTATGCGCTTATTGGCTCTGCCTGAGGGCACGCGCGCGCGGCTCTATAATTTAGATGCTAGGCTGGTCTCAGATAGTAATTTGACCAGTACGCTTATCACCGAAGAAAGCCTTGGAGCTCCTCTTGGGGCTCCTCTTAATGCATCTGCTGATGGTTTTGAGGATGATCCGAATAGATCCGCCGCGCCAGATAGTTTGACATTTGCCGAGCATGTTGAAAACGGGCTTAAAACGCTTATCCGCATGATCCCTAATGTGAAAGAGCGGCGCGAGCGCTTGCGCCGTAATTTACCCCAAGATGTAAGCCGCGCCCTTTTAGGCGACCCTGTTATTGGCGAGCAATATAATGCGGCGGGCGACTTAATCGTGGCGGTCAGCGTGCCTGTTCGCCGCGTTAATAGTGTGGTGGGCGTGGTCACGCTTGAGAGTAATGATATTCAAGCTATCCTAGATGGTGAGCGCCGCGCGCTTGGCCCGATCATTTTGCTGGCCATTATTACCTCGCTTTTAACCTCGCTGGCGCTGACTTTATTTATTGCCTTGCCTGTACGCCGTCTTGCACGCGCGGCTGAAATTGTGCGCCGCTCTTCTGAAAACCGTGACGCTATTCCTGATCTATCAGGACGGCGTGATGAGATTGGCGATCTCTCTGTTGTGCTGCGCGATATGACGGGCGGGCTACATGACCGTATTGACGATATTGCCAATTTTGCCGCCGATGTGGCCCATGAAATCAAAAACCCGCTCACATCTTTGCGCAGCGCAACAGAAACATTTGAACATGCTAAAAATGATAGCCAGCGCGAAAAACTATTAGCCATCATCCAAAATGATGTGGGGCGGATAGACCGCCTCATTACCGATATTTCCAAAGCGTCGCGTATGGATGCTGAGCTAGCGCGGGATCAAGGCGGGCCGATTGAGATCGAGAAAATGCTCGCCGATATGGCGGATTTTTATATGCAAACCCGCAAAGAAGGCGCCGCGCATGTGCGCTATATTGGGTCTGATAATCCTGCGCCCGAAGCGATTATGGTGCGCGGCTCGGATATGGCGCTCGGCCAAGTCATCCGAAATTTGGTCGATAATGCCCTGACCTTTTCGCCCAAAGGCGGGGAGGTGCGCCTGCGCGTGCGGGGCGCGGGCGAGGAAAATGCGGGCATGGCCATCATAACGGTTGATGATGATGGGCCGGGTATGCCGCCAGATAATGTAGAGACAATCTTTGAGCGGTTTTACACCCAGCGTCCTAAAGGCACCGCTTTTGGCTCACATAGTGGTTTGGGACTGGCTATATGCCGCCAAATTATTCGCGCCCATCGGGGCAGCATTAAAGCAGAAAATAGGATTGTCCCGGGAACAGAGCGTGTTAGCGGCGCGAAATTTACCGTAAGCTTGCCTATATTAGAGCGTTAGAGCCCTGGCTGATTGGAAACAATTATAAGAAAACGGGCTTGAGACGTAATTAACTATTCCCAAACGCGCTTTTTCTTGATTATATCCAAGGTCACATCGGGGTATATTTAGGCAAAGGATGATGCTTTGATCGGATTAGTGATCGTTACGCATGGACAATTGGCGACAGAGCTTCGGCGCGCGGCAGAACATGTGGTCGGGCCGCAAAATCATATGGAAACGGTGTGCATCGGCCCTGATGATGATTTAGAGGGCCGCCGCGATGATATTCGCGTCGCGGTTTCGCAAGTTGATACAGGAAAAGGCGCAATCATATTGACGGATATGTTTGGCGGCACGCCGTCTAATTTGGCAATTTCTCTTTTAAAAGAAAATGCTGTTGAGGTCGTAGCGGGGGCGAATTTACCAATGCTGATTAAATTAGCAGAGGCGCGCCGTAGCCATGATCTTGGTGAGGCCGCGCGTATCGCTAAGCAGGCGGGTATTCGCTATATTGCGATTGCCTCAGAAGTTTTAAATGGCGGCTCAAATTAGAGCTCTCCCCTATGGCTGATCCTTCTATGAGCGATAATATTTCACAGCGCGTGACACTCTCCAATAGGCGAGGCTTACATGCGCGCGCCTCGGCGCGCTTTGTTGCAATGACCAATCAATTTGACGCTATGATTACAGTGACGGGACATAATACGCTTGATGAGGAAACGGTTGAGGCGGATTCGATTATGGAGCTGTTAATGCTAGGGGCGGCTTGCGGGGATGAAATTACCATAAATGCGCGCGGTGTTGAGCGCCAAATAGCGCTAGACGCTTTGGTGAAACTGGTTGAGAGCCAGTTTGGCGAAAGTGAATAGTGAGCGCGAGCCATCAGCCATTCACTAGGCCAGTAACTAGGCCAGTAACTAGGCCAGTAACTAGGCCAGTAACTAGGCCAGTAACTAGGTCAGTCACTAGATCCGCCTCTGTGCCGTTAAAACGGCTGCTTATTTGCGCGCTTATGGCGGGCGGTTGTCAGACCAGCGATATTTTTGTGCCTCAATCTGATTATCCTACAGATCCGTGGGTTAAGGGCTATGCCAATCCAAATGATTGTCTAGGCGGGGAGGCTTTGGCGGCCCTGTCCATTCCTTTGCCTGATTATCCAAAACGCGCTTTTAATAGCGGGCGGCAAGGCTGGACGATTATACGCCTTGATATAAATGAGCAAGGCCGAACGCATAATGTAGAGATTGAGCGCGCGGTTCCCAGCGGCATTTTTTCCTCCGCTAGCCTTGAAGCCGTGCAGAGTTGGCAGTTTCAGCCTCCCCAAAATGGCGCGCTTGAGAGTTGCCGCATCTTGTTTCGCTATCGCTTAGGACAGGTCACATTAGGGGGCTAGCCGCAAATCGTAGCAGCTAGCCGCAGATAATTTTAAGCGCGCTATTTATTATTTTAGCCTTATTGGGCGCGCCTTTCTTAAAAGGATTTTTGCCATGCGAGCGTGAACAGGCTGTCTGTCTCTAATTGCGGCCCATTGAGATCGCGCATGATCGGCAGACCGACTTCGGCGGCAAGGCGGTGACCTTTGACAATTCCGTTTTGGCCCAAAAGGTTGACGCCAATATAGGCAAAGGCTTGCTCGCCGCCATAATTATCAGGATCAGCGGTTTGCACGGGCGCGACAATTTCAGGGTCTATGCCGTCAATCCTGCCTTGGCTACGCGCGGATAGGCGCGCCGATAATGACACGCCATAGCGAGGCTCATAGGCCAGCCATGCCGTACCCGTTAGGCTATCGCCATATCTGTAGCCCTCATCATTGGGGGATAAGGCGGCGCGCGCTGCAAGCTGTCCGCCCCAGCCTAGTTTTCCGTTGCGGTCAGAATAGGTCATGCTGGGCTTAACATCAAAAGTGCCTGTGCCAATTTGCATGGCATAGGGCGTGCGCGGGCTTGGCGTGGCTCCTGTTGGCGTGAGGATTTGCGCGGTTTCATCATTGGATCCTGTAGGCAAGCTCGCCGCCAGCGTTAGGCTTAGCGTGCGGCGCGGTTTGGGCGCGCCTAAGACGCTATCAAAGTTAAAAATAGCGCCAAGGGTCGTATCGCCAATACCGCTTGTATTGACATCAAAGGTTCCCAATATATTTGTGCCCGCCCCGCCTTGAAAGGTGGTGTGGTGCATCTCTTTTTCAATATAGCTGGTCATCACCATCAAGGTGACATCCTCATTAAGCCCGTACATAGCACCAAACATATGCATATCCATGGTCATATGTTCGGGCACAACGCGCAGCGTAGGGGGCTGTCCGGGAAGGCCCGCAAAACGGTTGGGCGAGCCCGTGGCTATATCTTCAGCGGAGAGCTGTGAGCGGCCATCACGATTGCCGTCCATTGTCATGCTCATATAGCGGTAAGATAGCATCCATTCGCCTTTACTATGGCGGTGATCGGCCATAACCCCAATCGGAGCATGATCCATAGCATGGGAGGCAGCCGCATCATCTTCGTGAGCTTGGGCAGAGTTTGCGCTGAGCGCATAGGCCAAAAGGCCGAGCGGCAATAAGGCCGCATGTTTCGTATAAATTGTCATGATTTTACCAAGTTAAATATGTTTTAGAGTGTCGGCCAGACGCAGAAGGCCAGACGCAGAAGGTCAGACGCAGGAGGTCAGGCGCGGGCAAAGCCGCGCAATTGATCTAAAACAAAAAGGGAGGCGCGCGGCCCCCTAAGGGCGGGCCAGTAGCCTGCCGGCTGGGCTGTAGCTCAGCTCTTTTTAAAGGGCTTGCCGCGCTAGAATATATTTGCGGCGCGGCTAAATCTAATGAGGGGGGCGTAATGGCCGCAATATTGACCATACAAAATTGGCAATGGGGGCTTTTCTCATGATCGCTATTATCGGGCGCGACTTTTCCCGCAAGGCGCAAAATATCAGCCAAAGCCGCTTCGGCTTCGCTGGCGGCCTGCTGGTTTGTTGGCGCAGTTTGATTGCATAAATAGGCGCTTATATCGAAATCATAGCCGCGCTGGGCCGCCGCAATGCTGGGCGCAAGGCTTTGCAGGATCATCGCAAGGCCCAATAATAGAGCAGGCATCATTGTGCGATATATTGCGCGATATGTAGAGCGGCGTTTCATGGCCTGCCTTTAACATGAGCCTGTCTTCTGTACAGCAAAAAAGCGTGGCTGGCCCAATTTGCCGCGTAGAGGCTGTCGCGCAGGGGCTGTCGCGTAAGGGCTA
>JALZUP010000157.1 GCA_023301505.1 Robiginitomaculum sp.
AGTAATAAGAAAACCACTAATCACAAAGAATATATCAACACCTACGTATCCTCCGCTGAAAAACTCAAATCCTGCGTGAAAAAGAATTACAGGCACGACAGCAATTGCTCGTAACCCATCAATTTCTTTACGGTATGTCATAGCTTTATTCATCTAAATATAAATCGAACTTTTCTCCCTCAAAACTTATAATTAAACCGCTCGATAATAAAACGATCTTTTTCTGCAACCATTTCAGCAAGCTCTTTATCATAATATACCTCATAACTTTTCATTCGTTGTGAAGTATTACTTTTTTTTTCGGCCCATACCTCAAATTTTTTTTCCCAACCAGTAGGAGGGCTTAAATGGTCATTAATAATACCTCGCATATCTTCCTCTAGCGATTCCATTCGATAGTAGGTATCAATAAGGCTTAACTCATCGAAATCGCGTTCAAATTCTGCATATCCACTGAAGCTCATTTTACGATAATTAGGTACTCCAACTGCAAAAAGCCAACGAGACATGGTGCCAATTTTTTCCGCTGATTTTTTATTAATCAACATGTCAATTTTGTTAGCTAGTAATAATTTCCTTCCAGGCTTACTCAACAATCGCCGAGGCACCCGCATACTAGCTCGATCCAAAACCGATCCGCTCAGAACATGGGTTAACCATATCCTGAAACCGGCGATAGTATCGGGGTTAGCATAAGTTTTTTCGAAGAGATCTGGAATAGATTTAAAATAATTAATGGGAGGAGCTACTTGCTCTTTACTATGGTGAAAAGCTGAAACATAAAAATCCCAAGGGTTACGAACCCCGCAGAAAACAAACTTACTTTCATGTTCTGGAGCTAGGCTGCCATGCCATTTACTCGGCACATCCTCTTCACCAAAAACATCCACTAAAAGCTTCTTGATGTGTGTCCCTGCCGTTTTTTGCAGGTGCACATAGACAAAATTATTTTTTTGATACATTAATTTTTATTTGTTAATCCACTTTTGTTATACCCTATAGACCCATACTGTAAATCCCAACCACCTCATCGAAGTGCCGTTGCCATGTTAATTCTGCGACTCGAGCTTTTCCTTTGGCGATTAAGTCTTCTTTTAGTGAAGCGTCGTCAAAGATACGCGCGATTTGGCGAGCTGCTACTGATGCATCGCTGGGGGGGAAGTAGAGGGCTGCATCTAAGCCTACTTCAGGTAAACTGGATTGGTTCGAAGAGACCACAGGCGCACCTGCCGCCATGCCTTCCAGTACCGGCAATCCAAAGCCTTCATAATTAGAAGGAACCACGACAACATCCGTTTTATTGTAAAGTGTGATTAGCTCCCTCTCAGAAACACGCCCCATTTCGTGAAAGTTATCACCGATGAGCGACTTTAGTTTTCCCGCACCTTCTTCAGCCATCTTTCCGCCAGCCCGGACAAAGACCACCTCGTGGCCAAGGGCTTTTAATTCTTTAATGATATCTGGAAAAATTTTGAGATTTTTACGAGAGTCTGTGCCTCCGATAGAAAATATCATTTTTTGCTTGGGCTTCAATTGAAAGGGCAAAGGCATAAGATTGTCTCCAGCTGAGAAATAGTCTGCTTCAACCCCCAGCAAGGAAACGATAATTTTATCAGCGGGGATCTTGATATATTTAATAAGATCTTGCTTAGTGTATTCTGAATCCGCAATGAGTAAGTCCGCTAAGTGGAGGTTTTCAAGCGTATCACGAAAGCGTTGAATTTGTTTTTTGCTTAACCCTTCATTATCATAGAGAGGGATGATATCATGCACGGTGACGATCTTCTTAACTCCCTCTGGAATGTATTTCAATAAATGTGCAGAACTGTGATCCAGAATGTGAACCACTCCTGTTAGTTTCGCTTTTTTGATAAGTGTAGGATAGGTGAGATACTTTGAAATGTTCTTTTTAATCCGACCTGCACCACCCCCCATTTGGGCTAGTTTAGGGGAGAGGATTGACTCTGCGACCACCTCGGAGCGTCCGATTAGGTATTGGCATGCCAGCCCCCAATAGCGGTTCATACTGAGATACCCTTCATCTGGGTGAGAGGGAATTAACGTTACCTTATTCATTACTTTAAGTAGGTGGTTGTGCGATTTCTTGGAATAGTTCTGGGAAAGTCATCTCTGGTTCCCAACCTAGTATTTTTTTTGCCTTAGTAGCGTTTCCAACCATTGGAAATGGCTCAGATTCACGGAAAAATTCAGGCGAAGAAACAACCCAATCGCTCCAGTCTAAATCGTAAAGGGCGAAAGCGCCTTTACAGAAATCTTTCACGGTTCTGCCCTGCCCACTCGCGAATACAAATTCATCGGGCAGATCATGAGCGAGCGCTAAGTGAAAGCCTTTCACAAAGTCTCCGGCATAACTCCAGTCTCGGATTGTTTCGAGGTTGCCAAGTTTTAGTTCCTTCGCCGCTCCTGCCTTGATCGCTTGCGCTCCTAAGAGAATTTTCTTCGTAAGAAAATCAGGATTTCGTAATCGGCTCTCATGATTATAGAGAATCCCGACCGTAACAAAGTGCCCTTTTTCTCGCCAGATACGCCCTAAACTACAGACGGCCTCTTTTGTGATTCCATAGATATCTCTTGGACGCTTGCTGGTGCTTTCGTCCTGAGGGGAAACTTCTGCTGCGCCAAAAACACAGGCACTAGAGGCTAGGAAAACACGGCAGTCATTATTATTTTCTAAGGTTGCGCGCAATAACTGTTCAGTCGCTACCACATTGGTCTGAAACGCTTGTCCAGGGTTAGCGTTAACCTCTGGTACAAAGCTCATACCCGCTAAGTGGTATACCTCATCAAAGGTAACTTCCGCAAGGAGCCCTGTGAACTCCTCGCTATCAATGCTCTCGGTGAAGGCAGTAAAGGCTAGATGCTGGATAGCGGGGGCTGACCGGCTAACTCCCGTGACTTCATAGCCGAGGGATAAGAGATAGTCTGCTAGTAAGTGACCATCTTGGCCACTTACCCCAGTAATGAGAGCTTTTTTTGACATCTAATTCTTAAGCAAAGCGCTTGAGATCTGCTTGCACCATGATCTTTACGAGCTCACGAAACTTAACTTTCGGCTCCCAGCCAAGCTTTTCTTTTGCCTTGGCAGGATCCCCTATGAGGAGGTCAACCTCGGCGGGGCGCTCGAACGCTTCGTCATACTCAACGTATTTTTCCCAATCAAGACCAACTTCCTCGAAAGCCGCTTGCACGAACTCTTTTACGGAGTGGGTTTCATTGGTTGCAACGACGTAGTCATCGCCTTCGTCCTGCTGGAGCATTAGCCACATCATTTCGACATATTCCTTAGCGTAACCCCAGTCACGCTTAGCGTCTAGGTTCCCGAGAACAAGCTTGTCTTGCTTACCGAGCTTAATCAACGCTGCCGCTTTAGTGATTTTACGAGTCACGAAGGTTTCGCCACGGCGTGGTGATTCATGGTTAAAGAGGATTCCGCTAGAAGCGTGCATCCCATATCCTTCACGGTAATTCACAGTGAGCCAGTGACTGTACATCTTCGCACAGGCGTATGGGCTGCGAGGCCAGAATGGAGTTGTTTCCTTCTGTGGAATTTCCTGAACCTTACCAAACATCTCAGAGGAGCTCGCTTGGTAGAAACGAGTGGTATTCATGAGACCTGCTACCTTAATCGCTTCCAACAGACGCTGAGTTCCAAGGCCAGTGCAATCACCTGTGTACTCAGGACAATCAAAGGAGACACGAACGTGAGACTGAGCTGCAAGGTTATAAACCTCATCCGGTTGGATCTCTAACATCATGCGTGTTAGTCCGGTGCCATCAGTCAGATCTCCATAGTGTAGATGATAACGTGACTTTTCCTCTTCCGATAAATCAAGCTCGTCAAGACGCTCTCTTACCATGCTAGAAGTTCTACGGACTAGACCGTGAACCTCATATCCTTTGGACAAAAGGAGCTCCGTTAGGTAAGAGCCATCTTGTCCTGTTATTCCTGTGATAAATGCTTTTTTATTCATATTTTGTAGTTTGAAATTATTAATTTAGCTTATAAAATTATAGTAGTGTTTCGCAATCGCTTCATGTGTATAGTTTTCTTTAATGTGAACGATTTGCCTGCGCAATAAAGTTTCTCTCCACGGCTCATCCATACAGGATAGAATCAACGCCTTCAATGCGTCGATGTCACCATGGTCAAAAACTGCCCGCTCATCATTTAAAACTTCAGGAATAGCGCCTGAAGAAGAGCCAATACAGGGAGTCTCGCTGTAAATAGATTCAATGATTACTCTCCCAAACTGTTCTTCCCATATCTGACCATTTTTATTTAGTGGCTTACTAGGCAGGACCGTTAGATCCATTTGTTTCATAAGATCAGGAACTTGATGGTGATCAACAGCTTCATGTATTACCCCTAAACCTTCTAAGCGCAGTTTTATTTCAGGCTCAAGCTCACCGGCTCCAAGAAGAACTAAACGAACCTCTCGTTTTTGACCTTGCCTGTCTATACTTTCGACTGCTTTCAACAAGTCCAGAATACCTTTCTCTTCTACGAAACGCCCGCAATACCCAATAACGTAAGAGTCTTTTGCAAAACCAAAGCTCTCTCGCCAAGCCTCCTTTTCTTGCTCGCTTGGGGCTACAATTCTTTCCGAAGGAACTCCTAATTGTCCCGCTACTAAAGTCTGCTCTATGGGCTTACCCGCATCAACGAATATTTTCTGAGCAACACTATTTCCGCATATGACTAAGTCGCCGTATCGGGCAGCAAAACGGTACACGTTGTTAGTAAATAACCCTTTCCAACCTGTTCGCTTCAAATTCTCCCATGTAAATTCAACAAAGACAGGTTTGGTGGGCAATTTTTTAGCACAGACCCACGCTTGCCATCGCAACATGGACCAGGGTTCATTCTCCAACAGAATTACATCGGGAGCAAAAGAGGATAACTCTTTGGATAAGTTTTTAAGGGTAAAGCCTGTTGTTTTTTCCTTCAGAAAAGCCTTTGGTAGATAAATAGTTTCATAATCTTCCCCAGGCTCTGCAGTGCTATCGATTTCATCCATCGATCGGCCCAAAACATCTTTCCCTTTAAGCTCTGGCACATAGCATTTTACATCATAATATTTACTTAAAGTCGCAGCTTTCCATCTGTTGTGAGCTAATGAATAAGTATGCCCTATCAAGGCTAATTTTCGTTTTTTAACGGGATTCATTTTAATGAGATTTTTTCATTATTGAGATATGTTAATACCTAATTCCAGATTGTTATTCTTGAAAAATTTCACCTAAACTATCTTCCAAAAGCTTTGTCCCTTCATACGTCAAATGGTTGGTGTCCGAGAAGTATGGCACTCCGTTAGTATGAACTTTAGAGACCTCTCCT
>JALZUP010000158.1 GCA_023301505.1 Robiginitomaculum sp.
GGCCTCTGTATCGAAGCGATGAATATAAGCCTTACCTTGAAGAATCAATCTCAGAATCTACCGACATGCTTCAGTTTGGCGGAGGATTGATCAAGTTCATTTCTGCTGGCGTTACCGCTGACATGGAGGCTAGTTTTTCGGCTGACCTTGTGGTTTTCGAGGAAGTAGACACCTACAACGATAAAGCCTTAGCCAATATTCCACTCGCCATTGGTCGTATGGATAACTCTCCATACAAGTACATTCGAGCAGTTTCTAACGTCAAAAAAGAAGCGATTTGGGAGTGGTTTAAAGAATCAGACCAAAGAGTTCGTAAATTTCAGTGCGATACTTGCGAGGAATATCACCCAATTGATTTTTTCAAGTCGATCGCAAACGTCACAAGAGATAAAGACACCGGCGAAGTTCTAAGCACAGCACTTTACGACGTTGATTGGTACAAAGGCTGTGGAAGAGATATTCACATATGTTGCCCTGATGAAAACTGCAACGGTCACATCGAGAGAGATGAAAAAAGATCTAAATGGGAAGCCACCGCATCAGGTAACGGCTCCATAGGCTACCACATGCCTAGCATTTGCCGTCCATCACTTGACGTTTCTGAGGTTTGGTCGGATTACAAAAAAGCAGAAGGTAACCCCATTAAAATGGCTGCTTTCTACTTCCGCCGACTGGCAATCCCTTACGGCGTAGAAGGAAACAAAGTCTCAGACAGTTTGCTAGAAAAAGCAGCATACGATCCAAACCACCTCTTTGAGATCGACGATAACGAAGCCTTTGACATCGTAGACTTCGACAAGATAAATGAGGGTAAATCAGAACTAGAAGTTCTTGAAAGTGTAATGGGCGTAGACGTTAGCCCGACCCACATCGACATCGTAATCGCTTCTATTCACGGCACGAAACTTAAAGCAAGATACATTGCCAAGATCGACCCTAACGCCAAAATACACATCCTAGAGTTAATTACTAGATACAACGTAAAAGTGTGCGTGGTCGACATTGGGCCTGAAAGACTTTGGTCTGAGTGGTTACAAGAAAACGCCGATTGCGTCGTCTGGCTTGGTAATTACAAGGGTGCTGGAACGCGAAAGTCAGTAGAAAATAGTGAAGACGAAATCTACACTATTGACCGAACAGTAGCACTAGACGAAGCATGGGCGTCAATCAAAACAAAGAATATATTACTTCCAATGAACTACGCTGACATTTTGGGCGGAGTCTGGAAAGACGAAATGACTGCTCTAACAGTCACGCTAAAGAAAACCGCTGCTGGAAAAGACAGCAAATCATGGACTGGATCTAACAATGACCACTCCTTTCACGCCATGGCATTTCTAAAAATGGCTCACAAACTAAGCTTCGAACAGATAATCCAAGCAGACAGCATAACGATAGTATAATGAAAATAGCAGAATTTATCGCCGAACTAGCGAATGACCAAGACCAAAGTAGTGTCATCTATTTCGACGAATCTAAAGAAGAAGCGGTAATGCAGGATAAAGAATCCTTCATTGAAAGTTTTCGCCAGCAATTCGTAGACGAAGAAGTCAAAGAGGCTAAAAAAGAACTTAAGTCCAAAATGGATATAGGTTCTACTCAATCTTCATCAGAGATAGGTAAGTCTAGTTCGTCACGATCTGTTAGGGACTCATTGTTTGGCCGAATCGCAAGCATGCCATACGACCCTTATTGCATTAAAGAGATTCTACGAGTAAACGAAGTTCACACGAGAGCTTGTAAAGTAAAATCAAGAGACAGTGTTGGGCGAAAATACAGCATTAAGCCTAGATTCCCATTGTTGAAAGAAGATCAGCAAGATAATAAGGTGAAGTTAGGGGATCATGGTGATGCTATCTCTATTGAGGACTTTAATAAGGACTGCAAACTTGTAAAAGACTTCATTCAAAATTGCAACAAACAAAAAACTTTTCGACAATTATGTTACCTAGTGTCTATGGATCAAGAATCTATTGGATGGGGTGCTTTTGAGGTTATCCGCCGCCGAGACGGTAAGGTAGCAAGACTCAAGTGGGTTCCCGCTGAAAATATTAGAGTGTTGGAAGACTGGGAGGGGTTTGTTGAAATTAATAGGGACGTATCTTTTCGAGGGCATAGTTACACATATTATCAGCCTTTTGGCGAGAAGATCAAAGCCACCGAAGAAGACCTTCTAGACATTTCGTCCAACCCTAGGCGAGTCAAAGTAGATTATTCACCGGAGGAGCACGGTGAACTGAATGTTCTAACGAATAATAAATTAACTTGGAACCTAAAATCTCGAATTACCGGCAAGGAAATAGACACGACACCGGCAAACTTCACAAAAGAAGCCGCTAACGAGATCATCTTTCTTGCAAAAGACAGCACTTTATCAAGGTACTATGGTACTTCGGATATTGAGCCAGCGGTGAATTCTGTGGAGGCCATCGTATCCATCAACAGGTATAGGAATGAGTTCTTCGCCAATAATTGCGTCCCTCGGTGGGCCGTAGTTATGAAGGGGGCTAAAATCTCTCCACAGTTTCAAGCGGACATGGAGAAGTACTTCGAGAAAAACATCAAAGGCAAGACAGGCAAGACATTAATCTTAGCACTTTCCACATTAGGTAACAAGAATGTGGATGTGGATTTCGTGAGGCTAGACGCTGATCAGAAAGAAGCAGACTTCCTAGAGACTAAAAAATCATACAACCAAGACATTATGACGGCTCATGGTGTTTCCGCAAGCCTTTTGGCGATCAACGAAACAGCCACATTAGGATCAGGTCGAGGCGGAGCCCAGTCAGAGCAATACAAAGACCGAACAGTAGTTCCAGCTCAAATCTTATGGGCATCTAAACTCAATGAACTATTCAGACTAGGTCTAGGGGCAGTAAATGCTTGTATTGAGTTCGATCCGCTAGATGTTAAGGACGAATTACAAACCGCCCAAGTACTCAACCTGATGGTGGCGACAGGTTTGTTAGGCGTAAACGAGGCCCGAGAGAAAATCGGACTACAACCCGTAGAGGGCGGAG
>JALZUP010000159.1 GCA_023301505.1 Robiginitomaculum sp.
GTCCGCCACGCTTTAAGTGCCCGAATAGCTCAGTTGGTAGAGCAACGGATTGAAAATCCGTGTGTCCCTGGTTCAAATCCAGGTTCGGGCACCATTTATCTCGTTAAGTCATTGTTTTTATTATATATTGTATCCAAATATACAATCAGTCCCTAAAACGGTCCCTAGTTTAATATTCTGCTGTTGTAAAATTTTTAGAAAAAGTTCGAATCAACTGGAATATTTGGGATCAAATTTAGTCTCAGAATAATCACTTTGTTTACTGCCCTTTGTTCTCAAAAACGGCTTTAGTTAGAATATAAAAACTAGATACTTTTAAGTGTGCGTTTGGAGAGTTAGATACCTTTGGAGAAGTTACAAACACCCCCAAAGGAGACGTAAGGCTTTGCATCTATATTGTGATATTTCTCATTGCATAATACCCAATATCACATGGTCGATAAGTATAAAAATTTAAGCATTTGTTACGCGTAATGAGGGAAGGTATTGATTACAAAATTCGTCTTTTGTGATATCTTCAAAATGGAAAGGTGAAACTAGTTTGAATACCCGTTAGTTTAAGAATATAATGAAAGATTTAGATGAAACGAAAGCTTGGTTCTACTTTACTGGGGAGAAGCTTTCCACCCAACTAACTGCAATAGTAAATGAGTGCGAAGATGAGACGACTCTTTTTTGGGCGCTATTTGACTTCTATAATCATCTAATGGCGCAAGCACGTTTAACCGTTGCAAATGGTTTACTTTCTCAAGCTTCGAAAACAGTAGAGGCCTTCAGAAGCATGGGAAGGCCCTATTTCGAAGCAATGTTCCTTGAGGCTGTTTCGCGTATAGCTATTCAGCTTGGAAATCTACCTGCTGGGCTACTGGCAATGGAACAGATGGCAGAGAGCGCAACTCCCGATCAACTCAATGATATAGAGGAATTGGCAACAGATATCCGGAATAACTTTCATGATAGTCTACGCCTTGAGTTGAGCGGTCTGGTTTTGGCGTCATTATCGCGCGTTTACGCAAGCTTGAATAAGTCAGAGAAGCAAGTGCAAGCTATGCTGCAAGCTGCGGGTCTTTATGCCAGAAATGGCGCTTCAAAGCCTGCATACGATATCTTGCGAGACGCTATGGAGGTAGCCCAGAATTCAGGATCAAAAGAACTAGTTGCGAGCGTCCTGTCGGAAACGATCCCCGTGGCTTATGATTGCCGTGATTTAGATGCGGCATTTACCGCTGCTAATAAGGCAATAAAAATTTGGAGGGAACTTGGGCGGCAACCTCCTTACCGTCTACTAGCCAATCAAGCGACAGTCTTGATGCGAACAAACCAACTAGAAGAAGCAACTAAGATTTTCACGGAGCTTTTAGCGACTGGAAAATGTGAACATCGGTTTAGTATTTTGTCCAATATGGCTGCCATCTGTCGACGACAAGAACGGTTCAAAGAGGCAAACCTATACATTGCAGAGGCTCGCTCTTTGCAAAAGAACGGCTCCGTTGGCGATCCAGATCTTGAGCTTGAACTCATAGCGGCCAAAGTAGCAAAGGATTGCGGGGATATGGATACCTTACTGCGGTCGCTTTCTTCCACCTGCGATATATTAGAAGCTGGCCTGACCTGTATTTTCAAACTTCATCATAGACGCGGATTTCGTCAGAGGTACTTGAGTAGGATAGAAGGCCTAATGGCGGGACTGCCGACGGAGGGCAGTTCAAAAGAGATTATGCCGATTTTTGCTACTGTTCACGGTGGGATTATTGGAGATTGGATTGCCATGCTTGCATGGGCAGACCAGCTCGACCCAACTATTGATACTACTAATAACGTTCAAGTGGCTCTCAAATTACTGCGTCACTACGGATCACCCTTTTTACATGCGCGGGTAGAAGCCACAGATGACGCTTGGCTACAAAGTCCTGAAGGAAAAGCCTGGGATTCCCTTGGGTTTGCAGTCGATGCAGCCGTAGAGCGAGGCGCACAGTCTCCTCACTGCATCTTCGACTTAGACTCGCACACGAGAATTCTAAATAAGTTGTGTGATGAAGGGTGGGTTCTGCTGATGCCAACTTTCGCAAATGACAAAATCTACATTTGGATTATAATTGAAGAAAAATACAAGCGAGTTGAATTAGCATTTAAACATCTTCGTGATTTTTTGATTGCGCGTAATAAATACGCTAGTAAAAATATAACACGGGCCGAATTTAGTACCGCTTTAAACAAATATCTCGACAAACTTAGCGCGCTACTTTCACCAGAGTTGGTAAAACTTTCCAGAGACTGCCCAGGTATTTATGTCTTACAAGACCTATTTGACTCTTTACCACTAACGGCTGTCTTTTTAAACTTGGACGAATTGCGTGGACGAATGACACTGGGGGATTTTGAAATAAGAACCGCTCCAGTTATCTTTGAAGGGAAAAAGGAAGACATAGTTCAGACCCCCTCAATCGTCACTATAATTGATAGCTCAGATAGCCTCAAATTCACTGCGTCCGAAGGACCTGCATTTGCCCGCGCGTTTCATCAAAACACTTTCGTGTCTCACGAAGCAACAGATGAAAAAGCGATAATGAGCTCGATGGCAGAAGCGGACATATTGATAGTGTCTACGCATGGATGGTCTATCACGAATTATTCGGATCCGTCTTTCGCTAGCTTGGGGGTCAGCAATAAAATGCATGCAATACGAGTTGCAACAATTCAGAAGAATTTCCCCGACTTTCCGTATCGCCTTGTGCTGCTGAATGCCTGCTATGCTGGAGCGACAGCTCTTCCTAACGTGGAGGCAGGGTTGAGAACCCACGATACTGCAAGCTATCCTGCCCTACTGCTAATGAACCAGTCTGGCATTGTCAGCGCTCCTGGATGGCCTGTCTTTGACGTTGTTAGTCTCTTATATTCGAGCTTGGTAGGCGAAGGATTGTCAGAAGGTCTGAGTACTGGCCGTTCACTGTGTAGCGCTATTGCTCGCCTGAGGGATATGACGCGCGGTGAGATTGTTGCAAGGATTAGAAAACTACCAGATTCAGATGACAGGGCCAATAGACTGAAGAGTTTTCGAGATGGGGACCCAGAAGATAGATTATTTCTCGACCCTTATATATGTGGCGGATTTTCCTTCTATAGTTTGATGTAGTCAGCTCTTTTACTGATGACAATACTACGAAAAGGAAAGCCAGGCACGTTAATTGCACAACATTAAGGTGCATTGAATTATGGGGGTGTAAATTGCTAAAATTGCGCAAAAATCTACTTTCAAATAATTATGTACATCAACTGTTTATATTCGAGGCTGTGCAATCACCTACTTCGCCTCTGGTCGATCTTAGAGAGCATCTTCAAATCAGTCTAAGGTCAACGATTGAGGAAAAGTCCCTCAAAACTATAAAGTCTAAAAAGAAAACATTTGAGATAGCTAGAGC
>JALZUP010000160.1 GCA_023301505.1 Robiginitomaculum sp.
CATGGAGGAATGACGCATGACTGTATTGCAGAACGTCATACGAACTTACTACGCGCCCCTTGGGGGGTTGCCTACCACGGGCCTTATTCATGGGGACCAGTATTTAGAGGCTACCGACAGCTCTAACACGAGTTTTAACTTGTACACGGTAGATGACGGAGGAAACCTTGTTCCTGTCAACGGAGGAAACACCGCCCCATCTCACGCGCATTATATCTGCCACACTGAAGATGACATCCTGCCAAGGCTTCAAGAGATTGACGCGCTTATTGCTGAAACTGGACTAGAAACGCCCGTTATTATCGAAGAGGGCCGCTATAATCAGAGCGCAATCTTCTCGCCCGTCTCCGATGCCAACTGGCACTGTCAAGGCGCGGTCATGAACAATGGCTGGATTTTAGGCTCTAACCGCGATAATTTCAGAATGGGCGTTTTTAACCTGAAAGTCGAGGGTAGCCCGACGTTTGGCTTCCTGTTCAATCGCGGCCAACTTATCAAGTTTCAAGGCAATCGGGCGGTCAATTGCGAAGGTTTTGGCCTCTGCCTCGGCGGCATGAATAATTCAACTCCGTCCATCCTGCCTATCCAAGAATTTGTGTCTGATTACTGCGTTGGCGGCGTTTCAATAAACTCGGCTATTAGCGGGTTGATAATTCATCACGTTGATGACGAAGCCCCTAACACTATCCAAAACGGCGGATCTGGTTATCCCGATGGCACGTATTGGGAGAAGGCTGTTTCAACAACAGGGAACGGGCGAGATGCGCTATTGAAGCTTGTCGTTCAAGGCGGTTCTGTTGTTGACTTCATCGTTCTGGCGTCAGGCGTTGAATATGCGACGGGCGACATTCTGACGGTGGATGGTATCCCTAACGGTTCAGGGTTTGAGCTTTTGGTCGGCATGGTCCAAGAGCGGCCTTCATTCACGAACGCTGCCAACTGTTCACACATGCAGGTGAGATGGTCGCAGAAGTGGGGTGTTTATGGGCGCGGCGCAAAGAACAACTACTGTAACTGGACTGAAATCCAAGTTGAGGCTATTCGTTCCCGCGAAAACCCGCCTTTCATTTTGGAGGCCGCAAGCACGACTGTAACAGGTCACGTAGCAGCCGTAGACGCATGGGGAACGCGGCCTGAAACGAATGTGACGGAAGCCTTCAACACAAACCCCGCAAGAATAACTGCGCCTAATCACGGATGCACAACAGGCGAGCGAATTACCCCGCGTTACTGGTTCGGGCGTGGATGGGACGAATTGAACGGACGTCGCCGCCCAGTCACGGTTATCGACGCAAACACGCTGGAGATTGACGGCATTGATGCATCTGGTTTCGAAGATCATCGGACATTGGGCAATGCTCGCATTGGGAGGCAATATGAGGCGGCACAGGTAACAGACGCCGTTTCGCCAGTTCCAGTAGGTGATGATGTGCCGAATATTCAATTGGGTGTGGCGGGTCACGGAATGGTGAGCGGTGATTTCGTCCAGCCTTTCGACTTCACTGGACTATGGGAAGACATCAACGGCAGAATTTTCCTTGTCGGCGTTATCGACGTTGACACAATCGAATTGATTGGCGCGGACGGCTCTCTTTACGGGACATACGCGGGCGGCGGTACAGTTATCCAGCGCGTACCCGACACTAATAACGGTGTTAAGTTAATGGACTTCGGAAGTACCGTGGCCGAACGCAGCAACAAGCTTTCTGGCAACAGGTTTGTGCATCAGTTCTTTACTGGCGCGACGGTTCGAGAAGACATAATCCGCATCGGAGGCGGCGACGGCGGCGAGATCACAGGCTCTATCGGCACGCTTGGCGCGAGATTTGACGGGGCTTATTTCCCTCAGCTTGAGGTTAAGGAGTTAATCCTTCCCGGTCATTTTGATTGGATTGACTACCCTGACGATGAGCCGCCTTCTTTGGTAGCCGACGATATGGGCGATGTTGTTTTGACATACACAAGGCGTCTTGCAAGATACCAGCGGCGTGGAAACACGGTTGATTTTAATATCTCTATTGAGGCGGATGTAAACGCTTACACCGTTGCTGCAACTGGTCCGTTTAGGCTCAACGTTCCTATCGAAAGTCGGGGCAGTGACGCCAAGGCCGTTAACATTGGCCGCATGGGCGGTTTTAACCTTAATAACTCCACTGTCAGCGTGAACGCCGTTGTTGGCGGCAATTCCAAAGACATTCTCATTTATCAAACGCGCGACAGTGACACGGACCCCGCCTTAGGAGGATCGTCATTGCCTTCTGGCGGAACAATCACGCTTGCCATTTCAGGCTCATATGAGGTATTAGCGCCATGAATATAATCACTATCATGACGGACGATTTAGCGTCAGCAGTCGTGAACGATACGTTCATGCCGCGTGTAACGGCTTGGATGTCGGAAAATTCCACACCGACACATATGGTCCAGCAGAATTGCGTCCCCAGTCGCGCCAGCCTTTTGACAGGCGTTAACGCGGCGCGATTAAATTTGCATGAAGTGTTCTCTCAGTGGAGCTTAAACACGCTACCGCTGGACGTACCGACAACCGCCAACGCTTTCCAAGATGCGGGATTTATTACTGGCATTTTTGGCAAGTGGCATCTCGGCCCAACGGATGAGGCTAGCCCGTTCAACCGCGGCTTCAGTTACGGACAAGTGTTCGAACATGGCTGGCAGACATCATGGGGCCAGAAGGAAGACGGCACGAGGTGGTCCAACGGAACTAACGGGCATGACCATGGGGACGAAGACGCGGACGGCATTGATCTTATGCGCAAATGGGGACCGAATGACGTGGCGCGCCCCGTTCGATCACCTATCAACCAATCTGACTATATCAGCGGCGGCACTCAGGCGCTCATGCGCGAGTCCTTACGTCAGGGCAAGCCGTTCTATATCTACTCCGCTTTCGGTGCACCTCATGCACCGTATTGCGCGCCGTACAGGCACTTTCACAAGGCGTTGAATATTCTTCGCGATATACGAGGTGAAGAGGCTTTAACCGACGCCCAGCTTTCTTATGTAGATTGGCCCGGCGGGTGCGCGGCGTTAACAGATTTAAGCGCAAGGACCCAAGGCGTAAGCGAGGATGATTTAGCCGCAATTCTCGAAGTTATCTATTTTGGCTGCATCCTGCATCTCGATGATTCCGTTGGCGACATCATCGACGCGGTTGAGGATTTGGGTCTGAAAGACAGTACGACTATCGTGTTTATGAACGATAACGGTACAGGCGCGGACTCTGGTTATGCGAACCTGCATAGAGGGTTCAAAGGTTCATTCTTCCAAGGCGCTCATGACACTCCTTGCTGCATCCAGCATCCAGACATTGCGGCGGGGGCGGCGAGCAATAAGCTCGTATGGATTGGCGACTGGCATCAGACGTTTTTGACTATGGCGGGTGTTGACGTTCCAGAAGGTGACTATGACGGGCGAAACCTTGCAGGGTACTTGCTCGACATGGAGGAAGCCCCGCGCTTTCCAAACACTAACGACTATACGAGCGTTGTTCATGTAGAAAATAGCTTTAGAAGAGGAACGCTGTTATCAGAAAGCTATGCGTGTGTGACGGGTATAGACGCTGCCAACTGGAAGTATGTTATTGAACGCCGAACGACTGACGGCGGCGAGCCTGATGTCAGAGAGCTATTGTTTGAATTAACGGTTGACCCGTTGGAGCAGACAAATTTAGCGAATAACCCTCTTTATGCGGAAGCTTTAGAGCGCAACGGACGTACTAAGTTTGCAAAGCTTGGCGTTAGTTGGGGGATGGGCAATGGCGGTTTTGACTTCTATAACCATATCCGCTTGACTGAGGTTGGTAATACCGAAGGAAACGAAGACACGCCGAGGTATTGGACCCACGCCGATGACGTAGAACCTGTGACTAGGCCTTTGGTTTAGTCTCTCCATTATTGCTAGGAACGCCAAGCCCATCAAGCGCATCAAGCGCCATCCAGAACGTGCGCTTAATCACGGTTATTCTCCCTGAGACTTGACGCTCTACCGTCTTACGGGAAACGCCAACATGAGACGCCCATGACGACCTGTTGAAGCCCTGCGCTTTAAATCGGCGCAGGTATTCTTCGCGTTGTTCGGGGGTGGATTCTTTTGAATTATTCATTACGCAAGACCTTTTATCTCCAAGACGCCTTCATAATAACAAACTAATTTGACGCACTCATGCTCAGGGTCAAACGTCTGCATAGACCATGCCTCCAAAGCATCTTGCCTGTTATCAAACCATGCAACATCGTTGCAGTCTACTGCTACAGTGTATTGATATCCGCCGTGGTCCATAATTAATCTCCTATCTCTCTAAATACTTACTTTGGGGCCAAAAATCCAGTTGATGACTGTTTCAGGACTAAATCCATGATAGCCACGAGAAATTACAACGTCGAAGTTTGGAAAACTCTTGATGTGCTCAGGGCGAGAAAGAACATACTTAATATCCCAACCGCCTTCACCTGTCTCAGGGTTGATCGTGTATATTTCATGTAAAATCACTTCGCTCATATCCATCTCCTGTCCGTTGGCTTAATTGCCTGTCTGATAAACACCTTATGGGGCATTGCGCACCTTTTTACAAGAGCTAATTTCACATAACTACAATCAAGGAGTCACCATGACTTTATCCGATAACGACATAGGCCGTATTGAGCAAATCTTGATGAAAGCGGGCGAGAGGCCCGTCAAAGACACGATTGCACTTGAAGGCAAGGTTTTGACATTCAGAATTGTCGGCACTGATAGAGACGCTAGCAATGCTATCGGGGCGCTAATGAGCAAGGGCTTGAACTTCTACTCAGACGGTGACCTAGAGACGTTTGAGAATGGCTCCCATCCAAACGCGGCAATCGGTTATCAAGATGTAACCATGACGCTTAGAGACGCC
>JALZUP010000161.1 GCA_023301505.1 Robiginitomaculum sp.
AATAAACAAGACAGCCCGTTGTAAGAATAATGAACAAAGCGATTAACCCGCTATAGATTTTTCGTTTTGCTTTAAGACCTTCATACTTATAGTCATTTTTCATATTTTGGAATTGGTGAGGAAGCATCGTTTCCACAGCTTAACAATAGTAATGGAATAATATATAAAATTAGTACTCTTTTCATTTTTAGTTGTTTAATTGGTTAGACGTGAGATTTAGGTGAAAGGTTGGGTTTGAGATTAGTGAAAGATTATACTTATTATTAGTATAAATGCGCACAAATAGTTTTCTTATTTCATAGAATCATTTGAATCTTTGTTTTGACTTATACTAAAAGTTTGACAAAGCAAATTTTGCTAAAGAGGATTGGGTATAGGTTTTGTAAGGTACTTTATTTAATAATTTTGTTTATTTCCAAAAAAGGATCCCAATAATTATTCTCAATTAAGTCTTGTAACATTATTTGATTTTCGACTTTCATTTCATGCCATCGATTATGCCAAATTTTCCAAGCATGCCAAGAGTACCCTATGTAAAGTTTTTTGCTTGATTTTCTTAAGGAGTACATGACAAGCTCACAGAATTCTTCTTCATACTTTGAGTCTTTAATAGCGATAAGCGAAGCCAACTCCAATAACCAATCAGCTAAATGTTCGTATTGACTCCAAGCTCCATTTTCATGAGTAAATTCCTTCTTTTTCTTGACTAAATCAAACAATGTAGAGACAAAGTCTTCGTCAGTGCTCTCAATACCTAAGCTTGCCGCTTGCACTAATATCTTGGTTAAAGATAACCTAAGTTTCAAGAATTTATCTGTGTATTTTTTTGACCCATCAATAACACTAGTTAAGTTCTTTACTGAGTCAATCAATTCTTTAGCACTATCAAAACTATTATCTATAGCTTCAAAAAACTCATTAATTTCAGTATATTGAAGTGCTTTTATAGCATAGGTAATTGAATAGAATCTTTCAAGTAATTCGTTTACATCATCCTTTGTTACATAATAAATATCAGTTCTTCTGAATGATTCTTTTCTGGAATTTTTCACTTCACTCAAAATTGAATTTAAGTTGAAGTCTCCTAAAGAATAACCGAGAATCGCAACAGTACTTTCCTGTAACAGTGTGAAAAATTTCCTAGAAAAGTAGTTGTTATTGTTCTGGAAATTATAGTAGTCATTAATTGTCAGTACAATACTTTCAGGTTGAGTTACTGAACCATGGATATGGTAAATATTTTGACCTGAATTAATTCGTGGTATTGTACTTCCTTCAATTATAATTCTGCTAGTAAGAGGTAAAATAAATTCTGAAAAAATTGTGTCATAATTCGTAGTAATGATATTTACATTTGGATGCTTTTCAAAAAAATCCTGCAAGTGTTCAATCTTATTTCTATTTATAGTCTTTTCATTAATCGAAGCTCTTATAATTTCTGAAATCTGGCTTTTAATGCTTCTTTTTGCACGTTTATACTCATTTTCAAGTATTTGAGCACATATAGTTAAATCATACTTAGCTTCCTTTACATCACCACTTGAATCTGTGTTAAACAATTGATTTAGTAGGTTATCTTTTTTATCAATAGCCTTAGTGGCTTCTACCAATAATTGAAGCCAATTAGGAGCTTTTCCATCTGTCATGTATTTGCTAAATCCTGTTCCAACAAATAGTGTAAGAGAATTGGTATATAATGAGGTTGATATGTCTAAGTAATCGTTCATTTAATATTTTAATTAAAGTATCAAGTATACTTGATGGAGTCTACAAATAGGCGGCACTGGCATGATATGCGGTGTTATACGGTCAGGTGAAATATCATTTAACAAATTTTCCTGAACTTTAATTTCATTTTCATTGCAAAAAATTTTCTTAATCCTATTGGTATTTTATTCAAATTGTTTTACTATTAGGAAGTTCAACGGATTTCTCTCCAAGGAATGAGGAGATAGAAATTGATCTCTACTGATATGTTGCGTTACTTCCTAATGTTTGCTTATTAGTAAACTCAGTTGTTTCGATTTTTTTTCCTAAGTATTCACCAATCCTTTTGAAATTAATATTATGTTTTCCAATATCTGGTTTATGAATACATACAGTAAGACTATCTGCATAGTTTTTCTGCGACAAGGAAGATAAAAACGCGAGAACGATTTCTTTAATAATCGCTTCTCTATTTGTCAACAATCTCCCATTACCAGTACCTATTAATGGAATAATAAAATCTTCTTTAGATGCAACTTGAGAGAGGTAAAAGTAAAGTCCATTTAAACTCTCTTCGAACATATCATCGTTACAATATGACTTATTGTTAGAATTTAATTTTGTGTTTGCCAATAGATATATTTGCTTGTCATTAATTTTGATAGACACAACCGTTCCTATCTGATATTCAGATTCATTTACTTTTGCGGCCTTATAGAAATCACCCTGTAGTTCTAAAGCAATTTCCCCTTGCAATAAATTCGGTTTTGACGAATAATATTTCTTAATGGTTTGAGATAGGATGCTTTTTGAGTCCAATATTTTCCCATCTTGATCCACCTGAAATTTATTATTAATTGGAACTATTATAGATCCTTTTATATCAAAAAAATCTTTTTGGGATAGTATTATATTCGAATCCCTATTTGGGACTTTAAATTTATATGATTGTTTAGGAATCAAACAAAAAATAGCATAAGCTAATCCTAACAATAAGAATACCCACCAATATGGCTTTATACTTTCAGCAGTTTCCGCATCTGTGAAAAAAGCTGTTATTTCTACTATCAACCATAGCAAACCAAAAGCAGAAAATAAATGAACGAAGAAATTAATTATTAATATAATAGTCTTCATAGTCCTAAGTTGGTGTATGTTTCCGTTGTATAATAAAAGTCGCCAGACCTTCCTTCTTTCCGATATTTGTAATGGTCACTTACCCAATCCGATAAAGCTAATTCGACAATTTTGGTATTGAAGCTAATGTGCATTGCAAGTTCATCTCTCAAAATTGGAGGGCATAATTCCCGATCTAAACTCCTTTTACCGTTTAGATTAATGCAAATGATTGGGAGGTTTAAATTGAGAGCTACCTCTACTTCCCATCTTACAAACTTATAATGAAATCTTGTTCGAGACCCAATTAGTAAAACAAATAATTTGGTATTCTTAAGCCTTTCCCTCAATCTCGTTTTGATTGTTTGTTCTGAACTCCACGTTCTTATGACATTAAGATCATGAGCATCATAAAAATCAAATTGAGAATAATCACTTTGTTTCCACGCCTTCATCAAATTATAGTAACGAATGTCACTATCAGCATCAAAGGCAACATATGTTTTATTTTTATAGGGCATTTCTTTTATTCTTTATTGTATTCAGTTTTTATTTAATATACTGAGACATGGTTACCAATATTTTTATTACTTATAAATCTATATTAGATTAAATCCCCTACTAAAGCACTAGTACCTAAAAATCAATACAATTTAATCCTTGACAGTGCTATTTGATAGTGATAGGTCTACTCTATTATAGATATTGTTTAGTCAAGCATAGGGTTACTTGATACTGCTAATATAGTGAAATCTAGTGCTTTGCAAAGGCTATACGAATGTTAAATAAAAAAAAATTAAACCTCTCCCCCCTACCTATTCCACAACTTAAACAAAAATCTAGACCAGGCCTTTTTGGGTTTAATATACGCTTTATCTGTTATTCCTTTGATGGTTTTTTGATTTATTCTGGAGGCTACGGGATAGGGGTAAACTCGGTTGGCGATTTTGCCAATAGGGATGCCTGCCTCGGCGGCGAGTTGTAGCTCTTGGATGAGGTCTCCTGCTTTGGCAGCGATCATCGTGGCGGATTTGATGGTGCGGTCTTCTAGGGCGCCGAAGTTGTCGGTCCAGACGGACATCCTACCATAGGCATATTCGTCTACGATGGCGCGGTCGTCTTCGGAGAAGGTTTGGTCTTGGCGGTAATAGAAGATTCTTTTTTCATCCATTTGTTTTTCGCTA
>JALZUP010000162.1 GCA_023301505.1 Robiginitomaculum sp.
TTGGCCAGCGGTAAGGGGCAGTGAGCGTTTCGTAGACAATGCGCATTTACACTCGAATGCAGGTGGTAGAGGAGTTAAGCGTGAGCGACAGGAAGTAGAATCGGGTGAGATAATGGCGGCGGTCGCGCATCATTTTGAAGTAAAGGAAAAGGAGCTGCTCACAGCGAAGCGAGGAGGTGGTGTTGATAACAGTGGTAGAGCGATGGCGATGAAGTTGTGTCAGGAATTTGGGAGCATGAAGCTTGCGGAAATAGGAGAGATATTCGGCATAGGCAGTGAAAGTGGGGTGACGAAAACGATCAGCAGGTTATCGAAGCGCCTGGAGAAGGAGGAAGAAATCCGCGAGAGCTATAATGTACTATGTCGGGACTTGACCGTATGCCGTAACGGCTGATCATCTAGCGGGTTAAAGTCCCGTAGAAGGAGTTGTCCGTACACCTTTTTAGTGAGTAGAAGCAGCGTCGGAGTAATTCGGTGTTGTAAGTTTCTATAAGCAAATCGACAGGCCGCAACGAAAGTGAACCAACAGGTAGCCTCGTCACCGTAAATGTTGATGCCGACCTTATGGTCAATTGGGGAAGGCCGATGCAGAGTTGTGTGAAAACGGAAGCGCAATACTGATCAACCGGGGTAGCAAGGGTGGCATGTCGAGGAAGATGATCAGAGCAGTGCGGGAGATCCACTGTAGTACAGGAGCAGAACTGTAACGATGGCGTATAAGTTAATTCGAAAACACCATGGGCTACAGTGGAAGTCGGAGGGGCGCATAGTACCGTTTGAGGACAAGAGACAACATAACTCAGTCCGAGGGAAGGGGCCCTACTTTATCCATGCAACCAACGAGCGGAGGGTCAGGAGATTGCGATGAAGCTATCAACTCCAGAGAAGATCAGGACGCTACAGAGGAAGCTTTATACCAAAGCCAAGCACGAACCGAGCTTTTGCTTTTACGCGCTGTACGACAAGCTATCGCGTGAGGATATACTGCAACACGCGTACGCATTAGTCAGATCCAACGATGGCGCAGCAGGTGTTGACGGCTGCACGTTCAAAGAGATCGAAGCGACGGGAGGAAGAGAGAGGTTGTTGGCAGAACTCAGCGGTGAGTTAAAGAGTAAAACATACCGAGCCATGCCGGTACGTCGAATCTGGATTCCCAAGTCGGACGGAAGTGAACGTCCACTGGGAATACCAGTGATAAGAGATAGGGTAGTGCAGATGGCATTGAAGCTACTGATAGAGCCGGTGTTTGAGGCAGATTTCTGCGATCATTCGTATGGATTCCGACCAAATAGATCAGCTTATCAGGCAGTAGATGCGGTAGGTAACGCCTTGTTGAAAAGACGATATCATGTGATAGACGCAGATCTTTCGAAGTACTTCGACACGATCCCCCACGCCAAGCTAATGGCCACAGTAGCGGAACGCATCAGTGATGCATCGGTGCTGAGTTTATTAAAGCAATGGCTGACGGTACCCGTGTTGGAAGAGGATGGAGAAGGAGTAGTGCGTTGCCGTTCGGCGGGAAGAGGCACACGTTGTGGAACGCCACAAGGCGGTGTAATCTCCCCGTTGTTAGCGAATGTTTATCTGCACCTACTGGATCGAATCTGGGAACGGCATCAGTTGTCGTCTCGGTATAAGGCCGAGTTGGTGAGGTACGCAGACGATGTGGTGATTTGTTGTGGTGGAGATCCGAGTAAAGCACTGGGGGTACTTAAGTCGGTACTGTCGAGTTTGGGACTGACACTCAACGAAAAGAAAACCCGAGTAGTTGACGCACGGAGGGAGTCGTTTGATTTTTTGGGGTTCAGTTTTAGACAGAGGAAGAGCCGTGTCAGCGGCAATTGGTATCCTCACATTGAACCTTCGAAGCGCTCGTTTCAGCGTCTCAAAGATAAGTGTAGGCAGTTGGTTAATCGTCATCTGACGCCGATGCCTTTAGCGCAAGTAGTGGCTAGGCTAAATCGAGTGTTGCGAGGGTGGTGCAACTACTTTCACTATAAAAACAGCTCGAATGTGTTCGTTAAAGTGCGAATGTTTGTAGAGGAACGGCTGCGGAATCATTTACGCAGACGTTTCAAACTGCACTCACGGATGCAGGCATACTTTCGTTTTCCAGCAAAACGACTGTATGAGGTTTATGGTGTGTACAAAGTGCCAACGACAGCGGGATGGAAGAAGGCGCATGCTTAGGTATGAAGGATATCGGAAAGCCGTGTACGGGAAAACTGTACGCACGGTTTGATGAGGGAGGGCTGGTTCTGCCAGCTCTCTACTCTACCCTTAATTTTTTCAAAAAACTTCTTAATCCCGTGCTCGTATATGGCGACGGCCATATCCCAAAGCACAGTAGGGTCTGCGAGTAGTTCAATAAGATCGTTAGCTTGATCACCTACACCTTCTAGCAGACCTGCGGTAAAGTCATCAATGATGTTTTTGCCTGCATCATAGGCATCACCCCACGTAGTAATCTTCCCAGGATCGAAGTCTTTGAAACTGTATTTGGGGTCTTCCCAATTAGTTTCACATTCAGCCTCTCCATCTTCACTTCCGTCTTGCTCTTCTTGCTCTTCTTGCTCTTCTTGCTCCTCTTGTCCTAAAAAGAAATCAGGCTTGTCGATCCATGGTGTACCACGTCAGTGTTGATAACAGTGGTAGAGCGATAGCGATGAAGTTGTGTCAGGAATTCGGGAGCATGAGGCTTGCGGAAATAGGAGGGATATTCGGCATAGGCAGTGAAAGTGGGGTGACGAAAACGATCAGCAGGTTTTCGAAGCGCCTAGTGAAGGAGGAAGAAATCCGCGAGAGCTATAATATACTATGTCTGGACTTGACCCCTTAATTTTTTTGTCCATATGTTGTTCTTCAATTTTCTTTAGGCGAAATTCTCTTTTACCAATCCATGTTTAGCCAGAGTTTTCTCTACCTCTGCATCACGGAGTCCGATATCACGAAAGTATTTTTCGAAGTTATTTGATCGTTCGAGATAAACTAAGGCGGTGATAAGTGATAGTTCGTAATAAGCCATTCCGAGGTCATACGGTACTCGAAGGAAATCAATCATCATCGTGTCCAGTCCGTCTTGTCTTTGATCACATAGGAGGTGGATGCACTGTGATTTTTTGGCCCACTCTGTGAGTGTTTGATAGTACCCAGCCACTTGTTTAACTTCTTCGGGCGTTATTGTGTCCCGGTAATTTTCGATTGCGTTGTGGTCTCCCGACTCTATGGATACTATGTAGTGCTGGATAGACTGGAACTGATCCTGGTTGGGCTTTGAGGTAGACAAAGGGGCTTTTAAGAAATTTTTTGCAGCCTGGACTCCAGCGGCAGTATTTTTGGTGGTGATCGATAGCAGCGTACTTTCACTGATGTTTGCGTCTTCACCTACCATTTTTTCAATAGCGTCTTTTTCAAGAGGGCCAAACATGTCTGCTGCTTCGTCGCTAAGAGAATGTCGCCCTTTAATACTAATTGCTTGTAATAGCCCGACGTAGCTAAACCCGTCTTGTTCTTTGTAGTTGGCTCGCTGCCATCGGTTGTTTTGCCATCCATAGATAAAACCAATGGTGTCCGTGGATTCGGATGGACAAGCACAATCTAACCACCAGTCCGGTGCATCTTTAAGTAGTATTGATTCACTAGCAGTATCTTTCGTAAGGGCTATGGTTGAGTACTCGTGGTCATGTCCGAAGAGTACGGCTTTACCGTCACCAGCGAAACGTAAGCGAGCCCAGTTGCCGCCTAAATCATTGTAAAGCCATTCACTCTCTGTGGCGTATGCAACGTCCTCAGTCCCATAGTATACGGCGTGTAAAGCAGCTAGGGCAGCCCAGCCTGCTCTTAGCTTGGTTGGGGAGGGGATGCTTATTTCAACTAGTGACATAAAGTAGTGCCTGAGCGTTTTAGGTGGGCTATCTCAAATGGCTTGATTTTTATCTACTGATGATTTTTAGAGTATTGATCTAGACATCGGCTCTCTCTATCATTTTCAGTCCGGTGTGGCCTGCATTAACAATTGCGTCGTGACATGCTTCTGAAATGTAGAGCTGCATTGGATCAGCAAGAATTCTAAAGTAAGGTGGGAACCCATTCTCTGGCTTACGAATTACAAGTTTTGTAACAAACGCAACTTCCTTCAGCATTCTTTCTGTTACGCGGTCTGGAGGATCGTCGCTAAAGTCCATTTCCTCGTAATCAGAATGCTCGTAATCAAAGCAATCACAATGCTCGTTTGGATAGGCTATTTTGAAGTGACCATCACTTACTTTATTGCCTTGCTTATCGATGAAATTCGCTGGCGCAAGTGTCCAGTCAACTGGACCAACACTTTGGATAGTTTCAATTAGAGGACAAGAGAGTACATCAAGCGTCGTGTTAATGGTTGGATAATTAGCGTGATTCAGCCTCTCTTCGTTTTCAGTGATAAAAGTTACTATTTCAGGCATGATTCGCTTAGACCACGGGGGTATATGGTTCAGTTCGGTCACATAGGACATTTTCCCATATTTGTCACCTACGATTTGCCCATCGTAATCTTCGTTTTTATCGTATGCATCGTTTCTGTCGCATGATAAAGAATATATTTTGGCCATAGTTATATTTCTAACAGTAAATGTTGGCTGAAAAAATTGGCATTTAAAATAAAAACCAAGATTATGCGCCCATTTAAAATGGATTTTTACTTGATGATAATATAATTCGCCGTGTTTATGTAATGTTAAAACGAGACAACTAGTTATTCCAGCACTCCGCCAGAGTCTGTCAATAGTTGTCTTGCCCTTTGATCGATGCGCCTGACAGCTTGCGAGATCTGACCGGCAGGAATATCTTCAACTCTACCGTAACGATCCAGTAACCCATCTAGCTGCCTTTGAGCGTATTCAGCGACCTGACTGCTGTAATTTCCATGACCACTATTGTGAATCGGTGTAGAAAGTCAAACGGGGTCAGGTTAGTTTTGTAAAGACCAAGGTGGCGTCGACGTAAAGGCAGCACAAATGTTCAAAGATTCGAAGTTAGTTCTTGTATGGCACGTATAAGGGTCATAGGAAGTAGTAAGGGTTCATGAGGGATTAGGTAGA
>JALZUP010000163.1 GCA_023301505.1 Robiginitomaculum sp.
ATAATTAACTGGCGGTATAAGAGTAGCCCAACTTCCAAACTTATTCCCAACAATTTTCTTACCCAATCATACCATATAGAGTTTTTCATGTCAAGGAAATAAACTTTTATTTTCACCAGATCATTACCCATTGACAAACCATCCTCCAACTCCTAATTAATTCATATGGCAAAGTACAGATGGTATAAGAATGGTAGAATTTATGTGAAGTCAAGAGACATGGAAAGAAGTAGTATTTTTGATATAACACAAGAATATTTTGATGATCACATCGGACACCAGACTCACTATGATGGCGAGGAGTTGAATTTATATAACACTAACATCACTTCACTAAGAAAGCTAGAAACAGTGGAAGGGTGGCTAACTTTAAATTACTCGAAACTCACTTCACTAGAAAACCTTAAGAGTGTAGGTGATAATTTACAATTAGGTGATACTAATATCACCTCATTAGGTAATTTAAAACATGTGGGTGGAAGATTAGGGCTGGTAGGTACTAACCTAACCTCACTCGGTAAGCTGGAACATGTAGGTAGGCATATATACTGCACTAGAGATAGTGATACCCATAAACTATTAATGAACAGTAAATTCAAGGATATAGTTTACACATAACATTACCCATTGACAAACCATCCTCCCACTCCTAATTAAAAGTATATGGCACAATACAGATGGTATAGAGATGGTGGGATGTATGTTAAGTCAAGGGATTTAATAAGAAGAAAAATCTTTGATGTAACACCACAATACTTTGATGAACACATCGGTAACCAGACTCATTATGAAGGTTTGTTGAATTTAACTAATTCCAAAATAACATCACTAGGGAAGTTAGAGTCAGTTGAAGGGAATGTGAGTTTAAAATATTCCAAAATCACCTCACTGGGTAAACTAGAAAGTGTTAGTGGGCATATAGATTTAAAATTTTCTAATATCACCAATCTAGGCAATCTTAAGACTGTGGATGGAGATATATATTTACGTGGGGTTGATTCAATTGAATCACTCGGCAAGTTAGAAACAGTGGGTGGTGTCATTTATTGTGATCATCAAACACCAATACACGACATGCTCATGAATAGTAAATTCAAAGATCAGGTGAGAAAGCCTTTTTAATCCTTCTTGACAAACCAACACCATTCCTATACAATCCCATCATGAAATACATCTGGTATAAAAATAACAGGAATTATGTTAGTTCTCTGGATATGGAAATGGTAGATTTCTTAGATGCCACACCAGAATACTTTGACGACCACATCGGAAATAAAACTCACTATGATGGTTATTATGATTTTTATGGGGTTGATCTAACTTCACTGGGTAATCTGGAGCATATTAAATTTGGGTTGGATTTATCAAACACTAATATCACCTCACTAGGAAAGTTAGAAACAGTGGGGTTATATTTAGACCTAACAGGAACAAAGATAACTTCATTGGGTGGGCTGAGAAGTGTGGATAGTTGGCTGACTGCAACCGATACCAACCTAACATCACTAGGTGATTTAGAACATGTGGGTGGTGATATACACTGTACAGAAGGAAGCACCACACATGAACTATTCATGAATAGTAAATTCAGAAATCAAGTAATACCACTTTAATCCCTTCTTGACAAACCAACACCATTCCTATACAATCCCATCATGAGTTACAGATGGTTTAAAAATAACAGAATGTATGTCGCAACATATGACATAGAAATGACAGATATTCACCGATTAACACCAGAATATTATGATGATCATATCGGCAACCAGACTCACTATAAAGGTGATTTAAATTTAATGTACACTAAGATCACCTCACTGGGTAAACTAGAACATGTGGGTGGATGGATTGATTTGGATAATACTACACATCTAAAATCACTGGGTAAACTAGAACATGCGAGTACTAGTATTTTTATGAGAAGAACCAATGTCACCTCACTGGGTAATTTAAAATCAGTAGGTTTTAATTTGGATTTAAGGCGAACCAACCTCACTGATCTGGGTAAATTAGAACAGGTGGGAGGTAGCATATTCTGTACAAGGGATAGTGATACTCATAAACTACTCATAAACAGTAAGTTTGTAGATCGAGTGGCATCATATCTTAATCCTTCTTGACAAACCATATTAATCACTATACTACTCCATCATGTATTATATATGGTATAAAAATAGTAGAGAGATTGTGAAGTCATATGACATGGAAAGGAATAGAATTATTTTCAAAGAAATGACACAACAATACTTTGATGACTATATCGGCAACCAGACTCACTATAAAGGTGATTTAAATTTATATGGGTTGAATCTCACCTCACTCGGTAAGCTAGAAACTGTTAGTGGATGGATTGATTTAAGATTTTCGAAACTCACTTCATTAGGTAACCTTAAGGGAGTGAGCGGTGGTTTAGATTTAAGAGATTCTGAAATAACATCACTGGGTAAACTAGAATATATGGAAGGAAGTTATATACATTGTGACAAAGGGACGACCCTCTACGAACACCTCATGGATTCTAAATTCAAAGATCAAGTGTGGCATCAGAACTACTAATCAAACAACACCATCATGAAATACATCTGGTACAAAAATAGTAGAGAGATTGTTAGATCCAAGGAATTGGAAAGAACTAATGTGTACAGTGTGACACCAGAATACTTTGATGAATATGTAAGTTGTAATAAACATCATGAGGGTGATTTAGATTTGAGTTTATACACTAATATAACTTCACTAGGTGAACTAGAAACTGTGGGTGGGTTTCTGTACTTAGGCGGTGCTTCCCAACTCACTTCACTGGGTAATTTAAAATCAGTAGGTAAAGATCGTAATGGTAGCTGGCTTAATTTAGTTGGTGCTAGTGTGACCTCACTGGGCAAGTTGGAAAGTGTGTATGGGACTATATTTCTGAGAGGGAATGTATGTAATCTAACCGATCTGGGTAATTTAAAACATGTTGAACTGGATATATACTGTGCTAAAGGAAGTCCTGCACATGAGCTATTTATGGATAGTGAGTTCTCAGATCAAGTTATTAACTTTTAACACATTTCCTCTTGACTTCTCATTATTCCATGTTATAATAGAATTTCATATTCATGTTTAGTTTTATTACTAATACAGTTTCTTGTGTTTGCTCATGAGATCGGCAATCCCATTATTCATTAATTTGAGTAGTGGGATTGTTTTATCTTGACATGTATTTGAATATGCGGTATAATTTAAGTATGACAAAAACATACGAAATCAAAACAAGCAAAGGTACTCACTCAATAGATATTGATTACCACTACGAGTGTACGGGAGAGTACTTTCTCCATAGTATCGTAATAAATCAAGAATTGCCTTTTGGTATTGACTTACACGTACCTCTTGGTGATGTAACCACTGATTTAGTTAATTGGCACAGTGGCTATAAGTTCAAGACTGAGCGAGGATTAAAGCTGGCTCTTAAGAGAATTATTGAGCTGGCTGAAACTAAAGGTAGTGAGTAACAAACAATAAATTAATATGAGCGTAGAAATAACAGATAATGAAGAGGTAGACCTTAGTGGAGTGCAAGATGTCCTAGACCTATTTACACCTAAAGTAAGAGAGCGGGTGATTAATTTATCTAATGATATAGAAGTTAAATGCCCTTATAATGTAGTGGGTGATATTACGATATTCGCTCATATATTCTATTGGGCGAAATCTTCTGAGGGTTATTTTTATTGGAGAGATATAGATGATGCTATACACACCCCCTCTTTGCGTGCAGGAAATAAAGCATTCATTAAAGTCGCATAACAAACAAACAA